>JALXAX010000102.1 GCA_026991755.1 Thiotrichaceae bacterium | reverse complement strand
CCCTAACCCTCCCCCTGCTAGGTGGAGGGAACTTTGTCTATTCCATGAACAGATTCCTAGCATTGAACAGCCCTGGGTGCTACCTTCCCGCCAAGTTATTTTTATGAATGATACAGATACGATACCTACAATTTAAACAAGGTATTGAAGTTATCCGTTGTCGTCTTAACAATATGTTGATAATCACACTGCCTTAGCTCTGCCATTTTCTCAGCCACATATTTAACATACGCAGGTTGATTAGGTTTGCCACGATTGGGAGTAGGTGCAAGCCAAGGAGAGTCTGTTTCTACCAACATTCTATCTTCAGGGACTTTCTGCGCGACTTGCTGTAGTTCTTTTGCGCTGTTAAACGTCACTATTCCAGAGAAAGAAATATAAAAACCAAGATCTAATGCTTTTTGTGCGGTTTCCCAATCCTCAGCAAAGCAGTGCATGACACCGCCTACTTCGTCTGCCTTTTCTTCTCGTAAAATGCGAATCGTATCTTCTTTAGCCTCTCTAGTGTGAATAATTAAAGGCTTACCAGATTCGCGAGCCGCACGGATATGCGTCCGAAAACGATCATGCTGCCATGTCATATCTGCATCATTTTTAAAATGGAAATTATCCAGCCCTGTCTCGCCTGTGGCAATGACATGGTCTTGGCTAGAAAAACGGACCAGCGTGTCAACATCAGGCTCCATACCGTCTTGATGGGTCGGGTGTAACCCCACCGAACAATACACATCATCAAAGTCTCGTGCGATACGATGCACATCTTCAAAGTGCTCCATATCAATACAAACACACAGAAACTGGCTAACACCTGCTTGGCGTGCATGATCGAGCATGTTCTCAATACGACCATCAAAGGGCGTTAAATCAACTTTGTCGAGATGGCAATGCGAATCCGTTAGCATAACTGAGGTTTTCATTAAATAAGACCGGTTGATTTTAGTATGACGTACAGCACAAGTATAGAAATCGCGATACCTAATACAAATTGAATGATGGCTTTTTTCAAAACTGAAGTAACAGTTTCATCACTCTTATGCTTTTTGTCGGTGACAATATCATCACCATCGGCTTTGCTATTAGCCGATGTCTCTGACAGAGGAACCTGCTCTTCTATCACTTCAGCTTTATGTGGAATGTCTAAAGTAGATAAAGAGTCCATCTTGCTTACAGGAGCTTTTCTAGCTTTAGGGATAAACTTAGTCCACCACCACATTAATAAATAGGCTAATAAGCCAATTCCAGCGGTGATGATGAGTAATAAAGGAGACCACACCCAAATAGTCGCGCTATCGGTATAGTAAACGTTATCACCCTCTTTTACCGCGCCACGAATGAGATACGTACCAAAACTTTTGTAAGCGTGAACCGTTTCATTTGAGGTTAGCCATTTTGTATTTTCATTATCTCCTGGCTCGAAATAATACAGTGCAGAATTGAGTTGCTTATCGCTTAATGCTTTAATTTTTACAGCTGAATCGGTACTTACAATGTGTCTGGAAAGACTTAGCTCAATAGTAGGAGCAATGGCTTCTTTATCTAATGCATTTCCGTTACCGCTATTACCAGCAGTAGATGTAGCATTGCTATCTAAACCCTTACCTGAGCTACTATTTAAATTACGGTCTAAACTGGCAACGCTGGCTTGCACCACTAATATAGCAGTTGTAGTTGAGCTATTCCCCTGATCATCGGTAACCTTCAAGCTGACATTGTAGGAGCCAGGATCTAGCTCACTGGTATCAAACATAAATTGTTTTTTGCTTCCACCGTGATTAGTTTCACTGGACCATTCATAGTTGAGAGCACTGTTAAGATCGTAAGTTGCAGTACTCACAAACTCAGCACTTCCACCTTGCTTAATAACTTGCATCTCTGGAAGAATCTTAGCAATAGGCTTCTCCCAAGCAGGTGAAACATCAATACTCAGCGACTCTGACTTAGCCAAAACACCTGTATCGTTATAAGCCGTGACCGCAACAGAATAGATACCTTCATTATCGGGAGTCCATTGGAAAGTGGGTTGGACATTTGCCTTTTTCTCAGCATTCATCGTATACACATAATGAATATTATCGCCCTTGGGCTGCGGTGATAAGTGGGTCGTAAAGGTTACCGTATCACCGACTTTCAGCTTTTCTGTATTCGCTTCCAAAGTGATAGTTGTTGCTTCTTTTTGTTTCTCAACAGAGACAATTAAATTGACAACACTACCCACTGCTAAACGCTCACCCATAGCAGGAGCTTGTTCAAGCACTTGAGAAGCTTCTTTATCACTAGGTCGTTGTTTGACCTCTCCCAGCTTTAAACCAGCATCGGCTAATATTTGATGTACTTCGCTCAACACCCTTCCTGTCAACTCAGGAACTACTGTTGTCTTTGCCGTTACCTCAAAGAAGGCTTCACTTGATACAGTTTGACCTTGAGCATTACTAACATCTAGCAAGACGGGGTATTTACCTGTTTTAAGCCCACTAGTATCAATTTTGAAGACTCTTTCTGTACCTGTAAGCTCGGCTGAACTCCACTTAAAAGTTAAATTTTTATCAACTTCAGGTTCGACAATGACCGTAGAGAATTCTAACGATTGCCCTTGTTCGACCACCATAGATGTCGGTTGAATACTTGCAGTTAATGGCTTAGGAGTGGCTTTCCCCAACACCAACTCTATAGCATCACCTCTACTAAGCTCAGTACCTGATGAGGGATTTTGTGATAAAACTATGCCTATCGCTTTATCATTGATCTCATAACTAACAGCACCTATTTGCAAGCCAGCTGCCTTTAGTTGTTTCTTTGCACCCGATAAATTATTACCGACCACATCTGGTGCAGGAACGATGGCTGAGATACCCACCGTTAAATTAATGGCAGTTCCTTTGTCTTGCTGACTACCCGCTTCAGGAATCTGCTCAAGAATGCTACCCACACCTTTTGTTACCGCTTGCTCCTTAATCTCTCCAAGCTGTAAATGCGCGGATGTTAATTGTTGTTTTGCCGATTGGAGATTTGAACCCAAGAGGTCTGGCACTCGCGTTACACTATCTTCAACAGACTGGATGATGAGCGTTGCTTCGCCCCTTTTTTCTACATTATTTTTATCAGTTACCTTTAGATGTACTAAGTAGCTACCTGTTTCCAAAGTGCCTGCATTGATACTAAATTCTTTGCTATTGCTACGTTCTCCAGCAAACTTCCATTGGTATTTATTACCTTCCTCAGCACTAACACTACTGCGAAAAACAGCCTCGCTTCCTTTTACGATGGTTAGTCGCTGGGGGATGATTAATGAAGGTGACTGTAACCCTGTGTCACCTTTATTATCATTGCTTGTATTGTCTGTATTGGTAGTATCATTGTTTTCAGTTATATCCTTCGTTGTACTTGTATCTGTACCCGAACTACTACCCTGAGAGTTGTTTGAAGCCTGGCTCTGAGCACTGTTATCACTGTTCGACTCATTATTAGCATCAACATTAACAGCGGGCAATTCAATAACACCGTCATTTTTAGCAGGATTAGCTGTTTGCTCACCTTGACTAGGAGTAGAGATTGGAGCTGGCACAGGCGAATTAACAGCAGGAATCTCAATTACTTTAGTGGTTGTATCTGTTTGCTCTGTGGTTGCATTAGTGGCTGCATTAGATTCAGCGTTATCCTTTACTTCATAGAAAAGTGAAGCATGCGCTTGAACTCTTGCTTTATTGGTTACCGTTGCTCGTACACGGTGTTTACCAACCTTTAGTGCTTGTGTATTAACCGTAAACTGTGAACCTGCACTTTTCTGTCCATTGCTAATCCAGTAAAAGCGCAGATTAGGCTGATTGCTTTCAATGCTGAAAGTTATAGGTGTGCCTCTTTCGACAGTGGCGTTATCTGCCACAATCCGCGCAGTCAGTTTTTCTACCTTATCAGCCTTGTCAACAGATGCAGTCGGTGGGGGTTTTGCAAAACCATCGTCGTTGGGTGTGGTATTTGATGTAGGCTGTGAGGTAGCATTCGTTGCCAAATTAGCCTTATTGGCTTTATCTTCAGCAGTAGCCTCATCGCCAGAAGGCGTCATGGTTTTCCAAACGGGCTGAGAGGAAGCATCGGCTTGAGCTGCTTCAGGCGCAGCGTGTACGGCAAAGGGAGTGGCGAGTGCCGTCACTAACAGTACGCTAAAAAAAGTGTTATATTTTTTTGTCATGTGCCCTATTCTACCCGCTGTAGGCTACCTCCATATGGATCGTAAACCTATTGATCTAAAAAATTATTGCGCGAAGTATATCAGTGTTTGATTAAATATGCCTCATGCACTGTTCTGTATGGTTTCTCACGGAGAAGCTAGCGATTCATAGCTTCAAAATAGAGCTGAGACTTGATCTGCCCGGGGCTGTTCAAGTGAGGTTTTAGAGTTTGTGAAAGTATTCATATGTAGGGTGTGCCGACGGAGGAGGCGCACCGTTTATCATGCACTTATGGTGCGCTTCGTACCTCAGCACACCCTACAAACAGCATTTTTTGAATACTTTCACAGTCCCTAAAGTCCCACTTCCAAATACTTGATTATCGTTATTTGTTCAATAATCACTAGTATTGAACAGCCCTGAATGTATTACCGACTAACTAGTGTCACCCAAAGCTGACTACTACTCTCAATCACATTGAGTATCATTTGTGGGTATAAGCCCGCAGCTAGAACTACAGCAGACATGACAAATGTAATAAGTAATTCACGTTTTTTAAGGTCTACCGCATCAGCAACTACTTCGTGACGACATTCACCTAAGAAGGCTTTTCGATAAATACCTATAAAATAGGCGGCTCCCATGATGACACCAAATAAAATAGCTAATCCCACTCCTGTAAAGTGTTCGAAGGTGCTAACGATAATTAACAATTCAGCAGGAAATGTACTCGTACCCGGTACGCTCATATTAGCGAGACCAAGGAAGAAAAAGAATGACGTTAACAAGGGCATGCTCTTAGCGACACCGCCTAGACTGATCACATCGGTAGAGCCTATTCGTTGATGCAAAAATCCTGCGAGTAAAAACAGCCCCCCCGCGACCATGGTGAGGTTTAATAACTGGAAAACAGCACCTTGTATACCTTGTAGGCTAAACGTTGCAATACCCACTACCACCATTCCAACATGGCTCAAACTTGAAAAAGCCAGCATTCGGCGGATATTAGTTTGACTTAGCGCAGCTACCGCGCCATACACCACGCCAATAGTACCTAAGCCAATGAGTAAAAACTGAAAGTGATGAGCTGCGTCTGGTGCCATGGGTACTGTAAAACGTAGTAACCCATACGCCCCCAACTTTAAACCTACAATAGTGGCAATGGTACCAGGATGCCCTTCTTGAGCTAATACTGGCAACCAGGTATGCATGGGAAATAAGGGTGTTTTTACACCAAAACCTATCAACAATAAAAAGAAGATAACATATTGATAAGGGTTGTCTTTAGAGACCTGAATCAGCTGAGTATAATCAAATAGGTAACTACCATCAGGCTGAATGGCTAGCAATATAAAGGCAAAGACTAACGGTAAACCACCACCCATCATAAACAGCACGTATTTCATGCCTGCATAGCGTCTGTTGGCTCCCACTCCCCATAAGCTAATCAGGAAGTACAAGGGAATCAATGTGGTTTCCCAAAAGAACATGAATAAGATCGTATCCAGAGATGAGAATACACCCAGAATGGAAAATTCAAGTATCAACAACAGTGCAAAATAAACTCTGCGTATAGTTTGAATACTGTTCCATGAAGCTAGCGTAACCGCTGTAAATAACAATGCAGTTGCAGGTAAAAATAAAATAGAAATACCATCTACACCGAGAAAGTATTGAATATTTAAGGTACTAATCCAGTCGTGCTTTTCAACATATTGAAAACCTGATTGGGTGCTATCAAACCCTGTTACTAGAAATATCGTTAAAGCCAGCACTACCAAGTTGGTAAATAAAGCGCTCCAACGAGTTTTATCGGCAGGCATGACTAAGGTTAGCCCTGCGCCTAATGGCAACAATAAAAGTAATGTGGTCAACCAGGAGAACTCAGACAGTTTTAAACTAATATCTAGCATTACTCATGCCCTCCTCTATTGCCATATAAAGTACTTAAGCCATCTAGAGACTTCTCAAATAAATCTAACCACAGGTCTGAGAAGAAACCCATTCCCAATATCACCACAATAACGGTGATTGCCATCACCCATTCCGTTAGTCTAGCGGGTGATTTGTCCCACTTTGATGTGTCGGTTGCAGGTTCGCTCAAAAAGGCTTTTTGGAAAGCAAATAACAGGAAGCCCGCTGCGGTAACGTTGCCCATTGCAGCAGCTATGGTTATCAATGCACCAAATTCAGCTATTGACGCTTCCAGTACAAAATGCACCGCATCAAAACCTGGTGTGCCTGGCATACCAACAATAGCTAAACCCGCCACCAAAAACGAAATACCTACTTGTGGCAAAAATTCAAACAAGCCACCTAGTTGATGTAACTTAGCGGTGTTGGTGCGATGCCACACAAGCCCTGTCATAAACATGAGCCCTGAAATAGCTAAACCAAAGTTAATGGCTAGCATAATGCCACCTTCGAAACCTAAACGGCTCAAGGTAAACAAACCTATAGTCAAAATACCCGTATGACTAATCACGCCATAGGCCATTAAACGACGCATATTGGTTTGCCGCATGGCTAGGACAGCAGCGTAGAAAATACCGACCATGGCAAAGACTACGACTACTTTGTGCCAGCTATTTACCGCATCAGGTAGTACAGGAAAAACAAACCTCAATAAACCATAGACACCTACTTTCAAGCCTAGTAAAAAGACTGGTGCAATAGTCACATTGCCATATTGCATGGTAGACGGTAGCCAGCCATGTAAAGGGAAAATGGGGATGCGTATACCTAACCCATAAAACAAGGTAAAGAATATAAACGTCCCTATAGCGGGTTCTACAGGTGTTTTCGCCAAATCAAATAAGTCAAACGACCAAGCACCTGTACCGCTCTGGTGAAGTGTGTAATCGGAATAATTCCAGCCCAGCATAAAAGTGCCTAGCATTAATAACAATACACCTATCAACATGAATTGTGCATAGCGAATGATCATCGGCTCAGCATCAATATACGTAGCCCAACGATAAAGCAGATAGCCTGTTGCGATGATTTCGAAAATTGACATCAAGGTAAACCAAAGCAAGTCTACCGTTACAAACTGGCTCATTAACAAGCCTTGTATCAATGCCATTACACCAAGGATGTTACTGGTATAGAATTTCCTGAAGATAATGAATAAGACAGAAAGCAGCCCCAGTAAAGCAGTTAGCAGAACAAACAGAATACTCATGCCATCAACAGCCGCATGATACGGCACACCCAACAAGCTTGCTTGGTTGGCAAATTGCATTGCACTTTGTTGAATATCAAAGTTTTGATAGAGAAAAATAGACGCGATCATCTCTAACATGGCAACCGATAATGCAATGATAGCGCCAGGAATGCCTTTTATTTTCCACAAAACAATCGCTGCAAATAAAGGCAACAGCTGTAAAATTTCTAACAAAGGTAACGAAAAAGGGAAAACAGAGGGTATCTCGGTAAACTGCATGAATAACTATCCTTATTAGACCTACAACACCACAACAAAGGTTGCCATAATTAATACCAGTAAATAACGCGGTTGCATCAGTAGCTGATCAATCAACTCTAAATATTTACCTAAGAAGTGCATGGCTCTGAGTAAGCCTTCGCCACTACCTTTTAAGATCAAACCTTCTTCAACTTTTTGTAAGTTACTTGCCAACCATTGTAATGACGAACCAAACAAACCACTGCCCTGACCTATTTCATTACTAATATTGAGCTTGCCTTGTTGATGAGCCTCCCAATGGTACAGCGTTGATAGCATATTAGAATGTGACGGCATTCCAGTGACTCTATCAACCACTTGCTCATCAAAGATCTGCATTTCATTGGCTAGCGCTTGCGTAGGCTTAGTCAATAAAGAATCAGATATAACATCTAACCAGAAACGTTGTAGTGCTGCGGTATACAGCCACACATTGTTGCTTAACCACTTAGGCACTGGTCGTGCGGGGCTTTCAACATGTTGCATAAAGGAGGGAGCATGGAGAAATTGATAAGCCCTCCAAATCGCATGAACCACAATATGAAATAGCGCCAATTCGAATTGTCCGAAACCGATCCAAACCAGCATCAAGCCCACTTGTGAAAGGGTTGAAAACATAAAGGATGATTTAACATCCGTTTGCACTAAACCCACAATATAGGCATAAAGTGCGGTTGCTCCACCAATCAGAACCATCAAAACCATTAAAGCAGGAACATGTAGCAATAATGGCTCCAAGCGGATAAGTAAATACACACCAGCATGTACCATTAAAGAGCCATAAAACACTGCACTGGATGGGGTTGGACCTTCAAGCGCCCGTGTAATCCAGGCACTAAACGGGAATTGCCCTGATTTAGCTAGCGCTGCGATCATAAATCCGAAAACGATAATACCAATATGAATGGTTGAACTAACCGTGGTAAACATCGCTTCCCACTCAACGGTGCCTAACCAGAAAAAAGAAAAAGCGATTCCGATGATGAAACCCGCATCACCAATTCGATTAGTCACAAAAGCACGGTTTGCATTAGTTGTCGCTACATCACGATGCCACGAATAGGCGATCAATAAATAGGAACTCACACCTGCCAGCTCCCAGCCGATAAAAGCCAGTGCTGCATTCCCCGCAAAGGTAATAATCAACATGGCTGCATTAAACACCGACAACATCATGAAGAAGCGTTGAAAACCCGCTTCACGATGTAGGTAGTTTACTGAAAAACGAGTCACTATAAGCGTGATAAATCCAACCAGTGTGCCCATCACTAACGATTTATAATCCAATAAAATACTAAGATTGATCTGTATATGCTCACTCTTCAGCCATTGTACAAACTGCACGGTGCCAGGCGAGCCTTGTAAATAAACAATGACATCTAGTGCTAAAACACAGAAGAAAGATAAAGTGATAGCGGTAACTGCCACTCGTGAGGTTTCTTTTTCACCTTTTTCTAGTCGGTTCCAACCGAAGATAAAGCCGATAGCAATCCATAATGCCGCTAATAACGGCAGTAATGGGATTGCAGCAATTATTGTTTTTAATAACCATTCAGACATGGCTTACCTTTCCTTTTTTTGTTTCGAGACCTTTGCATGAAAGGATGGCGAGAGAAAAATGAGCGTAATTTTCTCTATTTTTGCTAAAAAAGAGGGTAATAGCCGAGCTATTGGCCGAATTTTTAGCAGAAATTGAGGGAATTCAAGCCATTTTTTAGTGAGCTTGCCGTTTTATCAAAACGGTCAACTCAATTATTAAGCTTGCTATATCCGTCATGTCTTTCGTGCAAAGGTCTCTCTTTATCTTACTGAGCTGTTTGTTTTAACAGCACAGGGGGCAAATGATCGTAATGTCCACTATACCAATCCTCTGATTTTTCAACAGGAGGTTGAGTCTGCTCGTCAGCTGCTTGAGGCAGTTGCCACGGTGTCCAACCACTTTCTGGTGCAAACGTGTAAATTTTACCCGTTTCTGGGTCTTTTACTGACAGTAACAACCAACCATTTCCGACTAGTTGCTGAATAGCAGGTTGACGTTGATAAATAGCGGTCAACGTATCTGTTTTTGCTTCAACCATCAGCTGTAAGCGCATGGGTTCATGAATCTCAACCATCTGCAAAGGCAAACCTGTACGCAAATCACCTGTACTGCCTTCCATAACACCAAATAAACCAGCGAGATTATGCACTATTTTTGAGCCACATCCGTACTTTTCATTATTTACTGATGAAAAATAATACTCCAAATTAATACCCGCTCCCACAGGCCCTGCGCTCAGTAAAATACGCTCCAGGTATTTCCCATCAGGATCAACACTAGCATCGTAGGAAATGAGAAAACACCGCCTATCCATAAAGGTACCTTGCGACAGATGACGACGTGCCACAAAGCCTGCCGCGATAGTCGCATGGCCTAACTCAGGCCTAGCCTGTGAGAAGTCTACAGCACGAGCTGCAATATGCTCAGTCGCTTGCTTCAAGTTAGGCTTACGGGGAGCCGATGCTAATTTGCGACAGCGTTCATGTGCAGAGTGTTTGGCAGCTAATGCCAAATCCGTTTTTAGTTTAGCAAAAGCAGGG
This sequence comes from Thiotrichaceae bacterium, assembly GCA_026991755.1. GTDB lineage: Bacteria > Pseudomonadota > Gammaproteobacteria > Thiotrichales > Thiotrichaceae > HyVt-477. The sequence continues at coordinate 8,906 of JALXAX010000102.1, read as the reverse complement.
AGTAAATGCTCTGGTATGAGGTCCGTATCATCAAGCTTGATAGCTTCGTTACACGTGTCGTGTTCACCCCCCACAAACCAACAATCATCAGGGATATGTATACCTTCTTCGGCTAGCGCTTTGCGCACATCAACGTGATTTGCCATCGCTGCAAATACACGCCCATTAGGACCGCTGAACTTACCTCCACATGCACCACAGCCATAAGCCGCAGCATGAGGGTTGTTTTGATTGCGGGAGTAATGCCCCATAGTGACTACAAAATTTGAAAAACCTGACAGCAAACCATTGTTCTGTAGAAAAGAAGCTACAATTTGAGTTTGTTCTTTAATGGTAAAACCATGCTGTAACGATGCACTTGAATCATCTGTTTGATGGTCTGTTTCACAGGTATTCTCTACCCGGGTACTTTCTACCCTGGTTATGACCTCTGCATCAAAATCATGCTTCAACTTATTAACAGCTTTGCTAAAGCTATAAGGTGTCCAAATTTTACCTAATAAAGTTAACAAAGCAAAAGGCGCAAAGACCGCCATCATCACACTACTACTGAGTAAGTTACGTTGTGTTTCTTGATGAATAAATTCACGTACTCGCGTTCGCAGTGAGTATCGCTGTTGATGTTTTTTTAGTTTACTTTGCTCATCAGGTGAGACCACTTCAACCACTTCATGTTCGGGTATGGAAACTATAGGGCATAGCACCACCGACTTTTTGGCATCCAGTGCCTTCCATTCCATTACCACACCAAAGAATGCAGCAGCACCCAGCGTTTCAATAGCAGGATTGATCGCTTCGAGATGTCGTCTAAAGCCCTCTTCCCGATCATCCATACAGAAAAAGATTTGCGCATCAGGTCTGGCTGAATCACGATTTTCCCACGTACCCCGCCCGTGGTTCTTTACGACGACACTAAACAATTGCTCACGGTAATGATGTTCGTAAGCTTGTAACATTAAGAAGCCCGATTTATCGGTATCTTTTAGGGTATCTACACAACTTAAAATATTATTGATAACAGTTGGTGTTAATTGCTTTAGATCATTGGCTGACAACCCAAGGTGCTGAGCTAGCCTAAATAAAACCCATGCATTTTGCTGGGGTTGTTTTTCTGATTGAGTCGTATCTTTATCAACAGTAGAACTCGCGGGACAAGAGCTACTTTGGTTGATTTTCGAACATTGTTGCCATGTCCAAATCATGTGTGCAAGCACCTGCCATTCTTTGCTTGTTGGCACATGGCTTGCTTGTTTTTTTATCAGTTGCTGACACAGACCAATTAGATATTCAGGTATATGCTCGTTATACAGCGTACTGCGAACATTAAACTCATAATGATGGCGATGAAAATAACCACGTAGGGTAGATAAGCTTCCTTCATTAAGCCATAGTTTACTGCATAGACGACGTACAAATTGATGTTCCATGATAAGACGCACTGCCAAATAGTCCATCATATCGACATGCTTATTGTCATCCCTCTCTGTAAGCGTAGCAAATTCAGGATTGCTGGAGCGCCAATAAAACATGCCTGACCAACCAGGTAGCTCTAATGCTAATCGCTCTAGATACCCTGTCCATTTATCTTCAGGAATATCCATTCGAATTAGCTCTACGGCAACGGCATTAGCCGAATTCTCAGGCAAGGAATCAACATATTCTTGCCAGTCAGGAATATCATTAAATAGCCAGTTTTTGTCGCCAACAGAACATTGTTTCCAGTATTGGTAAAAACTGCTCTCTTGCGAACCCCATGCAGCAAGACCTTCATCAAGCCAGCTACCAATATAGCTCTGTAGGGGTGGAATGATATCTTTAAGAATATCAACCTGTGTGAGATGAATAAGCAAACCGCGTAACGTCAATGTTTCGCCTACTTGTTCAAACAACTTATGTTGCTGTTGCCACGATGTGTTGAGAATTAAGGGGTCTATTTTGGAGTTTGAGTGCTTTACGACTTTCTCATCCACCTCTACACCCGTAAGGGTCTTGATTAAATGACGCAAGCTAAAAGTTGATGCGTTTTTTTGCTTTAAGGTATTTAGCTCATCCCATGCCTTTTTTTGTTGCTCTAATACGTTTCTCTCTTCATCGGACAAACCATTTTCTTCACTTAATTCATGTTCATTTAAAGATTGCAGTATTTTCTCAGCTTGCTGTGGGGTTAGCTCTTTCATTTGCTCTGGATGTAGCCACTCATCATCCAGACCTAGAATCTTTATGCATTCAGCCCATAACTCACTGATAACGTCTGCTTCTCTTATGCAGCTTTTATTCTCATCACTAGCACTATCTACCGCACTAGTTAACAAGTACTGTTTCGCTTGTGCAGAAATATCAGGCTGACACTGCGTTAGTGCATGCGCTTCTTCAACTTTCCATTTTAACTGACAGGGCGTTAATTCTTTGAGAGGGAATATCAATGCCGTTCGATAAACATCACTTCGTGTGATATTCCTCTTATTATTGTTTTTAGAATCCGTCGAAGACAAAATAGAACATAAAACCTCATCTGCCTGTAACAAGTCATCATTCGCTAATGCACTATCGATGTCAGCATCGTTAATGCGCCCTTTTAGATATTGCTCACGGAATTTCTGCTGAGGCCAATAACCGTATGCACCTGTGACTTGATTAGCTGCCTTTAATGCATCCTCAAACTTTAAATGTTCAAAACCATGCAAGGTATTGTGATGCACAAAGTCGCGAATGGTCGCTTGCGCAGGAAGAACATGTGCAAAATGATCAAGCATGTGCTGGAACTTCTCGTCAATAGGCTGATGTTCTTTGTGTACTTTCATAGAATGATTATAAGGGTGTGGGTTGACTAACTAGCACATCAGCCAGCTCAAATGTCGGTATATTGAAAGACAAGATGGTAGGTAGGCAGTGACGATGGAAGCCCAACAAAATCTTCGTGCTGGGCTGCGTGCCTCAGCACCAACCTACATGTTAGCTTTTAAAGATATCGTCATTTAAACGGGTTGATGTACTAGCTTGGATTAATTTCTCTTATACGCCTGTTGTACTATGTGCTGCCTCTGCTATGGCCGTTGATATGTGTTGCAAAAAATCATTAATCGATGGCGTAATAATAGTTAATAACGGGTCTGGATAAAAACCGAAAGCAAAGATTGCGAAGACCAAGATACTGGCAGCCAGCACTTCGGTGGGTCGCATATCTTGCACATGCTTCATTTCTGCTTTTTCTGATCCTGTAAAAAGTCGTTTAACGGTACGCACACCATAGGTAGCACTAATCAAAATGCCAAACGAAAGTACGACTAACGGCCATCCCCACCGCTGGAAACCACCTATCAAGACATGTAGCTCAGCTACAAAACCTGCACAGCCTGGTAAACCGACACCTGCAATAAAGGCAATAACAATAAAAAAAGCGAATCGAGGGGTTATGTGAATCAGTGAACCATAATCATTAATATCTTTAGTATGAGTACGTTCATACAGCAAGCCGATTAGCATAAAGGTAGCACCCGCTACAAAACCGTGAGCGACCATTTGATACACCGCACCCGTCATACCAGTCACATTTAACGTCGAAATACCAAGCAACACTACACCCATATGGCTAACCGATGAGTAGGCAATCATCTTCTTCATATCACTCTGTCGCCACGCTAATAGCCCGCCATAAGTAATCGCAATCAGCGCTAACACAACCAATAACAACTGTAGTGAATAAGCGGCACTTGGCAACATACCTGTAGCACGAATTAAGCCATATGCGCCCATTTTTAAAAGAATCCCAGACAACAGAATACTTACGGGGCTAGGTGCTTCAACATGCGCAAGCGGTAACCAACCGTGAAGAGGAAATATCGGCATTTTTACACCGAAACCTAGTAACAAGCCCAGGAAAATAAGTACTTGGTGAGAATGATCTAAATGCTTAGCACCATTCGCAATGGCTTCAAAGGAGAATGACTTTCCACCTGTTGCATCAAATAGCACTAACAGGCTTAGCAGCATAAAGACTGAACCACCCATGGTATATAAAAAGAAGTTTAAAGCAGCCGTTTGTCGCCCTGCCCCACCCCATCGGTCAATTAAGAAAAATAGTGGAATAAGTGTTGCTTCCCAAAACACGTAAAACAATGCCCAATCGCGTGCCATAAAAACACCAAGGATCGCTGTCTCTAACACCAACATTAACAGGTAATAACCTTTTGGCTTAGAAACAATAGATTTTGAAGCCATTATGGCAACCCAAACTAAAAGCGTCGTCAGCATCACCATGGGGTATGAGAAGCCATCAACACCTAGCGCAAAGGTAGTCCCCATGCGAGTGTTCCAGTCGTGAGAATAGCTTTGCCATAGACCTGATGGTTGCGGAGTAACATCACCCCAACCTAATAAATAAACGGAATACAGTAGCGTTACAGCAGATATTGTTATTGAAACATTCCGAATTAGCTGTGTATTTTTTGAGGGTAAAATGGCTACTAAAACAGCACCAAGAATGGGCAGTAGCAACAAAATTAACAGGCTGGATGATTGCATCTATACATACTTGCAGAGGGTAACAAGCCGCGTATAATACACCGTTTTCCGCACGGTTGCTCGGCCAATATTCGCACTACATTATGTCAGAATCCAACCAACACTTCTTAAAAGAGCAAATCGCAAGCCTTAATAAAGCACTGCCTATACAAGCACCCTTAAACGATTTCGTTCACTTCAACCCACTGATGCATTACGAGTCTTTACCTTTCGACCAAGCACTACGCGAGGTACATAATAAAACAGGTGCTTATGGCTACCTTCCTGCAAAAAAGTATCGCCAAGCCTATCAGCAAGGGCGTATTACTAAAGGTGATTTATTAAGTGTTTTTAAACAAGACGTAAATATTCAACAAGACGATGTAGTCTTTAAAGTCAAAGACAAAGACAAAGACAAAGACAAAGACAAAGACAAAGACAAAGACAAAAATAAAGAAAAAGCTTTCACCCAACAAGATGTCTATCTAACCGCATTAACACAAGACATTAAAAACATCAGTTATCGAAAACTGCTTTGGAAAATCGAAGAAGATGAAGCGTTAAAAAAACCACAGCCTGATATTATAAAACCGACCCATTACAAAAAGCCACAAAACATAAAGGCGTTATGGGAAAGCTGCTTAAGCCATTTTGGACTAGATCAAAACCCCACTCATTTTAACGCTTTTATTGACCTCTCCCCTGTCGATATATGGCAACGAATTAATGACAAAATTGACTGTGACGCTCATGACCGTGTGACTACACGTAAACTTATCCATAACAGAGGCAATACACTGTTAAACGTTATGTTTGCCGAAGTGGGCCAGACTATCACCATGCGCTCGTTGCTAAAGCGTCTGACTAATACGGATATTCTTGAAGAAGAAAAGCCCATTTTATTTAGACAGTTATCAGCATGGCTTGATTTGGGCATGAGTTCACATGCTCATATTAATGGAGATGATAATAACGAAAAATACCATGGCTTTTACCATTTCTGGAAAAGCATGGCAGAAAATGATCTAAACCCTCATTTTAACGAAATGGTGACATGGAAAGACTACATCAACTCTTTATCGGATGATCCTCTAGAAACCGTCATGGCCGAACTAATGCGTATCGGCATTGATAAAAAACACTGGCGTAGTTACTTACGTTGCCTTGCACTTGAAATGCCAGGCTGGTCGGGCATGTTTAACTGGCGTGATCATAATAAAAACTACCAGGATATTGAAAAATCCGTAGAAATGGTTGATTACCTGGCGGTTCGTTTGGTACTAGAGCATTTGTTTTGCCGACACGTTACCCGCGATCACTGGCAATTAGATGCTACTTTGCCTGACCTTCGGGGTTATTTTAAACACAATCTCAATGAGTTCTTTGTCCGCTACTTTACCTTCCCTGCTTCGTCATCAGAGGTCAAAGGTATAAAAACGGGATGCGACCTACCAGAGTATATACAGAGTATTTCTGACCAGCTTTTATCGACTAATACGGGACAAATTAGTGATGAAAAGTGGCGTGAAATCGCCCACCTTATGCTGACATGGTTGTTGATCACAGAACATGTAGTTGATACTAAAAGCTACCTTAAAGGGTGGCGTTTGTTCCATGCTAGTCAGCATTTTAATTTAACTGCTGAGCAAGTTACCGCGCTAGATAAAACAGAAGTCTCCGCACTACTGGATATTTTAGACGCACTGGATGACCCTGATACCAGAGGTTATTTATGGTTACAAGCCTACGAACATAATTACAAAACACATATTTATAGCGCCCTTATTGAAAACCACGCCAAAGGCCGCTGGCCTGATAGAAAAACAAGGCCAGATGCACAATTGATCTTCTGTATGGATGATCGGGAAGAAAGTATCCGTCGTTATCTGGAAGAAATCGCGCCTAACTATGAAACCATTGGTGCTGCGGGTGTTTTTGGCTTACCTAATAACTTCAAATCACTGGATGCCGATAAAGTCATCAAATTAGCTCAACCTGTTGTTACAGCAGTACATCAATTACATGAAGTACCTGATGAAAGAGTCACTGAAGCTCAGCTCAATAAACATCAAAAACGTCATAAAAAGCTTTCAGCCTTAAAACGGCTACGCGCGCACAGTCTACGTAATAGCACCTTAAAGACAGCTATCTCATTGCCGTTTTTACTGCCGTTTGGACTCTCTGAGTTGTTAGGTAGAACCTTCTTCCCTGCGAGCTATCAGCACGCAAGCCAGCAATTTTCTACTAAACTATCCCAGCCTGTTACCACTCGTATTCAATACAATGCCGTAGACATACTTGACACACCTAGCGCCGAGCATAACCAGATTGGTCTTAGCCAAGCAGAAAAAGTAGAAAAGGTCGCTGCTTATCTAAAGCTTACAGGCTTTACATCAGGCTATTCTCGTTTAGTCGTTTTAATGGCACATAGCAGTAAACAGATCAACAACCCGCATGTGCTTGCCTATGGCTGTGGTGCCTGTAGTGGTCGTTTTGGTGGCCCCAATGGACGTGCGTTTGTCAACATAGCGAATGAGGCAGAAACACGCAGGCTATTGCTAGATCAACATGATATAGATATTCCTGATGACGTCTGGTTTGTCGCCGCAGAACACGATACCACAGGCGATATGATTGACTGGTTTGATACTGACTTGATCCCTGAAAGCCATCAGCAAGCATTCGCCACCCTTAAAGCATTGACGATTCAAGCCTCAACCTTATCAGCACAGGAACGTTGCAATCGCTTTGTCTCAGCCAGTAACTCTATAAGCGCAGAGCAAGCCGCACGTCATGTACGTGGACGTGCAGCCTCACCTGATCAACCTCGTGCGGAGTTAGGCCATCAAGGATGTGCTTCTGCTTTTATCGGCAGACGCTCTTTTTCACAGGGCGTATTCTGGGATCGTCGTCCGTTTATGGTTTCTTATGATCCTTTTAATGACCCTGAAGGCAAGACACTGGAAGCTCAATTACTGGGTAATGGTGTAGTGGGTGTGGGTATTGCAATGGATTACTACTTTTCGAGCATTCAAAATGGTTATCTCGGCTCAGGTAATAAGGCCACTCACAATATCGCTGGAAACTTTGGTGTTATGCACGGCACATCAAGTGACCTGCAAACAGGTTTAGCACGACAAATGACCGAACTACATGAGCCTATGCGTGTACTCGTCATTGTAGAAACTTACCTAAAAACAGTCGAAGCGATCTACCATCGGCAACCTGCTATTAAAGAGCTTGTCGATAACAAATGGCTTACACTGGCTGTGAAAAATCCTGATAGTGCCGAGATACATGAGTTTGTAGTTGGCGAAGGGCTAGTACTCCAATAAAACTGTTCATTGGTATATGGGCACCTCTATTAATTAATGGTTCGTTTTGCTGAGGCTAGAATCTGCTATATTTTCGCTATAAAAGTAACCAATAGCTACGGCTATTGCTAACTTTTCTATCAAAAATCTAACAAATTCTATCTCACAGCAGCTACGACCAGAATTAATAGAGATGCCCATATGTTTTCAGGTAGAGAATCAGTTTGTTTTTATTGTTATACCTTATGTAGTTCTTCTCGTATAACTTTCCGCAGAGTATCTTCATTTAGTAATGATGAATTTGTATAGCTCTTGAGAACTTGGTTAATAAGTGTTTGATAACCCAAGCCCTCATTTTTAGCTCTTGAACGAAAGTTATTTAATATATCGTTATCTAGCATAATGGTAATTCGAGTTTTTCCTTTCTCTTCTGATTGCAACTTTGCTAAGTGCAGTAGAAGTTGCATTAATAGTTCCCGACCTTGTCAGTGGAACAGCTTGTTCTAAAATAACCTTTACAATACGAATTTTGCTATTCAGTAAAAACCCCCATATTTTTCCCTGAAGCAGATTCAGGTCTGAATAATTGTTAGTCCATTCTTTTAAAACACGAAATTTACTATCAAACTTACGGATAATAATCTCATCACTTTTAGGTTCTGTATTAGTTAATAATGTAACAATTGGATATGTAGATGCGGATTCAAATACGTTTACTGACGAAAAATCAGATATTGTACTTATATAGTAACCATCATAGATAAAATTTCTAAGTGCTTTACCATAGCTCGCAGATAAGAACCTGTTTGGTGTAATGTATACTAATACACCATCTTTACTAAGACTCTTTAACCCAAGCTCGAAAAAAAGTATGTAAATATCAATTGTTCCTTTTGCTGAAAAATACTTAGACTTTAAAAAACCATAATCACTACTACCTAATTTTTTCTTTAATTCATTAGCATTTACCTGAATCCGTGACTTCATAAGCGCAGATTAGACAACAAGCATCTGATATAAAAGATATAATAGCGTTAAATATTACTAACCAAAATCTCACTTGTCAGGTGAAAAAAATGAAACGCTTTATTT
>JALXAX010000101.1 GCA_026991755.1 Thiotrichaceae bacterium | reverse complement strand
TAGTCGCTTTAGTCTTTCGGCTCTAGTAGATATTGTTTCCAGCATTGCGGCTTCTTCACACGCTTTTTTATAAGCTGAAACGCTAGTCAAAGCTAGTACTGAGCTAACATTTGCCCTTGCTGTGTCATTTGATGAATCTTGATAAACAGACTGATAAGCCTTTGTATTACTTGGATATTCACCAGATAAAATTGCATTAACAACTTTTACATGCTTAGAATTGCACTTATCAGCTAATATTTTTATATTTTCGGGGAGTTCTACTGTCATCTTTTTTACCTCTATCCTATAAAATAGATTGATTATTAGTTATTGATTCGCTTTTTAGTACTTACTTTTAGTAATTTAGATTTCAACCTTTCCCCTTCGTTACTTTTATTTCTCCAACGGGTTTAGCAGTAGTAAAATTAATCACCATAGGTTCATCACTGATATTTTCTATTTGTTGAGTCTCCACATAGCCCCTGCGCTTCATTTTAGTTTTAGCAAAGAAAATCAGCATGGTTGTATTACCTCCCTTGATCTGTTCATAGATTTTATCTTCAACTAAATCATAAAGGCTCTCCTGCGCATCATCCCTTTTTTGTTTAAAAGCGTCCGATTTGTCCAGCCACTCATAATAAGTTGACCTACCAATATTCAACTGCTTGCAACATTCAGATACGTTCATGTTCAAAGTTGGTAGCAGTTCAATAAATTTTGATTGTTTATCCGTGAGTTTTTTAGTCATAGCTATTGTCGCCTTTTTTGATTAAATTCAACTTGTTTTTTGCTTTGGTTTTTCTGAAAAACTAATAATTCTCTCTTTGCCAAACACTAAAGTTTGTTGTTTTAAGAAATCATCATCATTCAGTCGTTCAGGGTCGATCACTGTCATTGTGTTTATTAAATCGCCTGTTCTAACTTTTAGACTCCAAACCTTGGGGCGTTTTATTTTTTGTTTTTGCAGGGATAATAATATTCTTTTGATTGCTGATTTATTAAGCCTTGCCTTGTTAAGTAGCTCGTCAGGGATAACTTGCGTTAAACCAATTTCATCCCCATCAATAACAAACCTCGCACCTGTAGCAGATACCTCTTTAATAATTTGTTGTGCGCTCATAGCTGAACCACCATAGGTTGAGAATCTATAACCTGATTTAGTTCTACACCTTCTACACCTCCTACACTAGCGCGGTTTGCTTCTACACTTTTAAGCATCCCTTCTACACTTTTATCGTTTGCTTCTACACTATCTAATAATAAAGGCTGTATTTCTGAACCAGTTCTTAACCGCAACCCCGTAAAAATATTCCCTGCATTCTTTCGGTGCTTTTCTGTTTCAATATTGTGGCTACGCGCCATATCTTCGACTAACCCACTAAACCGCTGTATGGCTACTGGTTTACGCCCGTTTTCATCACACCACGCCATATAATTAGGGTAGAGTTTGCTTTGTTCAGCATCCTGCATAACCTCTATGCTGTCTGTCTTTTTATGTCCAGAACCTATATAAGACTCATGCCCCTTCACGCAAAAAATAAGCCTCTCGTTCATCCATTGCAGAATTGGATTAGCATTTAACTCTGATTGAAGTTGTATTTTTTTAAGCGTCCCTTCTGGATACTTGATTGTTTTAACTGCATCCTGAATATCTATGT
>JALXAX010000100.1 GCA_026991755.1 Thiotrichaceae bacterium | reverse complement strand
GGTTTAAAAAATGCCCGCTTAACCTAAGGGTGAAGCTAAGATTTTTTAAAATCCCGTGCTAAACCAATATCTTATCCCCTGTTATCCGCATTGAAGTCACGGATTCAGGTATGTGCTTAGAGCCTTTTAAATACCTTAAGTTCGGAATAATACACAGATTATTTATAAGGTGTGTTACTTTTTTATGAACGGTGTAGCTGCTACTAAACGGTTTATCTGGCTAAGGTTACAGCTTACATCTGTATTACTGTCGTAAAGTTTTTTCATATACAATGCTCTATATTTGAGACCTTCACGAGGGAAATGAGCGCGGTTTTCATGACTTTTTCTGTTAACGAAGAAGTGTGTAATAGCTTAGCTATTGACCGAGTTTTAGCAAGGAAATGGAGTTCAAACCATTTTTATTTGTCATATCTTTCGTACAAAAGTCTCTTATCATATTATTTTTTTTATAACTAGGGATTTCTTATGGCACTTTGGGCATGGGCAGCATTGATTATAGTTGGCGCAATAGCTGGATTTGTAGGACGTAAGCTTTATTGTAAAAATTCACCTTTCGGCACAATTGGCAATATCATTTTTGGAATTATTGGTGGTGTTGTAGCGGGCTCTTGTGTGGCCTCTGGTGTTGATAGTTCTTTAGCCGCACTGGTCAAAACGCTACTATCGTCTGCACTGGGTGCGCTGTTCTTGGTTTTTATTCTCAAATTTATTACCAGACCATAGACTCAGCAGGGCTGTTCAATGCTAAATGAAATAAGCTCCCTCTCCCCTTTGGGGGGAGGGCTGGGGAGGGGGGAGATGTTCTAAGGTCGTCTTTTTTATCAGACTATCTACCCCCTCCCTAACCCTCCCCCTGCTAGGTGGAGGGAACTTTGTCTATTCCATGAACAGATTTATAGCATTGAACAGCCCTGATAGACTCAGAGATACGGCAGCAGTATTGAATCAAGATATATTAATGGTTGCAAAAGTAATGACATACATCTGGAGACGGGGCTTCAGCCCCGTTAAGCCGAGACTGAAGCCTCGGTTCCATGAGTATGTGTCAATACATATGAAATCATTAATAGAAGCCCAACATATTGTCCTGCTCTATAAGTTTCTCAAGGTAGCGCTTGAAACTCTGTTATTTGCTTCTATGTTCAATTTATTAGTTATCGTTTGCATGAGGAAAACATGAAAAGAGTCATATTATTAATGCTTACCAATCTGGCAGTTGTCGTTGTATTGGGCATAGTATGGAATATTCTAGACAGTATGTTTGGCATTAGTCAGATGTTTATGCAAATGGGACTACCTGCCCACTTTGGTTATACAGGACTCATGGCACTTGTCATTGGCTTTGGTGGTGCATTCATTAGCTTATGGATGTCCAAAGGCATGGCTAAACGTAGCATGGGCGTTCAAATCATTGAAAGCCCTCAAACAGCACAAGAACGCTGGTTGTTTGACATAGTGAAACGTCAGGCACATGAAGTCGGTATTAAAATGCCTGAAGTAGGTATATTTCATTCTCCCCAACCTAATGCATTTGCTACGGGTGCGCGCAAAGATAGTGCCTTAGTAGCCGTAAGCCAAGGTTTGTTGGATCACATGAATGCTGATGAAGTCGAGGCAGTACTCGGCCATGAAATAGCGCATGTGGCGAATGGAGATATGGTGACGCAAACCTTGCTACAGGGTGTGCTTAATACCTTTGTTATCTTCTTCTCACGTGTTATTGGGTATTTTATTGATTCTTTACTATCACGTGGTGAAAATCGTGGTGGTTTTGGAGTGGGGTATTATATTTCATCCATGGTACTCCAAGTTCTACTGGGCTTTTTAGCAACAATGATTGTGATGTGGTTCTCGCGCTGGCGTGAGTTTCATGCTGATCAGGGCGGAGCTAGATTAGCTGGTAAAGCCAAAATGATCGCTGCATTAAAGCGCTTACAGCAAGCACATGCCACTGAAGATCTACCAGGCGAGATGGCTGCTTTTGGCATTGCAGGCGGAGTGGCGGGTGGTTTTAAGAAACTAATGATGACACACCCCCCTCTTGAAGAGCGTATAGCAGCACTTGAAGCAGGAAGAAACTAATTAAAATCCCATGCTCTCTAGCTAAGAAACCTCTGAACAAACCTTGATTTGTTTTTCTGAGGCTCCTTAGGGAAGCTCTTGTATCAAGTCATGAGCGGTTTTCTTGACGCTGAAATTACCCATTATTATGCAAAGACTGATCATCTACCTCTGATATTTGAAGTTGCTTTTACAGATTATTATACGTAAAAAAGCCAACTATTTAGTTTCATTTTAAAAAGCTGTTCTATACTCCTCCATTCCTCATCCCCATATATTTAACAAATACCAAAGAGTCAAATGTGTATAAACTTATCCGCCCTTTATTATTCAAACTATCACCTGAAACTGCTCATCATCTAGCGCTAAAGACTGCTGCACTATCTAGCCGCCTTGGTTTACTAAAGTTAATAACTAAAAATACGCAAAATCATCCTGTTACTGTAATGGGTATTGAGTTTCCAAATAGGGTGGGGTTGGCAGCTGGGCTTGATAAAAATGGAGAGTATATTGATGCTTTAGGCAGTCTCGGCTTTGGTTTTATAGAAATTGGTACTGTCACTCCGCGTCCTCAGCCAGGTAATCCGACTCCGCGTTTATTCAGAATAGAAAAAGCTCAGGGTATTATAAATAGGATGGGGTTTAACAACGAGGGGGTTGATTATCTGATTAAGCAGGTTAAGAGAAAACAGTATCACGGTGTATTAGGTATCAATATTGGAAAAAACTTTGATACTCCTGTTGAACAGGCAACTAGTGACTACCTAATAGGTATGCAAAAGGTTTATCCATATGCGGATTATATCACTATCAATATTTCATCACCGAATACACCTGGGCTAAGAACACTTCAGTATGGTGAAGAATTAAAGGAGCTATTAAGCCAATTAAAAGAAGAACAACGCAAGCTTACCCACCAATATAACCAATATACGCCTATCTTGGTAAAGGTGGCTCCTGATCTAGTCGAGAGTGAAATTGAAGGTATCGCCAAAGTGTTACTTGAACTTAAAATTGATGGCTTGATAGCCACAAACACCACTCTTTCTCGTGAAGGTATCGAAGGGCTTTCTCATGCAGATGAGCAGGGTGGTTTAAGTGGAAAACCTTTAACCGATGCATCCACGGAAGTAATAGCTCAATTCTTTACGCACTTACAGGGCAATATTCCTATTATTGGTGTAGGTGGAATTGCCTCAGCGGCAGATGCTTTGGATAAGATAAAAGCGGGTGCCGATTTGGTTCAATTATATTCTGGTTTGGTTTATGAAGGTGTATCACTTATTACAGATACTGTTGAAGCCACTGCATAATATTTTGAATAACTGAATATTCTTTTACCAGGTAAATAATAGGTAGTAGCAAACCAATAAAGAATAACACTGAGAGCAGCTTAGACCACCACGACAATGGTTGTGAAGGTTCGTGATAATTATTAACCCCTCTTGTACCCGGTACTAACCAGAAAATAGTAACTAGCGGTGGAAATAAAACAACTAATGCAGAAAACCAACCACTCTTGTTAAGATCATGACTACGCTGCATCGTTAACCTTATCAGCATAAAAACAGCGGCTATAGCAGCGAATAACAGAAGGCCATAAGTGATCTCTTTACTAATAACACCCTGATGATTTAGTTGACCCGTGACAGCAGAAATCACCCAAAAAATACTAACCGGGATGATAAATGAAAATAGAAAATACGGGAATCTACTAAGACGTCCTTTTGTACCAAATAGGCTGAGTTTGCTGTATCTGTTAACCATATTGAAATCCTAAAAAAATTTAATGTGATTGTTTGCATCACGAATTCTAGGTTGATTGTGCCCAGCTTAAAGTGGTTATGATATTGGATTCGGGATAAGTGTGAGGTTCTTTATGCGGAAGGACATGAATGGGTTAAATGATCGGATAATTGGACAAGGTTAGCTTGTCATATAGACTCATTTGTTCTGTTTTTTTACTCAATAACTATTTGATAAATATATCGTTAAAACTAAAAAGGCCACTAGATTATAGTGGCCTTTTTATTACAAGCGTGTCTTATTCCCTAATAGGGTTCTATAGACAAATTGTATTTACTACTTGGCAGTAGCTTCTATTTTAGCAGCAGGTGCTTCAGCTGTTGGTGCAGTAACTTCTTCTTTAGCAACAGGTGCTTCCGTAGGTGGGGTACCTGTTGCTTTATGTTGCTCTTCCATTATTTTCTTGTAGAAAGCTTTAGCTTGTTGACGTTGTGCTTGCATACCTTTACGTTTCTTAACTGCTTCGAATGAAGGCGCATTTGGTGCAGCCATTGGCATTTGAGGTGGAGAAGGGTAAGCATACATCATTGGTGCTGGTTGATAACCATACATCATTGGCATAACAGGCATCTGCATCATTGGACGTTGTTGCATGTTCATCGCAGGCATTTGCATCATTGGGCGCTGCTGCATGTTCATGGCAGGCATTGCAGGTTTTTGTGCTTGAGGTGCTGCTGCCTGAGGTGCTGCAGCTGAAGGAGCCATAGCATGTGGCATTGTTGGTATCGTCATAGGACGTGCATTGGTGTTATTGTTCCAAGGAGCAGAACCCGCACCGTTACCAGAGTTTGAACCCGTTGCATTTCCAGTTGCGTTAGCCGCTGTATTGCCCGAACTGGTAGTGTTTCCAGCAAGATTACCTGTAGCATTTCCTGTGCCATCACCCGCCATTTTTGTATCCATGTCTGTACGGCCTTTGCCTTTAAACTGAATATTAAAGTCTACTTCACCATCAGCATCGCCTTTCCCTGCGCCCCAGCCTTTAGCATTTCCAGTACCTGTACCTTGACCGTTACCTGCTCCATTTCCCCAGCCTTGTGCATTACCTGCACCTTGGCCGTTACCATTTCCATTGTTCCATCCATTCCACCAGTCAGCTGATGCAGTTGTTGATAGAGCGATTAGCGCTGAAAACGCGATTGTTTGTACTTTCATGAGATATCTCCTAACGATATACTGTGATTATAGAAATTGAATATGCGAATATTCTAATATACTTAAATTAAGGAGGCAAGAGGAATGATTTTTTACCAGCTTCCTATTAATTTTGATCAATATTCTAACTAAAGGGTCTTAATACCTGCTTAACACCTGAGCAGAGACTTTACTAAGAGACAGTAAATCAATACCTTACCCATGATATTCACATTGAAATCAAGGATTCAGATAAGATGCTGTTAAGGTGGCTCTCAAGTCCGACTGGTATTTCTGTGACTTAGCTGAGCTTTAGTGAAACCTAGTACAGTAAACAGTAATTACGACTAATAATCTGACGATCTAAATCATTGATAACTGCGTTATCACTCCTCCCCATAGCCCTGCTATGACTCGTCGCGATGCCTTGTTCTCAATGATTCATCCTCGCCAGAGTTATTTATCGTAATTACCGTTCACTGTACTAGAAGCTTCAGCAGATAGAATTCGTTAGAACTCCATCAAGATCAAAAATATTAGATTTAACCTAGAAAGCACAGATGAGCGCCAAAAAGACGCGTAAGATCTTTGTGCGCAGTGCGCTAATAGCTTGCATGGTCTTTCGTGATCCAACTACGTTTTCTAGGTTAAACTTGGTGGTACTCCAACAAGTTTAAAAATAATCATCAATACCTCCATTTAGAATAGTACAAAATATGAACTTGTCACGAATTTCCCCGCTGTTGATTGATCTTAAAAGCACAGAGCTGAGCCAAGAAGAAAGAGAGCTACTTAAGGAATCTCTGATTAACCTCCCCAAAATTAGTATAATCACTTCAACCCCAATCGATTCATTTGAGTAGAGCTATGCAATTAGACTTTGGAAGTACCTTCGAACTA
>JALXAX010000099.1:396-1647 GCA_026991755.1 Thiotrichaceae bacterium | reverse complement strand
ATCTTGCCCCTCCCTAGTAAAACCAACATCACCAAGCCTCCACCCTACTTGATCGTCAAGATTTTTCAACTCAGCATACCGCTTTAACACACTCACTAAATCCGTTAGACTTGCGCTTCCTTTAAGCTCATTTTTTTCAGATTTCTCCTTCATTTTAGCTCGTGAATAGTCAGGTATATACTGATTAAGTGTCTCTGAGATACTTATCAATGCTGGCTTGTATATATTAGCAAAGGATACTGTCGAAACGGAAGGTCTAAGCGCTCGGCCTCGGGCTATCTGCGCATCTACATAGTTATTGGTCACAATAAAATCCAGTCGATTTCCACTCGATACTAATTTTTCATCATCACTACTAACAGCAATATCGCCTAAGTCATAAGAAACCACATGATGACTAGCCAGTGGATAATAGTAGCCCTGCATAACACCTTCATCAGTTAGTACTGAAGTACCAAATAAACGGTAATCAATAGGAGAAACTCTTACATCGTATTGAGATATAGACGAAAAACTGACAAAAACATTAGCAGTAAGAGGAGACTTTCCCTGAAATAATTTTTCTACAAGTAACTTAGCATTTTCATTGAGCTGCTCAAGATCAAATACAGTTGTTGATACTGTATTTGCAAAAATAACCCCCTCTTTTCCAAAAATTACTGGACCATGTTTAATAGCGCTACGCAATATTGACCCACCAATAACATTCTCAACCTCTGAGTCATTAGAATGAATCTCCATTAACACGTCAGAATGAAGAAAAGCTCTTTTATAATCAATAATATCTAAGCGCAATAATCCTTCATCTTGGTGCTGAGTAACCCACTCCCGAATATTTTTTTCGGTTGCCTCTGCAATATGGTTTGTAATATAAAAATAAAAACTGACAGAGGTAAATATAAAATAAACCCCAAGTTTATAAAAAATCTTCATTATTAGCCCTAATAATTCAACCATACTTTCCTATTCTCTCAATAGAAAGTATGTCAGCCCATAGCCAAGTAATACTTAGCTCCCATAGTATTGTTATTATTATGAATAATTAGAACCCCAGCTCTAATTAAGTTTGTACAACACAGCATTTAGCTAGAGCGAGCTGCATAAATATAGCCCTACTTAGGATCGAAATAAAATAACTTCCAGCCCTTACAACGATTCAAGCAACTCTTTTTACAGCGATAATTATATGAGTAACAAACCCAGCTCTCTTTTTTTAATACTCATCACACTATTCTTAACCTTGTATAACAG
>JALXAX010000099.1:0-386 GCA_026991755.1 Thiotrichaceae bacterium | reverse complement strand
TAAAATAACTTACAGCCCTTACTTGAAAACACGAAGACTCTTAACGCCTTGCAAGCTTTTGTGGCGGGTTCCCTGCCCAATATGCCCAATTGATAAGCTCATCATGTGCTTTTCTTCCTTTACCTCTTGCTACTGGATCATTATGCAAAATAGAGACAATATAAAGCTTGCCATCATGCCCTTTTACATAGCCAGCAATAGCCCGTGTATTTTTCAGTGAACCTGTCTTAAAATATCCACGCCCTCTTACAGCAGTACCTCGAAGGCGTCTTTTCATTGTGCCATCTACACCCGCAACCGCTAAAGAGCCTAATAAATATTGACGATAAGGCCCCCTCTGCGCATCAAGTAACAACTCACCAATATGACGAGCACTAATTTTTGCC
>JALXAX010000098.1 GCA_026991755.1 Thiotrichaceae bacterium | reverse complement strand
CGTAGCTTTAAATAGACGATAGTCCCCGTAGCGAGTTGTTGCTCTTTTTGTGCAATAGAATAATTGATGCCGATGAGTATCAATACGAGGCTGACAATAGCCGTTATGGATTGTAGATTAGCTTTCATGACGCCGCTTCCTGTGTTTTAGTTGGCAATAGAGTGAGCAATAACCAGCGAGCTAACAGCAACAAAACACCCAAGATCAATAGTGTTATAGACTTGTCCATCAAGCTATCCCCCAGCCAATAGTAATAATGCGAAATGAAGAATAACAGCGAGATAACTCCCAGGCCGATTAACACACGATTACTAGCGGAAAAACCAAGTAGCAGAATCATCACACCTGTCATTAAACCATGCGCTTGCATGGAGATAGCTGATAACAAAACAATCCCACCTAAAGCTAAACAAACCGCTTTTATATTGGGTTTGGGATGGCTTCTTCCAAGCAATATCCAGACGACATAAAGCGTGACAGCAGTAAATAGAAACTCTCCAATCCATGCTTGAAACCATGCTCCTGTGTGGTTGCTTAGGTAGCTATGTCTTAGCAAACCATGAGGCATAAAAACTTTGGTCGTATTCAAAAGAATCAGCGCAAAAACCAATCCATAACCAACAGCTTGTAGCTTCTCAATATGCCTAGGGAAGCTAAACTCATTTAGCCAGATTAGCGCAGTAGCAAGCATCAATAATGCGCTATAAAAAGTCGGTAAAGCAAAACTCTGCTGATATAAAAAGAGCGCCACCGCTAAGCTGACCGCAGCGATAAACGCAGAAAATACACGATGTACATAACTTGGCATAAACACCACTAAAGGCAGCTGGATAACAGCAACCAGCAACCAAATAACACTCCATTGATCGCTAGTAGTATAACCTTGCGTATAGCTGATCATGGCGACAAGGCAAAGTGCCTGACCTGCAAGACTTAACGCCAAAGCCAAATTTTCAGAAAAAGCATTTCGACTTTTGCGTAACAAAAAATAAGCCGCAGTGATAAGTACAATACCTATCACCAAGGCAACGGATATATCTTTATATAACGATGAAAACAAAGCCCCGAAAAAGCCCAGTGTAAAGATAGCTGCTAGCCAGCCAGAAAAAGCGAGGATGATCTTCACATACCAGGGGGAATCTAACTCAGTTTCGCTTGGTAGTTTGCCTTCGAGCAAGTTTGCATCGGTAAGTGTTTTTATCAATGTCTGGTTCATGATACTTCCTCCTCCTGTGCTATCTCCTGATGTATTTTTTTAAGCCAAACCGCGGATGCTCCTCCCATGCCGATAACTAGCAAAGCAAGTAAAAAGAATGAGTCAAGATCGTCGCCGAACCCCTTCATTAATTGCCTGGCGACAAAACCTGTAATAACGAAAATACCTGAAAGGCAAGCCATAGCTAACATAAACAAGTCAGGCTTGAGTTTGCGGTAAACGAAGACGACCACTGCCATGGTAATCACCCAAAATAATTCGGGAAGAAAATTATAGTGATGACTATCGAAAATAGTATTTAGCACCAAAAAGGTAAAAGGCGCGCCACTAGCAAAAGCGATAACACGAATAGCCCAGTCACCATGTGATGATCCCAATTTCACTCGTAATAACTCCGCAACTACCAAAGCAACAGAGTTGACTGCAACAAGCAGCCACAACATATCTGTCTCAGAAGTAAAAAGAACCCCAAATACCCCTCTGAAGGCTTGGAAATAAAGCACAATAGACAAGTTAATCAAAACCAGCCAAAGCATCCACAAAGCAGGGAAGCGAGCTACTATTGCCCAAGGGATAATCAGCACAGCCCAAGTGAAAAACAACTGCCACGTATCCGCGCCTGTTTGATAGGTCTGACCAAAAAAGGCAAGCAATACCCCCAGAAAAATACTAGCGACCAACAAGGCTACTTGGCTAACAAGAGGTGGGATTGCTTTTGCTGCTTCTGTTGTTGCCTTAGCAATAGCTTGTTGATTAGTTTTCCAATACACGCCAATCGCGAGAGCAATTAATGCTTCTACCAGTCCAAATTTGGCAAATCGACCCAGATTATCCCAGTTATAAGCAATAAAAAAGGCTACGGAGCAAGCAATGGCAAGCGCACCCAATAGCAACAGAAGGTTGCTAATAAATCGCTTCCAATCAGCATGTTGAGGAGTAATGTGTGAGGCAATCAGGGCTTGATTAATATTCGCCATCGGGATATTCCCTGATTGAATGAGCTGAGATAGAGTCTTACGTTTATCCATCATTATAATTCTTTTAGTTTGGACAAGAGTAACTACTCAGCTTGCACTCGTGTTGTACGATTTCTGCGTTAGAAGTGCTCATTTATACTTATAAACTCCGCGCTTTCGCCTTGAACTCGAACAACACGAGCACAATCTGAGCAGTTACTGATTATGCTGAGTAGTTACGGACAAGATTTGTAAGGATTCTACTATAGACTGAGGGTGGTTTTTAAACAATTGGATGAAGTAACGAAGCTAGTTTGTGATGTATTCAATTTCTGCTGTAGGACGTGCGGCTTTAGCCGCGCACAAAACGGTATTGCGGTGACGCACTGGCGCGACTAAAGTCGCACGTCCAATAAATATAATTAGTTTGGGCAAGGGGGGGCTTTTTAAACACCAAGTAATCAGCAAAAAATATTATCTGGGAACCTTTCTTTCAGGTCGTGCATCTTGGGGGTGTTACGAGAAATTAACGAAACACTTTCCATTCTAATAAAGGATTCCCTATGAAACAATTTAAGAAAAATAACCCAGTTACTGCATTAATGATTTTGTCTTTAGGTATAGGCAGCATTGGCGCTGTGGCTTTGACGGGTTGCACTAATACATCGACTACTAGCGCAAATGCTGAAAAACCCAAAGCACTGACGGATGCGAATATCGCTGCCATTGTGGTAGGTGCAAATAATATTGATATTTCAGCAGGCAAAATTGCATTACAACGTTCAAGTAACCCTGAAGTGAAGAAGTTTGCAGAGCGCATGATTACGGATCATAACGCGGTGTTGAGTTCAGCTGTAAAGCTGGTCACCAAACTAGGTGTGACGCCTGTTAATAATGATTTGGTGGTTGTCTTGTCGAAACAGTCTATGGAGCATGAGGCGAAGTTGAAAACCTTATCGGGTAGAGCGTTCGACAAAGCCTATATTGATCATGAAGTGGTCTATCACGAAGCAGTAATTGGTGTGATTGAAAAGCAGTTAATTCCATCGGCCAAGAATGCAGAGTTAAAACAAGCTTTAGTTTCTGTTGTCCCTGCATTCAAGGCACATCTTAAGCATTGTAAGATGATTCAGAGGACTATCTAATGAAAAACTTTCAGTTTAGAAAGCCCTTTTCCTTGTTGTTGGTCAGTTCATTGCTTAGCGTGATGACGAGTTACGCACTGTCGCAAGACAAGGTGGATAAACTCACTAAGCCAGTGCATAAACACCATCAAGTGCAGATCACAGGTTTTGAGTTTGTGCCCAATAACCTAACTGTTAAGGCGGGTGATATTGTGACTTGGGTGAACAAAGATGTAGTGCCGCATAATGTATATGATAGTGCAGATAAGAAAGCCATCTCTCCGGATTTAGCGACAGGTGAAAGCTTTTCTTATAGTGTACCTGCTTTCAAGACATCCACTACATTAGATTACTTTTGCAGTTTTCATCCTTCGATGATGGGAAAGCTTAGTCAACAACGGTAATCGCTATCAATAGATGCTCAGAGGTAGTTATCTCGCTACCCCTGAGTAATACAACAATAATAAGGAACGCATATGTTTCAATCTACGCTACAAGCAAGCCAACAAACCTCGAGTATTAATGTGGGAGCGATTAAAGTCCCTGCACCCGATGTAACTGATGATGAGATTATTCAACGAATAAAAGCGGGTGATCAAAATGCCTATGGCAGCCTTATGCGACGTTATAATCAGCGTATTTACCGTATTGCCAGAAGCTTCGTAAAAGATGATGCTGCCGCAATGGACATCGTACAAGAGGCACATATCAAGGCTTATACCAAACTAGATGAGTTTCAGGGCAAGAGTACCTTTTTGACCTGGCTCGGCAGTATTACTCGCAATGAATCTTTGATGTATTTGCGCAAATATAAACGGGAGGTGTCTATGGCTGATGATGAAATGGAGTTTATAGAACAGTCGAAGCAGAAAGATGGTTTTATTGGAAGTACTGACCTTCCAGATTCTTGTCTGGAAAACAAACAACTGCAAGGCTTAATCAATCAGAATATTGATGCCCTCTCAGAAGATTTTCGTACGGTTTTTGTACTAAGAGCTATAGAGCAATTTAGTGTAAGAGAAACAGCAGACATTCTGCATATCAAGGAAGAAACCGTTAAGACTCGATACTTTAGAGCAAAGCGTTTACTACGTGGACAGCTTCAAACTTATCTTGATGCTGCAGGTATGAAAATTTATGAGTTTGGAGGCTATCATTGCGATATTATTGTGGGTAATGTATTAAGCCATATACACAATCATCCATCATAACCTGGTATCCACATGAGTTCGTTATCCACAAAAACTAAAGTACTCAATTACTTGGGTGTAACCAGTCAAGTAAGTAGCCATAAAGAAAAGATCATTTCAGGGATTGGCGCATTTATTGCTATCTTTGCTATCTATATCGTTAGTCTTGAGTTTCTAGACCATGACACAGCGGTGTACATCATCCCGTCAATGGGAGCGAGCGCCGTTTTACTATTTGCCGCACCACACGTGCCTTTTACTCAACCGTGGAACGTATTGGGTGGGCATTTGATCTCAGCAGTTATTGGTGTCACTTGTGCCCAGCTAATCCCCAACAATATGGTGTTAGCCGCAGCAGCAGCAGTGGGTATCTCAGTAAGCGCTATGTATTACACCCGTTGTATCCATCCACCAGGAGGCGCAACCGCTCTGGCCGCTGTAATTGGCAGTGCCAAGTTACATAGTCTTGGGTATTTATATGTACTTGCTCCTGTGCTTATTAATACGCTTATTATCCTGATTGTTGCACTATTGTTTAATAGCTTGTTTGATTGGAGGCGTTATCCTGCCTACCTCTATAAACAGTTGTCATCAAAAGATATTATCAAAAGAGAAGGCTATCAAGCGATCAAGCATGAAGACTTTGTTTATGCACTTAGCCAAATCGATTCGATTATCGATGTGACTGAAGAAGATTTGTTAGAAATCTATGATATTGCTACTAGTCGAAATAGAAAAACTGGCTAATAAACCTAAATTCCTCAGTTAACTGCTTCCAGCATTAAAAAAGCTCATTAAGGGTCTCAACCATTAATGAGCTTTTTTACTCGGCTTTAGCGTCCTGCGTCGCCCTAACACCTACATCCCTGTAGGTGTACGCCATTCAGCCGAAGAAAAGAGTAGGGCGAAAAACAAGCACACACTATTTACCCATCACGCTCTCTTAAATTCTGCTATATAGAAGAGGGTACTTTTATGGAAAGGAATAGTAACAGATGAAAAATTTAGTAGTAGGAACAATAGCAGTCTTCATTGCTTGGATGGCGATGGACTTTGTATTTCATGGCAATATGCTAAAGGGACTGTATGAGCAAACCGCTAGTCTATGGCGACCACCTGGTGAAATGAAAATGGGTGTGAATGCGTTAGCCGTTTTTATTGCGGCAATTATGTTTACTGCAATCTATGTATGGTTGGTAGGTAATAAAGGACTCATGCGTGGATTGCTTTACGGCTTATTGTTTGGTATTGCAGTGGGTGTTGGAGCAGGTTTTGGCTCTTATGCGTTTATGCCTATGCCTTATGAGCTGGCACTATCTTGGTTTGGAATCATCGTAGTCGAGTATTTGGTAGCAGGTGGTTTGTTAGGCTTGTTTGCCTCGAAATAGCCGTAGCTCTCTCCCTAGGGCTGTTCAATGCTAAATGAAATAAGCTCCCTCTCCCCTTTGG
>JALXAX010000097.1 GCA_026991755.1 Thiotrichaceae bacterium | reverse complement strand
GACCCAAAGCTTATTCCTTATTAAGAGAACCCAGAGCTGAAGCTAGGGAGAGAATTAGGAAAAATGGTCATGCTAAAAAGCTTAAGTAAGTGCCATTCGAGTCTGACCCTTTAATCTCTCTTTAATCTCTTTCGAGTCTGACCCTTTGATCTTTTTGATCTTATCGAGTCTGACCCTTTGATCTCCTGGGATCCGATCTTATTATTTATTGCATCTATAATTAATAGAATA
Organism: Thiotrichaceae bacterium; assembly: GCA_026991755.1. Lineage (GTDB taxonomy): Bacteria > Pseudomonadota > Gammaproteobacteria > Thiotrichales > Thiotrichaceae > HyVt-477. The sequence goes on along the minus strand of JALXAX010000097.1, from coordinate 1,424 downwards.
TCCGCTTTGCTATAAACGAAACCTTCAAGAATTTCCATAGGGCCGTCTACTAGGTATAAAGTAATTTTTTTGTAACTATCCCATGTTGATTTTTCAGCTTTACGTATACTAGTAATAGTAATCAACTTCGTTCTAAAAAAGTAATGCAGTATAAGTTCATGTTTAGTGATTTCTACTGACTTTACAAAAAAAAACGAATCAAGAAGAAAAATGAATAAAACTGCTATTATTGATGTTTTTAGCTCACTCCTATCGTAGAAATATATAAATACAGGAATAGATATCAATACTATTCTAATCAATAATATCCGTAAATTACTAGCATAAATATGAGTCATTTTATTAGCTTAGTTCCCTTTGTTATCATTAACAAGTGACGCCCCTGCTGCACCAATAGCTATACCTTTATAAGGTAAGAGTCCCATTAATCCAAGAAGTACACCTGTTGAGTCTCCTGATGAATATGAAAGTCCGACACTAAATAAACCAATTCGTCCACTACCGACTCCCATCACCGTCACAACACCTTTAGCATACGGCTCGTGATAATTCAGTTGGTGCAATACAGCAGATGGTTTAAGAAATCCAAAATTACCATCACCTGCCGATACATGTTGATGCCCAGGTAAACGTGGACCAACAAAACCAGAGCCACCTGTTCCTCTTGGAATATTTAACATCCATGGGTCTTCTTCAGCTTCTAACCAGCCTTGTGCCATTGCTTCTGCTTCCATCTCACGAGAGACTTGAGCAAAATTCTTTGCTTGAAGACCGACAGCTTTAGATATAGAGGGGAACTGACCAACACCCTCAGCATTAAACAAATGAGTAAATGCTCCACTAACCGCCCCATTTGCAAACTTACCACCCACAAGCTTAGAAACAGTGCCACCAATAACAGCTTGTCTAACCGTTCTACTGGTCACGGTACCCTTATTCATATTAGGAGCAAAATAATGTGAAGCAAAACCACTGGCAAAACCTGAACCAAACTTTCCACCTCGCAATACTGACACAGTTCCCTGCGCAACACCATGAGCGACAGCTTTACCAAAAGTACCTAGTTTTCCAAAGACTGCTTTAAAGCTGGATCCATGTCCTATCCAATTCGCTAAACCAGCAGATAGCCCTCCAAACAAAGCACCTGTCAATGCACCTTTCAGTGATCCTGTAGAAATAAGCCCTCCCACAAAACCACCCGCAGCACCCGCAATAACAAAACCATATGCCGCAAAAGCCCCCGCTGTTACTATAGTTGCAGCAATAGCCAAAATAGTCCGCCCCCACTTCTTAAAGAACTTGCCAATCGATCGAAACAAGCCTCGTAAGAAATACCCACTAGGATCAGTATAAGACAACGGATTATTCTTCACATAGGTATAACGGTTATAACTCTGAGTATCCGTCGCATTTTGCACATGCGG
>JALXAX010000096.1 GCA_026991755.1 Thiotrichaceae bacterium | reverse complement strand
AGAATGGAGGGGATAGCTTTTGCTTTCATAGTAAATCAAAAGCTTACATCTAATACTTAATTTAGATTATAATATCAAGCTATTTTAAGTGCGATTGCCCTAGAGGAAGAGGGGTCAAGTCTTTATTTTTGCATATCATCATGTATAATCCTTCTGGATGTAATTATGGTATTAAGTCCCTTCTATTTTTAAGAGTCCTGCCATGGCAAGAAGCTTAGCAAAACATGCAACCCCTGCAAGAATAAAGACTTGACCCCAACTATTTTGCTTTAAAATAAAACTGCCCACCTTTATTACTAGTGATATCAGTGAGGTAGTGTTGAGGTGTTCTTATCCAGGTACCTGTTGGGTACGTTATACCCTGACTCACCAAACCCTCTGCGAAAATATTGTTTACTGTTGTTGTACCTGAGCCACTACTCGTGCATTGCCAATCCTGCTCAGTGTAGCCGGATAAGTCTGTTGAAGATAACTGATAAGTATTGCCCGCTGTAATAATCAGGGTGTCTGCTGTATAGGTAGTCGTATCCGCAGAAACTACGCCTGCATCGAAGGAGAGACCACCAGCTGTAGTCGTAATACCCAGCTCAGCAAGTGCTTTGTTGCCATCATTATCATTCGTTATTTTAGCAACCAGGGTAAGTTTTGTGGTCGCTGGAGGGCTTGCTACATCAGCGGTCAATATTCGCTTTCTGCCACAGGCATCCGCAATTTCTACACGTACAATACAGGATTCAGTTCCTGTAGCTGGGGCAAGGAAGCTAACGCTAGCTGAAGTATTATTGGGTGAAAATGAACCTCCACATGAGCTGCTCCATTTAAAAGATGTCGCACCAGGGGCCGTTACGCTAAATGCATTTGAGTCATTGGCAACGATAGTATCTGGAAAAGTCGCTTCGGTGACTTCGATACGTTGCTCAACACCAGATAACAACAAGAAGTTTCCATATATTCTTGCTGCGGCAACTCTTTGTGTCTCCGTACCATCTTTACCAATATTATGAGATGCCTCATAAAGTACTTTTCCATAGTCCACATTACCTTCTGCATTTCCAAATGCCACAATGGCTGCAGGGCCGGGGGAGTTTCCATCCTTTACATTTACGTGATCATTGTCCGAAACAAGCACCATTGTGGTAGGTCTCCAGCCTGCAGCTTCAGGTAGATAAACATCCTCTGCTCCACCTTGCACCGCCCCGTCAATTGTTCCCAAAAACTGCATAATCGGGTTACCCGCAGCATCAGGGTTATAGGAAAAAAGACCATCATTGTTTTCATGTTGTTTTGAACCGATCAAGCCATTAATCGTTAAAAAAGGAATATCTAGACCACCGTCATCCTTGTTTTCAATAGCACTGGCTGAGCGACAACCTGACCACAGATACCCACCCTGATGCACAAAATCAGTAAACGCTTTAATGGTCGTTGCACCCCAGTCTTGATCAGGCTCTGCATGTGGCATGGCAAAGATATCATCACATGCCTGAACTTCATCAGGTGTACCTGTTCTATAGGCTGATACTGGTATTTCAGCGGGTATATAGAATGCTTCTTGTAATATTTTACCATTCTTTAAGTCCAGTAAAGTATTAGGAAAGCTGGTAATTGTATCAAATACTGAGGCATCAAAAGCACTGCTGGTCGGGCCATCTACAACCACTCCTTTAGCTTCCCATGTGTTCAAAGTCGTTGCCGCTGTTACTGCGTATTTGGCAGGAATGATAAAGCTTCCAGCCTTGTAATCCTTGCCATTGTAGGTGAAGTCAATACCATCTTTTGCCTTGTCTGGGTTGATACTCCAGTAAACAGGGATTTTGTCATTTATAACAAGTTCATAAATTAGCCCGTAAGGCTTTATGGCATTCTCATAAGTCTGAGGTTCAGCACCCATATCAATAATATACGCACCTGCTGTAAAGGTATCGGCATATGCCAGCGAGCCACTGGATACGAGGGGTACAATACAAAAAAGAACCCTGAAGGTAGTGTGTAATATTGTGGAAAATGGATTCGAGATAGAGCAAAAGATTGAATTATTTTGTGACATTTTATTACCGATAAATAGAGGATATGCATACCCAATCAGACTTGTCTAATTGAGGATTCCAGATTGAACATTCATATCGTTATTATTGTAAGAATTTGTTTATCGTAGGTACAAATAGGTGTGGCTGACTAAATAATTTACAAACGAGGACTAAGAATAGAACTATTTAGAAACTTTATAAGAGTTAGCGTATCACTTACGGAATCAACGTCGAGGATATCCAGACAAATGGCGCGAATGACGTATAAAGGCATATATTTCAATAACTTAAATACTTCAAGCTGTAGTTATTCCATCGAGAAGAGGAGTCACGGGAAAAGGAGTCAGCTATATGGGTCTCTGGGCATTAACCCAATCTTTCGAGTCGCCCAAAGCAATTCTTGCACCAGGAAATCTTTAGTTCCAAGCCCTCATCAGTCAGAAACTAAACGGTAGTTCGTATTTGAGGAACTAGCTAGATGATTATCAGGTCTTTATTTGTGCATATCATCATAAAATAATTCTTCTGGATGTAACGTGGTATTAAGCACCTGCAAATTCTATTCTAGGAGAATCAGCATAGAAGAAGCTTAGCAAGACATGTAATCTGCGCAAGAATAAAGACTTACCCCCCCCTCGCTTGTCATTAAGGTATCTACTTTTTATCAACAAAACTATAACTATTATCTTTGAATGACTAAAGCTTGCATCACATTTCATATATAAGTATTCACTAAATTACCAATAATTCTAAGCCAAATTGGGTTCACATTATGGATACTTTTATCAGTAGCGCTAACCATCGACCTTCTGTATTACATAGTCGAGCTTCATCACGTAACAGACCTTCACGTGAACATACTCAGATAGCATTCCAGGAAAAGCAACGTCAATCCAGAGTGAATCTTCTTATACTTCGGCTCATATTGAGGTTATTACGAGATCTAAAGCAATCCTCTCAGCAGCCTCCTACTACACCTACGGCGACAGCTAGTGAGCAACATGCCCCTCAAACAAATTCTGTCACTTCCCAGAACGTGATGTTGGGTGAGAAGCAAACAGAAATTATTAGTGCTTTATTTAAGCCTTTCAGCACAGAAGAACTAAAACCTTCTGTTCAAGAGGGACTCAACCATGACGGAAAACTAGGGGTTAATGACACCCTAAGCTTCAAAAACAATTTAGGTGAAACTTTATCAACGAAGACTCTAACCACTAAAGATATTTATGATATTCGCTTTCGCGAAAACATGATTAAACTTACTCAAAGTGTACCTAACTCTGGCTGGTCTTTTAACGAAAACGGATTAGTTAAGATTAAAGGTCGTGCTTTAAGACACCCCGAACAACGATTATTTATTGATGAGTTTGGACGCTCAACCCGCGAAATAGTGATAGAACGTAATAATTATTGGGAAACCGTCATACGTGATGATCGACGTTTTTTAATACAGCGCGAGTTTGATGATTCAGGTCGTTCTATTCGTAGTTCCGATGCACTTAAACACCTAATAGATCATCCTTTTAGATATGCATTTGACTGCTCAACACCTATGCCCATTCTTTCTTTATTAGCGACCATGAAGACTATTGGCGAGGATGATTTTAATCGCCAAACAGGCTCCATCAACCTAAGTGGCTGGCTTGATCAGTATGATAGTACTCAGTTTGATGGTGGTTTTAATATCACATCACGTTTCGCAAAAGCTGGGGACATTCAGATCAATAACCGAGAAAACATAGCTGGTGAATATGCTCTATTTGATCCTGGCAAAGGGGATACACTGATTCCTGGTGGTGGATATTACTTTGATTTGCCTGGCGATGATTCTAGCTCTTATCAGGGATGGAATGCGGTCTATCAAGGAAGATCAAATGATAATGGGTATTTGTTCTGGACTGCTGATATAGGCACTCAGAATATACACTTTCAACAAGATAGCTGGATTCCCTCTAATAGCCGTTTCAGAAATCACTACCTTAGTGCCTATGTAGCCACTACTGACACTAGTCGTTTGGCTCGCTGGGATCAAGATCAGTCTGCGGTCACTTAGAATCTGTACCTTAAAGGCCGCTTATCACATCGAAGTAGGATGTGTTAAGTGGCAGCAACGCATCAAGAAAAAACGTAAGAAGGGGGGGCAGGTCTTTAATTTTGCATATCATCTTGAATGACCCTTCTAGATATAACGTGGTATTAAGCACTTGCAAATTCTATTCTTAAGAGTCTTGCCATAGAAGAAGCTTAGCAAAATATACAATCCACGCAAAAGTAAAGACCAGACCCCAGTATCCCCCAAATTATGGATAGAATCATTTCTTCTTTAACCCCCCCTGTTTTTTTATACTCCAGGGCGTTATTTAATAAGATATAAGAGGTTATTGAGTTTTCATACTATTGAAAAATAACATCAAATGATTGATTTTCCCCAATCATTTCTAGCGTTTTTCTAAAGTTTTCATTTAACTTGTTATAAACAAAAGGCCCCATACTTACTCTGCTAACACCAAGCCGTTGTAACACATCAAATGCAGGAAGGTCTGGCATTGCCATAACATTTAGGGGGATTAAAAGGCTGTCTACAATTTTCTTAATATCATTTTCATGGGTTACACAGGGAACAAATATGCCGTCAGCACCTGCATTTTCATAAAGAACGGCACGTGATAATGTTTCTTCTAATGGATTGTCTAAACCCATAACGAAAAAATCGGTTCGTGCATTTAGGAACATATCTATATTCTTATCAGTAAGACTTCTTTTTATCGTCTTTAATAGCTCACTAAATTCGTGTGAATTTGTAATTTCTCTTTTGCCGTTCACTACCACTGAATCTTCTATATTTATGCCCGAGACTCCCGCTTCACTTAAAAGAATAATATTTTCAATAATCTCTGCTGCATTCCTGCTATATCCTGCTTCTATATCGACCGTGAAGGGTAATAATACTTTTTTAGTAATAGACTTCACGATGCTTAAAAGCTCATTAAAACTTATTTCCTCGCCATCTTCATAGCCTAATGAGTTAGCAAGCGCTGTACTTGAAGTACCTAGTGACGGGTATCCCATTTTTTCAAACAAAAGCGCGCTATTAACATCCCAGACATTACCGATATGTAAGAGCTTATCGGCTTTATGTAATTCTCTAAACTTTTGATGATTATTCATTTTTTTGGCTCTATTTATAAAAACCACATGATAATCCATCAAATATTATTATTCATTCACCTAGATTCATTTTTTAACATTACTCAATGTTTGCGGAGCAACACCCAGATAAAAAGCAATATGATAAGATTTAATTTGTTTAAATATTCACGGATATTCTTCCAGTAGACGCTCATACCTTTCGCCTACCGTTTCAGACATGAGTGAAATCACGCGTTTATAGGTTGCTGCGTAATATGTGTCATGAAACCAAACACGCACTAGATGCTCCCACTTTTTATCTTTAGATATATATTTATCCAGTTCATCTAATGAGATGACATAAAAAACTGCATTTTCAAGTACCTCAAAGTTTAGCATTGAGCCCGAATTTTCATAAAAACTCACGCTATCATCCATAAAGTGATTGAGTCCGTGTTTGCTTTTACCTCAAAAATAAAGTTGCCAAGTAAAATCCCGACCATTTATATCCATAAAATATGATCGCGCTAAGCCACTTTTAATAAACCATATATCACTAAATACATCACCCGCTAGGTGAACGATTGTACCCTTCTTAACGCAAACCTTATTAAAACCACTACATGCGAGAGACCATTCTTTATCATCAACGGATATATATTGTTCAACCAGTTTTCTAAAATATTTCATATTAAATTGTAAAATATAACACTGTTTACCAATGAGTTAAAAAGCTTAGCAAAACATACAACCTGCACAAAAATAAAGACCTTCCCCGTAGCTCGTAATTTATGGAAATACCTAGGACGTGCGACTTTAGTCGCGCCAGTGAACCCACCTGTTGCTTAGTGCGCGGCTAAAGCCGCACGTCCTGAACCTAAAAAATGTAGTTGGATATAAAACTCCTTAAACGTATCCCGTTCCTCTATAAAAACATATCCCTCTTTCATAATTTATTTGAATCCAGTTTTTTCTTAGCCTGCGTAATCCCCCGTGTACATCCAAATAATTAAACAATTTGCAAACACACCAAGGAGAAACATATGCACTCTTTTACACGAAAAACGTTACTGGCAACTCTTATTGCCACGTCCTTTTCAGCTATCTCAATAGTATCAACGACAGCAACAGCTTCCAGCCATCGAGAAGCTCCCTTTATTACTGAAAACCCGAAAGTCGACGCGACTGATTTCTATATGTTCCGCAGTTACGAAAATAACCGCGAAGGCTATGTAACACTTATCGCCAACTACAGCCCTTTACAAGATGCTTATGGTGGGCCGAACTATTTTAATATGTCACCCGATGCATTGTATGAAATGCATATTGATAATAGCGGCGATGGTATTGAAGATATTACTTTTCAATTTCAATTTAACCATGAACTAGGCAATGGTGGAGCAGGACTTGCTATTAATGGCGTGGCGGTACCACAGAAGAATATTGGCACGGTTAGTACAGACGATAGCCCAGGTCTCAACTTTAAAGAGACTTACACAATGACGATGGTTAAGGGTGATCGTCGTACAGGTGATAAATCACCAGTAAGTAAAACCTCAGACGGTAGCACTAGTTTAGCTCGTCCTTTAGATAATGTAGGCGACAAGACTTTTAGTACACAGCCTTATGCTCAATACGCTAATTCATTTATTCATGATGTGACCTTTTCGGCTTGTCCTTCAGGCGCTCAAGATGGTCGTGTTTTTGTCGGTCAACGCAAAGAATCTTTTGCCGTTAATTTGGGCGAAGTATTCGACTTAGTAAATACCAATCCTCTTGGTCCTGTAGATGGTGAAGCCAATACGCTAGCAGATAAGAACATCGCAACTTTCGCAGTTGAAGTACCTATTGATTGCCTAACAGGTGGTAATGAGAACGGTATTATTGGTGGTTGGACGACGGCTAGCTTACCTCAGGTACGTGTACTTGACCCAACGCCTACCTTTAAACAACCTGCTATTAGCGGTGGCGCATGGACTCAGGTTTCGCGTTTAGGTATGCCTCTAGTCAACGAGGTTGTTATCGGCCTACCTGACAAAAATCGTTTTAATGCCAGTGAGCCAAAGGACGATACGCAATTTGCGAGTTATGTCTTTAAACCCACACTCCCCGTTATTTTGAATGCACTCTTTAAAGTGACAGCCCCTACGGTTGAAAATCGTCCTGATTTAGTGGCTGCCTTTTTAACAGGTCTTGAAGGTGTTAATAAAAACGGATCACTAGCCGAAATGCAGCGTTTAAATACCGGCATCCCCGCAACGGCTAAAGCTGATCAGAAGAATCTAGGATTAGCGGTTGGTGATAGTGCTGGCTTTCCTAATGGTCGTCGTCCTGGTGATGATGTGGTGGATATTACGCTTCGTGTTGCCATGGGTTTTTTATGCCACCTCGATCTTGGCCTATGTACCCCCGAAGATGCGCCCAACGGTGGAGCTGAGTTTCCCTATACCGATGGTGCACTCCAAAACGCGGCACAGTTCGATGACGTGTTTCCTTATCTAACCACGCCCCTTTCTGGTGCAACTAGCTCACTTTAGGAGTCAATGATGAAAGTACTATTAATGACAATACGACTAATAGCAGGGCTGGCTATCACTGGCTTTGGGTTAAGTAGTTGCCATAGCAATGATAACAACGTGGTGACAACGCCCGATACGGGTACGGTAGTCAGTTCGTTTTATACTCAAAGTAACGACCAACCCGCCAAAGCCATCGACAATGTAGGTTCGCTACAAAGTGATATCAATACTTTATTTGGGAGTGCTGATAGCGAACCCGTTGATGTGCTGGACGGCGAAAGCATCGCTGATGTTGCCAACAGAGCGGCTAACTAATAGTTATGCTAGTACTCCTGACTATTAACATAAAAAGGAGGAAGGCAGAGTGGAGTAGTTATCACTTCACTCTGCTTTTTATGATCTCCTTATTCCTTCTCTTGGTGACGAGTAACCTCTTCGCGACACCAAGAACACCTTCTAACGGTGATGAAACCATCACAACACTTCCCAATAGTCAAAAACATTCAAAAAAAATTCAATCATTACGGCAACAGCTTGCAGCCAACCCTGACGATGTTTCTATAGCTGAGCAGTTAGCCACACACTATATTCAAATAGCTCGGACAAGTTCAGATAACCGCTATTATGGTTATGCAAAAGCGGTGCTTAAACCGTGGCTATCACCTGAACAACATGCTGGAAAAAAGGAGGTATCCTCACCACCTCCACCCGCAGAAATAGTGTTTCTACAGGCTGTTTTACAGCAACATGAGCATCAATATACAAAAGCAAAAGCAACCTTAAAAACGCTTATCCAAAAGCAGCCCCGACATAGCCAAGCTTGGCTTACTCTATCTATTATCCAACAACTTCAAGGAGACTACACATCGGCACGAGGTAGTTGTGCCGCATTAGGTAAAGTAGCTTCTAGCTGGTTATCTAGCTTATGTTATAGCCAAATCATGAGCCTGACAGGTTCAGCCGAACGTGCTTTAACGCTTCAACAAGCATTAGCTCTGCAACTGGGTTCCAATCACTCAAACAATACGAAAACCCTGCAATGGGTACTAGGACTAAGTGCAGAAACGGCTTATCGCCTTGGTGATACTAATCAAGCAAAAGCGCTATTTGAAAAGGCGATTACACTTTCACAAAGAGATGCTTATTTGCTACGTGTCTACAGCGATTTCCTATTAACCAACAATCAGCCTCAATCTGTTTTGAAGCTATTAAAGAATGAAACTCATGACGATGCTTTATTGCTACGCTTAGCGATAGCCGCAAAAAACGCAAACGAAGAGAAGCTAAGCCAGCGCTATCAAAAGATGCTCATCTCTCGCTATGAGGCAGCTCGATTACGCAATAGCTCATTGCATGAACGTGATGAAGCTTTGTTTTTACTAGAGTTTTCACACACACAACTAGCCTTAAAAAAAGCTCTCGCTTTGGCAAAAGATAATTGGAAAATTCAAAAAGAGCCTGATGATGCCCTTATTCTATTGCGCGCGGCTATTGCCAACCAATCCTCAGTAGACCTACAAACCATCCAGAACTGGATAAAAACAAACCAACTTCAAGATGTACGCATAACCAAGTTGTTAAACCAGCCTAAAGTACACGTGCAAAGAGGAAGGGGTACAGAGATAAATCATCACCTCGATGATGAAAAGCAAAGAGAAGTACTCTTTAAAAAGGCCATCAGACTTTCAGAGAGGGATGCCTATTTGCTACGTGTTCTTTTAAAACAATCCAATAGAAAAAAAGGAGGATAAAGAGAATGATTAAACACGGTTTACTTTTTTGCCTTCTACTGACTTTATTCCCCGTAACGGTTTCAGCTCACAGCCCTAGCACCAGCTATTTATTTATTTCAGAAGAACATGGAAATTTACAGATGAGATGGGATATCGCTCTGCGTGATCTAGAGCAAGCGATGGGCTTGGACAGCAACTTAGATCAGAATATAACTTGGCAAGAGTTGCTTGATAAACAAAGTGCTATCTCAGCGTATGCTTTTTCGAATCTTGATCTACAACAGGGCGATAAAGCCTGTCAATTGAGCCAAATTAGCAATAACGGTTTACAGGTGGAGGAGCATAGTGATGGTAGTTATGCGGTATTGCATATCAAACCAACCTGTGAAGAAAAACAAGGTGAGTTAACACTTAACTACCATCTGTTATTTAATGATGACCCTGATCACCGAGGCATCATCCTTGATCAACGCGGAGAAAATAACCAACAGCCCTTTATTGCTAGCCCAGAAAACCAGCTGATAAAACTCGACCAGCCTGTTAGTAATTTTCAAAACCTGTGGAATTTTATCAAGCAGGGAATCTGGCACATCTTGATCGGATTTGACCATATTCTCTTTATCGTAACGCTAATGTTACCTGCTGTTTTATATTATAAAAAATCACAATGGCACGCAGCTAAGGCTTTTAAACCTGCTTTATTTGATTTAATGAAGGTGATCACGGCTTTTACGGTAGCTCATTCTATTACCCTTTCGCTAGCTACACTTGAGCTAGTTATGCTTCCTTCTCGGTGGGTTGAGTCGGCTATTGCCTTGTCGGTTGTATTGGTGGCTATCAACAATATCAAACCCTTATTTACCCATAGCCGATGGGGAGTTGCCTTTGCCTTCGGTTTAATACATGGCTTTGGTTTTGCTTCTGTGCTGGGTGATTTAGACTTATCGGCAGGCTCTCTGTTCTTGTCGTTATTAGGCTTCAATCTAGGCGTTGAGGTAGGGCAAGGGCTTATCCTTCTCACCTTGTTCCCCATTGCTTACCTGCTCCGCGAAACACTTTTTTATCAGCATTATTTGTTAAAAGGCGGCTCTTTATTAATCTCGATGCTAGCTTCTTTCTGGCTGGTGCAGAGAGTGATTTAACCTAGAAAGCCGCAGTTGAACTGCGAAAAAGGTGCATAAGTTATCTGTTTTACTAGCTGCACCAAGTACTTGAGTAGACTTTCGCGATTTAACTGCATTTCTAAAAGTTTAATTATGTATTAAGGAACCTCTGATCAACTCATGATTCGTTTTTCTGAGGCTAGAATCCGCCATCTTTTCGCTATAAAAGCAACCAATAGCTACGGCTATTGCTAACTTTTCTATCAAAAACCTGACAAATTCTATCTCACAGAAATTTCGATCAGAGTTAATCAGAGATTCCTTAAGAAAAAGTTCTTTGTCTATTCTCTTGGTATGGGTTTACCGTTGCTCGGTAAATAACGGGACTATTTGAAAAGTCAATTGCACTTCAGAAAGAGACACCTACATACGTATAAAATCTCTTACGCAAGCAGAATGATATTCTCTATTTGAATCTTTTGAACTAGTAAAGGTACTAGAAGGTGTACCAATCCCTACCGATGAAAATGTTACACCGAGTATCACATTTGGATTAGATGCAAGTTCTGTTCGAGTAATATAGGCATTGCCACCTACATTACTACTTTTTACAATATTCTCAAATACAGAATATTTCGAATACTTTAAGACTCGAAACAAATTAGACTCTTTTGGCAACTGCCAATCATCAAAACCTCCATAAACCAACGAATCACAGTTCGCTTTAGAGTTTAACCAAGTTAATCTTCTTGTCATTGCTGCCGCATCATCGAGCCACATTACACCGCTAGTTTGTATTACTAAAGGAGTACCACTTTGCCTATAAAACCTCTCTCTGATCTCTATAGCAATATCTGAGATAGTGACATCACTGCTATGTGGATTCACTAGTGTTATAAAAAAAGGGGCGTCATAAGCAACCAGTAAGTCACCAAAGCGAATTTCAGGTTTATCAACACTGATAGTTCCGTATTTATGCGAAGCATTGTCTATTTTATCAGGAGCATTAATGCTAAACCAGCGGGATTCGTTTAATAGTGAAAAGGTCAAGGGCAATGAGTTATTTGTTAACTTAACTCTAAGCACACCCTCTTGTCTATCTGGAATACCACTCCATACTGATGGGTCTATTTTAAATGAATAAGCACCATACGCGGGAATCTTTTTTATATAATCAAGTTTGATTGATTTAATTGGCCCATTGCCTTTCAACTCATCACCATAATGAGTACGGCTACTAACAAAAGGGAACGGACCACTATTTCTTCCTCGCCCTTGTCCAGTTTCATTATTATCTATTAATGCAATATCATTTTTATATTGAGTGGCATATTGGTAATAAAGCAAGGCAGCTTCTAGTGATGATTTTTTTTCATTTCCAAGCTGATTACCGAAGTCACAAGATGCATCAGGCAGATCAACTATTAAATTATTTATACCACTCGGTTCAACACTATCAATATTATTATTAAACTCGTTGTACATTGCATTAAATGCACTGCATTTCGAATTTAAAAGTTTAAAAAACGAAAACCGTTGATAGGGTCTTTGGTTGGGTTCTGATCCACGGGGAGCGTTCAAACCCACCTCTAAAACTTTAGAGCCAGACTTCTCTACTTTAATATAGGTATTATCATCATCAAATACTTCATCTTCAAACCAACGAGCCGTACCCTCGACAAACCAGCCTGAAACATGGATATCATCGATTAAAGGCTTTTGCCCTGCTAACTCACTTCGAGCTTGTGCATGATGAAAGTATTCATGCACAACTACTGATTTCATTATAGTATTGTCTGTTGGATTTTTTCTCAGGTTTAAAACATTGAAATCATCATTTTTATCCATATAGCCTACCGATGGGCGTCCTCTTGGTGTTCTCAGATCTTTTTCTAGATTCACATCAAGAATTAAATCATAAGACAAACCAAGACTATTCATTTTAGCTTGTGCTTCAAATAACCAAGCTACCATTTGCTTGATAGTCACACCATTCCATAAAGTCGCATTCTCTGTATTTCCAAAATACCTTATTATAAACCTTCCTCTGTTCTCAGTAGTTTTAAAACAAGTTTGTAGCTTGTAATTTCTCGTAACCCTTCCATCTAAACTAGTTTTTACCCGAGGCTCACAGGTAATTTCTTCTACGCCAACAGGGCCTTCTGCTCCGCTTAGGCCTTTAGCACCTAGCGTAGCAACAGAAAAAGGAGATGCCGTATGAGGTTGCCCTTGCCCTAGTGGAACTTCCTTTTCTGTAACTCTCAAATAAAAAATACCTTTCAATAAGAAGGAACGGGGTTTAAACATAGATACCGATTCTTGCGAGTCAACATCATCATCTAAATAATAATGCGTCCAAAACCCACCATCGACATCTGTTACTTGTTTGCCATCAGACCAACGTACAAGATCCACGTCATGTGTTAACCAGCTTTTCCCCGGGAACATCTTTTCTAGAGGTATTCTTATAATAATTTCCCCAAGTTCTTCTATATCCGACTCTATATAAAACACATCCGTACTCGCAGGCCAGTCGGCTCTGATTGCTGGAATGGTAGCAACATCCATTTTATAAAACTTAAATTTATTAGGTGAGTAGTTATCACTAATAAACTCTATACTCATGCCTTTCAGGCTTGATGTACTATCTATCACAGTAACTGTCTTACCCTTTAGCTCTGTCAGCAACGGCGTCCCTTTTGCTACAGTCACTAAAAAATGAACCTCTGCATTTTTAGCCCCATCTGTAACTGCTATCGTGACGGGAATCTTTTTTCCCTGCTCAGATGCCGGCGCATTCCACTTTATACGATTATTCTCAAAAATCATTCCCGGTGGTGCTTCTTTGAGCGTATAAGTAAGCTCGTCATAACCGTTGTAATTAGCCTGAATCTGTATTTCTGATACCTCACCCGCTATAACCTTTCTGTATTCACTAATGGGGGGGCAATAGATAACTGAAGTCCTGTCATCGGTACATCAGCAGGGTCAAGCCCATGATAGTTAGGGTCTAGACTATCTATGCTTCCCAAAATGATTCTATAGTCTTGTAATCTATTAGAGGTATTTTCATTCCTTCCTTTTACAAAGACTTGCTGAAAGTTAAACCAATTATCAGGGGTAAAAGTCAGGCTATTCTGGTCTGTTCTTCCTTCACTCTCATTGGAAGAGTAAATGGGGATAACCACATCATGAGTGGGTTGGCTTTTTAATGTGACCATAAATTCAGCAACACCATTAAAGAGGCTTGTATTTCCACTAACAGGGCCGATTTCAACCCCAAAAGGTGTAGATGCTACTACGTTAACTGTTCTCGTTGCTGTCGATGTATTTCTTGCACTATCAACAGCCGTGTATGTGAGCAAATAGGATCCAACGGTTGAGACATCTACTGCACCGCTAACGATTACATTGATATTTCCATCTCTATTATCAAAGGCACTTGCCCCTAGGTCAGTGAATGTCTCGCCCTGATTGAGAGTTATTGAATTCTTTCCATTGAGTGTTATGACAGGCGCAGTAGTATCTGGGGGCGAAATTACATTTACGACTCGTGTAAGTGTAGCTATGTTGCCCGAACTATCAGTTGCTGCGTAGGTTACAATATAACTCCCTACCGTTGCCGCATCTACCGCACCACTTGTTGTAACATCAGCACTTCCATCTCTGTCATCAATAGCGGTGGCTCCTGGGTCAGTAAATATTTCACGTTGAATGTGGGTTAACGGGTTATCACCATTGAGTGTTATTACTGGAGCCGTGGTGTCCGCAGGCAACACCACATTTACAACTCTTTCTTTTGAGCTAATATTGCCTGCTGTATCTGTGGCTGTATAAGTGAGTACATACCCCCCTACTATTGTTGTATCAACTGTTCCTGTAACAACCACGTTAATGGTTTCGTTGCTGTTATCAGTAACTGTTGCTCCAGGATCAGTGAATGTTTCACCTTGGGTATGCACTAATGGATTATCACCGTTAAGTGTAACAATAGGGGCTATGACATCTATTACAGGTGCAATAGTAACTTGAACTAATGCTATGTCGGTAGCACCTTTGTCGTCAGAAATAGCCAACTGGAAAACCAGTACTTCAGGGGTTATAACATCGGGAGCGGTAAAACTCGGAGACACTGCTTCTTCATTGGAAAGAGCAACATTTGTCCCTTCAAGTTGCAACCAGCTATAATGGGTTATCGTTCCATCACTATCAACACTGCCACTTCCATCTAAGGTAACAATCGTTAAAGCTTTCACATTTTGGTTAACTCCTGCATTAGCTATTGGTTCCTGATTTCCATCTATATAGAAGGTTAATGTATTTTTTATAAGCTCTGCTTGCTGTAATAAGGGAGCCACTTTATCACTAGTGATAAGTCCCCCTGAGCTTGCAGCTTCAAGCTTAGCTATATAGGTATTAATATTATTTCTTGCTTTAATAAATTGTTGCTTCGCTTTTTCTTTTTCACCAAGACTTGCTTTCTTAATTGCTTTTTTTGTATAACGAAGCGCTTTCTTTATTAATTTTTTGAATACTTTTTTATGATTAACAGCTGTTTTCGTGTCAACCTTGAGCTTTGATAGGTATTGAAGAACTATATTTCTCCCCATAGGGGCTACATCATCAAGCAACTCCAAAGCTCTTGACTCTAAGTGAGCTAGAGCTTGTACGGATATTTTCTCATTTTTCTGCGCGGAATGAAGCAAAGACTGGTAAGAGTAGATGTTATTCCAGACATACCTCAACTGATTAGTAGCCTTATTCTTCTTTCCTTGAGAGGTATATTTCATTGACTTACGAATGTGTTTATTCGCTGATTTTATTTTATTAAGCAATTTTTTTTGGGTTTTATGATCAGGTACTTTAGATTGTGTTTCGTTTTTAAGCTGATCCAGCTGAATCAGCAAATCATTGACCAACACCACAGGATGATCGTCCTGTTCCGAATTTTCAATGTCCGCAAAAGCTAATTGCGCACCACAAAGCGTCATCATAAACGGTAACGATAGTAAGAGAAAAACTAGCCTGTTATGTTGTGAGATATTATTCATTACTACTAAGACCTTTTTATGTATCTAGTTACGTATAATTTAATCGCTAATACCTGAGTCAGTAACTTCATGAGTAGATATTAACCCATAAGAACCTGATATATAGTACAATACCTTTAAATTCCTCAGCCAAAACATCACTTGTCAGGTGAGAAGATTAAACGCTTTCAGCAGCATTTAAATAAAGTCACTGGTTCAGAAGCTTATAAGTTTTATTAATTTAATAGCATCATTAACACTAATATATAAGACTACTAAGAGTAGTAGTTTTTGTACCTTCTTTGATCATATTGCTAGATAAATAATCTGGTGATTCTCATAGAGCTTGAGAATGGCGATAGAAACAAAGCTGATGGCTTAGAACAACCTTGGTTCCCTGACTTTTTAATTTTGAAGTCAATAATTAAAGGTCTGGAGTTGTAGTTATTTCGCACTATCAATCAACGATACTGATCTCATAAACGGCAGCTGCTAGACCTATCATTTATAACACCACATGACGTTAAGATAAAACTCACGCAAGTCTGGAGTGAGGATTCCCAACCGTAGGCTTTATCTGAATATCCTCATCTACACTTACCGCCATGGTCGGAATATAAAAAGAAGCATATAAATTGCTAAATAATAAAAAAGAAACTAATATATTGCTTTTATAACATAAAGCAATATATAAGACTCTAATGAATACACTACTGGAAGATTTGAAGAACCGCAGAATCAAGCTAAAACTTAAACAAAGCGACATGCTACTTCGTGCAGGAATATCAAGGCAACAATACCAACGGTTAGAATCTAAAGGTAACCCTCGCCTTAATACACTTGAGCTAGTTGCCGAAGGCCTAAAGAGTGAAATAATGCTGATTCCTCAAGAAAAAGTATTAGCCGTAAAAGCCTTGCTAGAAGATAGAGAGAATTTGACACCCCCCTACGGCACTTCCCTAAGCACAAAAGACACAAATAGCACAGACAAAATAAAAGAAAACAGTCTCATTAACGACCCCTGGCAAAAGCTACTAGAGGATGACTAATGAATGAACAGACTAATACAATCAAAGTCCTCAAACTCACTCTACATAATATGCTAGTCGGCTATCTAATTGGCTTCAGGGATGGTCGGAATATCCTAAGCTTCTCCAATGAATTTAAAGAAAACCCTTATCGCCCCACATTCAGCCTAATTACTCACCCAGATTTTCCTAATTCAGAAAAGCTACTCTCGATACCTTGGTCAAAAAAACAAAAACTACATCCTACGTTATCCAACTTACTCCCCGAGGGTGCATTGAGGGAGTTAATCGCCCAAGGCTTAAAAACACATAGCGATAATGAATTTCATATATTTTCTTATCTAGGTCAAGACTTGCCTGGAGCTTTAATCGCAACACCATTAGCGCCTGAAAACGTGCCTGATAGTATTCTTCGCACATACGACCAGTCAAAAGCCATACCCTTTGAAACCAATGATCAAAAAAATAAATTTTCTCTAGCGGGTGTTCAAATGAAGTTTTCCATGAAGGAAAAAGAGGGGCGTTTCACCCTGGCACAAAACAATGACGATCTTGGCGATTGGATCATCAAGACACCCTCTACCCTACACAAAAACGTCCCTTTCAATGAATACAGCGCAATGACACTAGCATCTTTAGCAGGCATTGATATTCCAGAAATAAAGCTGATTGCGCTCAATAAACTGGACAACCTCCCTCACATCAATCTACCTAATGAAAAAATGGCATTTGCTATTAAACGCTTTGACCGTAATCAAAATACCCGTATTCACATGGAGGATTTTGCACAAGTACTGGTGAAATACCCACATGAGAAATATGACACCGCCAACTACGAGCAAATAGGTAAGGTACTTTATAACTTTTCAGGCAATGGTCTTGCTGATGTACAACAATTTGCCAGACGCTTATTGGTGAATATTCTACTTGCCAATGGTGACGCACATTTAAAAAACTGGAGTTTGCTCTATAAAGACAAAGTCACCCCTACCTTATCACCCGCATATGACATTGTGACTACCCGTGTTTATATGGAGAATGAAGCACAGCTAGCCTTAAATATGGCGAAAACCAAAGAATGGCGCACTATAACCTATGCACATTTTGAAGCTTGGGCGAACAAAACCACTATTCCTTGGCGCGCCATAAAATCCCACCTAGATGATACGCTCAACAAAGCAAGAACCTTATGGCCACAAGCCTTAAAGGATCTACCGATGGATGAAGCACATAAACTACAGCTCAAGACACATTGGAAAAGTCTGCAGGTGGACTTTCGGATTGAGTCACCTTGAACCTAAATTCCTCAGTTAACCGCTTCCAGTATTAAATAATACTACTGATAGTAATAAAGTAAGCAGCTTTATCTATCTTTCACTTATAGAATGAAGGCGCTACAGCCTATAGAGCAACCCTCTTCGACTGACTGGCTATGTAAAAAAACTCATTAAGGATCAACCATTAATTCCTTTTTTTACTACGCCATTCAGCCGAAGAGAATCACTCTATAGGCTGTCTAACTGAGGATTTTAGGTTGAGACTACTAACGATACAAATACACTCATTAATTGTATCAAAGAGTACAGTGAGTTATCTAATACGCCACTGTTTTTGATCACTATACAACACTACTTTTTCTTACCCCAAATATGTTCATTAACGGGGCTATCACTAGTTGTTTTATCCAAAGACTCTTTTACTTCAGCTTTTTCGCTAGGGACTTTTTTGAGTGCGGTGCGTTTTGTTGGCTTTCTCTCACTCTTTTTTTCGCTGCCTCTCTCATCTTTTTTGAAGGCTTTCTTTTTTGTTTTATTGTTATCGCTGTCTTTTGCCTTTCTAGGTGTTGATACGGAGGGCTGCTTTGCCCAAGGGCTTGCACCATCAGCGTTTTCTCTCTTCGGAGCTTCTTTTCTTGTTTTGCTTTTTTCACGCTCTACTCTTGGGCTAGCCACTCGGGGGGTGGGCTTCTCTTCAACGGCCGATTCCATCCTTGGATCTTTTCGTCTTGGCTGATACGGTTTTGCTTGTTGCTTATCCAATAGCTTCTGACGCTTTTTCTTGGATAGCTTATTTTTGGCTTTTTTCTTTGGCTTTTTTCTTGGGGGTGGAGGCGGCGCTTTTTTACTCGCCTCAAAACCTGCAACTTGTTCTCGCTCCAAGCGGAGGTTATTCCTTTTCTCTATCACTTCAAAATGTGCATATTCATGATGGGCTATCAAGGTAATTGCCTGGCCTTTTTTACCCGCTCGGCCTGTGCGTCCAATACGGTGGGTATAGTCATTGGGAGAGCGTGGTAGCTCAAAGTTAATGACACAATCCAGGGTTTCAACATCTAGCCCGCGTGATGCTACATCTGTCGCGACTAATACTCGAATATCCCCTTTTTTAAAACCATCAAAGGCGGAAACTCTTTCTTTTTGTTCTCGGTTACCATGCAGTGCGATGGCCTCTATGTTTTGCTCTGCAAGCTTTTCAACCACGCGATCACACGTCTTTTTAGCACTACAAAAAACCAAGACTTGTTGCCAATCATTTTCTTCTAGCAAATGTGCTAATAACTCAAACTTTTTGTCCGCATTAACTGTGACGGCATGCTGATCTATCACGCCATCTAAGTTTTGCTCTATATTTATGATGGTCGGGTTATAAAGAAAAGAGCGTACTAAGGGGCGAATGCTTTCGGGGAAGGTAGCGGTAAACAAAAGCTTTTGATGTTTATTAGGTAAGCGCTTTAATACGGCTTCGATATCATCTTTAAAGTGGGTGTCTATTAGCCGATCCGCTTCATCAATCACTACGGTTTGTAGTTTGTTAAACTTTAAGGCATGTTCTTCGGTTAATTCGAGCAGGCGGCTTGG
>JALXAX010000095.1 GCA_026991755.1 Thiotrichaceae bacterium | reverse complement strand
CAAAACCACCGACCAAAGTGGTAGCACGGCACTGAACTATGACACCGAAGGAAAAATCACCCAAAAAGACAACAACATCGAAGGCACAACGCTAAGCCTAAAATACAGCTACACCGAAGACGACAAACTAAAAACCATCACCTATCCCTCAGGTAAAGTGATCAGCTACACCTACGACGTAGACAAAATCAACAGTATCTCCATAGATGGTAGCCCACTGATTACTGACATCAGCTACAACGCCGCCAATCAACTCACAGGCTGGAAATGGTCAGATGGTACAGCGTATACCCGAACCTATGATGCTAACGGTAGACTAAAAACCTTCCCACTAGGCAAACAAACCAGAACCCTAAACTACGACAAACTAGGCAATATCACGGGTTGGAACGATACGGGAACAGATGAATCCAAAAGTTTTGTTTATGATGCCCTGAATCGCCTGACGGGTTACAACAAAACCAGCACAGCGGGAACAGTGCAAAGCCAGCTATTTAGCTATGATGCTAATGGCAATCGTCTGGAACTACAGGATAACGACATCCAGACTGTCTACAGCATACTGGAAAACAGCAACCGACTCACAAAAGTCAATCAAACCGAATACCAATACGATAACAACGGCAATATTATTAGTGACGGGGGACATAGCTATACCTACGATGCCAGAAACCGCTTGATACAGGTAGATACAGAAAACAGCTACCTCTACAACGCCAACAACATGCGCGTTAAGAAAACCACAGCAAATGGTACTACATTGTATGGATGGGACAATGATCGCATCTTTGCCGAATATGATGGTGAGGGTAATGTGATACAGGAAACAGTCTATTTTGGCAGTACACCTATTGCTTTGCTTAAAAATAACAGCACTTATCGAATCTTTACCGATCAGATAGATACGCCAAGGATCATTACAGACAATGCAACTACCACACTCTGGGCGTGGAACAGCAAGCCGTTTGGGGAATCACAGCCTAATGAAGATGTGGATGGTGACCAGGTTGCGTTAAATTATAACCTTAGGTTTCCTGGGCAGTATTATGATGTGGAAACACAGCATTACTACAACTATAAGCGTACCTACAACCCTGAAAATGCCCGATACATTCAAAGTGATCCTATTGGTTTTGATGGGGGGCTTAATTCTTATATCTATGCATTAAATAATCCAACAAGATACATTGACGCAAATGGCGAATTTGTATTTTTACTACCTGTTGCAATTCCTCTGGCTGAGGCAACTTTTTATCTTGGTGCTACAATAATTACATATTATGCAAGTGTAGCAATTATTGAAAATGTAAGTTCATCTTCATCGACTAGTGATAATGTTAAAGATCAATGTATTAATGAGTGTTATCATCTTCTTGAAAGGTGGCAGCCTGCTGGCTCTGATAGAAACCAATGGGATTTTCAAAGATGCTTGAATGATTGCATAGAAGATTCGGAGTCATCCTTCTTTAGTTGGTTATGGTGATAGTATAGGATTGTTATTATGGATATTGAATTAGCTAGGCATTTTGTTAGATCATTATTGAAGTCATCTTCAGAAATGACGAGTTTAATACCAGTTTTAAAAGAAAACTGTGATGATGAACAATATGATTATTATGGAAAAACTCTTGCAAAAATTTCTGCATCAATTACCTTTGACATATTGAATGATATTTTTTCTCGATTTCCAGAATTGAAAACTGAAGTGGATGAGCAAGTAGGTAAGTTTGGTAGATATTAATCGTTGCATAAGTATTTAGATGTATTTCGCTCTGCGAAGGCACTTTAAAATGAAATTTTAGGACACCCATAAATTAGTGCTTAAAATATAGGCATTCATCGTCCATAGCAGTAGCATTGTACGGGTGTCCTTTAATTTTTAGATCGCCAACAAAGTGATGGATGCCAACGGAAATATCCTACTCAGTAGCCAATCTGTCTACGACAATAAAAATCAGTTAATCAAAAGCATAGATGCACAAGGCAATGAAACCACCTACACCTATGATCAAAACGGTAACCAAATAAAAATCACCGATGCCAAGGGTAACGAAATCCACAACGAATACGACGGCGAAAACCGACTCATCAAAATTACAGAGGGGTAAATTACAGAGGGGTCGAACCATGTTAAGATATACAGGGTTTATAGAGGGGTCGAACCAAGTTAAGATTGTTTATAGAGGGGTCGAACCAAGTTAAGATTGTTTATAGAGGTGTTTATAGAGGTGTTTATAGAGGGGTCGAACCAAGTTAAGATATTGTTATAATAGAAAATAGTAACTGTTTATTGCTCTATTTCTACCTTAAACTACTATTTTCAGGGTAAGAATTGGTATTGTAAGAAGCTTCATGTGGTTCACAGGTTGAAAAATTATTTCCCGTCTTTATTACCTTCTTTACCACTGCCCCGTCCCTTAATAGGTCAGCCATGTCATGAACATATTTTTCACCACCCGTCGCAATGCTTGTCCAGATTGAGGCTCGCTTCTGGCTTTCCTTACATTAAAACGTTTAAGCAGGAAAATAGGTTAACAGCTGGGCATGCTAACTCTGAACACGCAGGTGCAACATACGAGTTTAGATCTAATCCTACTTCCAACAATCATGGAAACCAGTGTACTTATAATTCCTATGGGTACGTAATGACAACTATTCCTGCAGCAGGGACTGCTGACTTAAAGCATTTAACTATTCTGCTTATGATCATTTTTGGCACGATTTAGATACTTGGTGGCTAGCTAAATATCTAAATAGAAAAGAAGACTATTACAGTGTTAGACCTATTGTAATCGAATATAGTTGGTTCTACATGGTACGACTAATGAGCATCCTATTTTTATTTATCGTTATTTTTATTTCTGGCTGGCTAACTTCGGTGTTGGCTCTGAACATATCTGGGTATTTATTTGGTGCCATTCATAATCTAGAACATTTGATGTCATCGGCTAACTTTGTACAATCAATTTTTTATGGAGGATATATATCTTGTTTTGTTTGCTTGGCAATATATCTAATCCATGTGCTAAAATTCACCAGTGAAAAAAGTTCATTAATAATTTCGTCAGTATTTTTAAATGTTGTTATTTCTGTTAGTTTAATGAGATTGTTTACATGGGGGGCATAGAGCGCTAAGTAAGGGGAGGGGCAAGTCTTAATAATCGAAAAAAGGTTATTATAGAGGGGTCGAACCAAGTTAAGCGCGGAGATAATCGGGGTCAGAGTAAAATAAAAACTAATCTTTCTCTGACCTCGATTATTTCTCAAAAAAACATCTGGTTGATATACATGCCTGGGTGTTGATGACAAATCACGTTCATATACTTTGTACACCCTATGAAGAAGGGGCTGTTAGCAAGATGATGCAGTCAATGGGTCGAATGTATATGCGCTATCTTAATTACACCTATCAACGAAGTGGTACACTTTGGGGGAGGGACGTTTTAAAACTAGTTTGATTCAGAGTGAGAAGTATTTACTGGGCTTGCATCGATATATCGAGTTAAACCCTGTAAGGGATAATCGGGGTCAGAGTAAAATAAAAGCTAATCTTTCTCTGACCTCGATTATTTCTCAAAAAAACATTTGGTTGAATACATGCCTGGGTGTTGATGACAAATCACGTTCATATACTTTGTACACCCTATGAAGAAGGGGCTGTTAGCAAGATGATGCAGTCAATGGGTCGAGTGTATGTGCGCTATTTTAATTACACCTATCAACGAAGTGGTACACTTTGGGGGAGGGACGTTTTAAATCTAGTTTGATTCAGAGTGAGAAGTATTTACTGGAGTTGCATCGATATATCGAGTTAAACCCTGTAAGAGCAGATATGGTGGATGAGACGAGTGAATATAGTTGGTCAAGCTATGGTTGTAATGCTCTGGGTATGGAAACAGAGTTGCAAACACCGCATGAACTCTATCTTGCATTAGGTAAGACGAAACATGAAAGACTAGAAATCATCGGCAGTTGTTTAAAGCCCATGTTGATGTTGAGTTATTGAAAGAAATTAGAGATAGCGTTAATAAGGGTTTGGCTTTGGGCAATGAGACTTTTGTATTGCAAATTGAGGCATTAACAGAGAAGCGTGTTACTCCTAGAAAAAGCAGGACGACCAAAAAAGTGATTGATAGTGACAATTAATTTTACTCTGACCCCAATTTACATGACCCCAATTTACATTACTCTGACCCCAATTTACACAAATGACCATTGCTCATCAAGTTCAGCTTCCTCACAAACCTTGATTAAGCTTACTTCTGGCATGTTTTCTGGTTCTGTTACTTTAAAGTTTGGATTTGCTGATAACAACTAATCGTACTAATCCATTAGTTTCAATGCTCTAAAATAGCATATTAATGTTGAACTTCAAGTTTGACCCACTACCGATGACCTTAGCTCAGCCACTAAAACTCTTCCTGTTCTATTTCTAGAACGGCTAGGCTCAAATAACGTCCAACTTCGTCTTCAAAACCCATCCAATTTTTAAAAGCAGTATTAGACGCTAAGACTTTACTCTTCATTTCATACGGCTCTAAACCTTCATCAATCAACTTTCTAGTAGTTTCATAAATAGATTCCAACCCTGTTTTATAAGTTGTTAATAGTTCGCTACTTGCCATTGCACCATGCCCTGGTACAACTGTTTTAATATCAAGTTTCATCGCCTTACTAATAATATCAATACTTCCTTTAAAACTACCATCATTGAAAGGCACGATACGCTTGTTATTAACTATATCCCCAGTAAACAATAATTTATCTTCAATTACTTCTAGCATAACATCTGTTTTTGTATGCGCCCAATCGGCCAGGTGTGTTTTAATTGAAATATTATCGACCTTGATTATTTGTTGGTCTGTCAAAGTAATAGTGGGTAGTACCGTTTCCGTGCCTTTAATGGCTCCCCCGCTCGCGCTCATGAAAGTATCTAACCATTGTTGTGCTATTCCATCCTTAGCTTGTTTAAGCATTTCAGGATGCGCAAAAATCTTCACATCAGGGTTGTTCTCAAAAAAAGCATGATTGCCCAACCAATGATCCCCATGTATGTGGGTGTTAAATACATGAGTAATAGGATTATTGGTAATTTTTTTAATATGATAAAGTAGCGCTCTGCCAATTTGAACACTGGAGCCAGGGTCAATCACGATGACTGATTTATCACTAATAATGAAGGCAGGGTTATTAACAAACCCTTGAGTTTTTTTTAAGTCTGACCTCATTGGTCCGTGGATTACATAGGTATGCTCTGATACTTTTTGAGGCTTATAGTCACTTAATATGGCTTGATGCACCTTAATGGTTGGTGATGTATTCGTTGTATCAGAGAACCCTTGAGTTAGTGGAATAGTTAAAAAGAATAAAGTAGTAAGTAGTTTGCGCATTGTGATCATCACCTTTTAATAGACATATCAAAGAGAAAGTCCAGACTAATAGGGTTCACAATTAGTCTCTATGATCAAAACAACTGTTGTTTTGATCATTCCTATTAATTGCTTAATCAGTATAACCTGAATCCGTGACTTCAATGCGGATAACAGGGGATAAGGTATTGGTTTAGCACGGGATTTTAAAAAATCTTAGCTTCACCCTTAGGTTAAGCGGGTATTTTTTAAACCCGTGATGAATCAATAGCTTATTCACTGTGCCGTAGTGAAGTCACGGATTCAGGTATAACAAAGTAAAAACAGGGGCAAGTCCTTATTCTTGCGCAGAAAAAGGAGCCGTACTTAAAATACATGCTACGACATTGGCAAGCTAGCACAGGTTACAGGCCCGGTTACAAGGGAATGTTGCCATAGGTATGTGACTCAGCCCGTGTATCAACTCGCTGTAATACGCATCTATGGCGGTAGTCCTACAGCTAGCACTTATAAGCTCTGTTCTTCCTTTTTTATCCCTTTGTCCGTTTCTTTTGTCAAGTTATCAGTCATTAGGTATCGTTCTGTTGATTGAATTATATTAATGCTTGGTCTGCTGAGGAAGCTCTGAACAAGTCATGTATTGTTTTTCTGAGGCTATAATTCGTCAGTTTTTCGCTATATAAAGTGACCAATAGCTACGTTTATTACTAACTTTTCTATCAAAAACCTGACAAGTTCTATCTGCTGAAGCTTCTAAGTTTCGCTAAAGCTCAGCTAAGTCACAGAAATTTTGATCAGACTTATTCAGAGTTTCCTTGAGAGACAGTGGTAATAGACTTAGAGCATTGATGAAAATTAGAATAAGAGACTTCTCGTTGTTTCAACGGGTTTAAAGCCTTCAATAATAAATATAAAAAATAGCTATGAATACTACACATACCATAAGCCAGCCTATCGAAGCTCGAGATAAACAGGTTGATATCGAAAGTAATGATTTAACAGGTTTAAAAATCATGCTTGTCGATGATAGTAAAACCATTCTGAGATCTGCTGAAATGTTCTTGGCTGAAAAAGGCTGTGAAGTGATTACGGCTGAAGATGGTTTCGAGTCATTATCTTTGATTAGTAAACACAGACCAGACGTTATTTTTATGGATATTATGATGCCAAAATTAGACGGTTATCAAACATGTGCATTAATTAAAAGTAATAAAGGTTATGCCGATATCCCCGTTGTAATGTTATCAAGTAAACATAACTTATTTGATATGGCACGAGGTAGGCTTTCAGGCTCTGAGCAATATTTAACGAAACCTTTCACACACGATGATTTAATTAGTGCGATAGCAATGCAAGTGGGGGGTATTGGAGAAGCTGAAGAGGCTTCTGTGCCTGAGTTTGTTTAGTCGTTGTGAATAATGTTATTTTTAATAAGAAGCTGATTAGTATGAGGAATAGATGCTGTGTTGCCTCCCTATGATTTGTTAGTTGGTTTGACTCTGTTGCAAGAGAAGTCTCAGAAGTTGGATACCGCTATTTCTGGCTGGAATGGTGTGCTAGTTCAAGTTGCAGACAAATATTTATTAGTTGAGAGAGCATCTTTAAAGGAAATTGTCTCTACATCGAAGGTGACAAAGGTAATAGATCATCGGAGTTGGCTCGTAGGCTTAATGAGTTATGAAGGGGCGATAATCCCACTCATAGAACTTACCACTTTGATTAATGAGAAAAATACAACATTAGGCTTAGATGATAGGTCCGTTTTAGTTATCTCCCGACAGGGTGGGCATGTTGGCTTACTGGTTGACAGGGTTCTAGGCAGTAGAGATTACTGGTCTGATAACGCTGAGCTGAGTCATATTAAAACTAGTGCAAAAGGTTTCTGTAAAATTAGTTTTGTTGATGGTGGCCAGCTTGTAGAAGTTTTTGATGTTGAGAAGTTAGCAACTGTTATTGGTTTAAAGCGTGAGAACTCAACATCTATAGTATAGCGTAAGCTAAATTTTAAAATTAAATAATAATAATAAAAAATTATTTTATGTCTACCCGTATCCCATCATCAATTAGTGTGAACAGAAAACCTGTATGGGTATCATTGTTTCTGCTGTTGCTGTTTGTCACTTTGATGATCGGAAGTTTTAGTTACTCTTACCGTCAATCATCTGCTGATAAAAACCGTATTACGCTTGCAGGAGATTTGAGGCTGTTGTCACAGCAGTTAATGACTTCAACGATTAGTACCGTTAAAAGTGATACGGGTTCTTTTGAGCAGATTTATACTCAAAAAAATGAGTTCGATAAGAAGTTTAAAGCGCTAGAGAGCGAAGAAATGCAATACAGCTTTGGCTTGACTAGCGATAACATAGATGATGTCAGAGTGTCTTGGGCCTCTTATTCGGAGCTACTAGAGCATATTCTGAAATACAAAGATGCAGTGAATAAAACCCATGCTTATGCAGAGACAGTCTATGAAACATTACCTGTTTTGCAGATAGCAGCTGAGCAAGTGGTTTTGAGGTTAGAACAAGAAAACGACAATGTAGAACAGCTAAATATTGCGATTAGCCAACTTATTCTTTTGCAAAAGCTACAAAATAGCTTGTTGCTTATGCTGGAAGGTCGTAATGATGTTCAAATGGTTATCAAGGAATTTACACAAAATACGGTAAAGCTGGATAACAAACTAGATTTGTTACTGCGTGGTAACAATACGTTAAAAGCAGTTAGCAACCCTGGTGCTAGGTTTTATCTTGATCAAATTGAAAAACAGCTGGGTAGTTTAAGCGAAAAAATAAGTGCATTACTTGATAATGCAACCATGTTGCAACAAATTTATACCTCAGTGAATAGTAGTGAGGTGATGGGACAAGAATTATTTACAGCCACCTCAACGCTAAAAGCTCAGATTAGTAAACGCGGCAAAGATATTGAATATATTAGTATTGCTGGCTACCTATTAGGGGCTTTGTCGGTATTGAGCTTATTGGCATTAGCTTATGCCTTGGTTTACGATCATCGAGAACGTTTACGTCTTACTGAAGAAGAAAATGAACGAAATCAAGAAGGGATTATGCACTTAACCAGTCGCATGACCGCACTTTCTCAAGGTGATTTAACCATTTCTGCGCGAATATCTAATGATATTACAGGCTCTATATCGGGGGCTTTTAACTTTACCGTTGAGGCTTTACGCGATTTGGTGACTAGGATAGATGTGACATCTGGAAGATTAAATAACTACGCACAGAAAGCAAACAAAACAGCAGAAGATTTATCGCAAGCCAGTAAAGAGCAAAGTAATGAAGTGTTATCAGCCTCAGCCGCCATTAATAGAATTGCTGAAAATGTACATCAGGTATCAAGGTTTGCAGCCAACTCTACAGTAGTTGCTAAAAAATCACATGAAACATCGCGCCAAGGAGCCAATACAGTACGTGAAACACTTTCAGGAATGCATGCTATTCGTGAGCAAGTTCAAATTACCGCGAAACGCATAAAGCGATTAAGCGAAAGCTCGCAGGAAGTGAGTCATATCTCTCAATTAATGAAAGATATTGCAGAGCAAACTCAAGTGTTAGCGTTGAATGCATCTATTCAAATGAGTAGTGCAGCCGATACGGGTAATGGTTTCGGAGGAGTTGCAGAAGACGTACAGCAATTGGCTAAGAAAGCATCAGCGACATCCAAAAAAGCAGATGTGTTGGTTAAAACCATTCAGATGGATACACAGAAGACCGTTGAGGCAATGGAAGAAACCATTGCACATGTTGTGAAAGGAACAGCTTCTGCCGAAGATGCGGGTAGGGCGTTAAGTAATGTAGAAGGTGAGTCACTGCGTATTACTAAATTAATGATGAAGATTGCGCAAATCACCCAAGAACAATCCGTGTTATCTAAACGTACCCAAACTAAGATTGTAACGATTCAGGATATTACTTTACAGGCTTTTGAAAGAGTCAGTGAAACGACCGAGCTAATTAATAGTTTAACGAGCACAGCAAATGAATTACAAATATCGGTCTACCGTTTTAAGTTACCAGATTCTGCTAAAAGGGAGTCCATAGAAAATCCTAAAGGCTCTAAAAGCGATAGCGATGCTGTAGACAAAAATAGAGATGAAAAAGATACTGCGATAGCTAGTACAAAAAAGAATACAAGAACAAAGCTGTTGAAAGAAAAAGAGACAGCATTAGCGTGAGTTAATTAAAAACTTGGGTCATCTCGGTGAGAATTTAAGAGACTCAACTAGACAAATAATAACAATTATAAGGTGATATATGCTTTCCGATAAAGCGAGTTTAGATGCCCGCGTAGGGTGGATTAAACATGAAATAGAGCAACAGCTAAAGCTGATCAATAATGATCTTGATAGCTACTCTGAGCGTCTTGCAAAGAATATTTCTGAAGATAATAAAGACATCAAATTACTTGAGCAATGTCGTGATAGATTGTCAGAAGCCATGCTGACAATGAAAATGACAGGTGTGCAAGGCGGTGAGCGTTTGGCACTGGAGATGCATGCTTTAGTAGATGATCTAATCACAGGCAAAATTACTGATTTTGATGTGAGCTATAACGTTCTTAAAAAAGGCTCTGATCAGATAGCTGAATACCTTCAACATCTTCAGGATGGTTATGCGGATCTTCCTGTTGTTATATTGCCATTACTGAATGAGCTAAGAGCTGTTCGTGGAGAGGGGTTGCTCTCTGAGTTGTTGGTTTTTCTTCCAGAAGAAGGCGCCATCAGCCATTCACAAATGGGTACAGATGAGTTTATCGCAATAAAGCCAGAAAAAAGAGAGCAAACTTATAATCACCTTAGAATGCACTTCCAGCAGGCATTATTAGGCTGGTTTAATGGAAAAAACACCACGAAGTCATTACATAAAGTTGAAGTTTTAAGCCATGACATGATGCGTATCCATAAAAACATGTCTATCCGTATATTGTGGTGGCTGTCTCAGGCACTGGCACAAGGGCTACGTGATAATAAGTTGGATCACGGTGTTGCCGTTAAGCTGGTGATGGGAAATATGGAAAGACTTATCGCTAAGTTTAACCTTACGGATGATGAAGAGCTTGATGAAATTAGCGGTATTGATGAGATCAAGAAAAACCTTCTTTACTATATCGGTATGGCAGAGAAAGGCTCTCCACTTATTGATAGTGTCAAGGAAGCTTATTTGCTAGATGTGTACTTGCCGCAGGGTGAGACATTAGCAAAGCTAAGAAAGCATTATGCTTCGCCTGGGCAGCAACTATGGCGTTCTGTAGCCTCTGGCGTCAATGAAGATATTGAAAGTATCATGGAAGGTTTCCAATCAATGGAGCTAAACCCTGATGAAGGTATTATTCAGTTAATTATTGATAAAAGTAGAAAAACATCAACTACTTTAGGAATGCTAGGTTTAGGGAAACTAGCGACTATCATTGATGAACAAGTCGATGAGTTCAAAATCTTTAAGAAAAACCCACATATTTTTAAGCAAGAGAGGCGCTTGGAAATAGCGACAGAATGGTTAAGAGTCAAAGATATATTGGAGGAATATGCGGAAACAGGTGAGGATGTAACGGGTAAGCTCTTCTGTAAGAATGGCCAATATCAAGTTTCTGATTACAGTGCTAGAAAGACAGTATTAAATGTTGTCGAAAGTAAAGTAACTAACGCTATAAAAAGTTTAGATGAATATGTAGACGATCCACAGATTGCTCATCTTGAAGTAGCACGGGAGTCAATGCAAACCATTGATAATACGCTTAGATTCTTAGGTAATGCTGAAGCTTATCCATTAACAGAAGGTACGTTGTCCTTCCTGGATAAATATACTCAGGAAGATAGTGGTGTTGTGCCAAGAGAGCAGATGGATTATCAAGCCGAAGTATTAGCTTCTCTTGAGAGTTCAATCATATCGTTACGCAATAATGCTGAGCATTTGACTTCGCTACAGGTAGGTTATGACAGTATTCTCTCCTTGCATGAGCTGTGTGGTTTACAGGATGGCATTGAGCAGCAAATTGAAAAGGTAAAGGAAGGAAACAAAATCTCAAAAAAGCTCAACCGCCAGAAGAAAATGGAATTGATTCTGGCGGATTAAGCGAATTCTTTAGCTTTACAGAAGAAGATGAGGAACAGCCCTATTTAGAAGAGGTAACACAAGAAACCGTAACATCACAATTAGAAGGCGAAGATTCTGAAGGTGAAGTTTTTGAAGATAGTGAAGAATCGCAACCAGAAGATGAAGTTGTTGAGTTAGACCCGCTTGTTCAGATTTTTTTGGAAGAGCTAGCAGAATTAGTTGAAGCTTTTGACGGCAGTACACAACGGTTAGTTGAAAACTCTCAAGATGCAACAGCGGTTGCGGATGCAGAGAGGCAACTACATACCATAAAAGGCGGAGCGCGAATGACGGGATTGCTCGCTATTGGTGATTTAAGCCATGCGGGTGAGTCTTTACTTAACTTGGTTGGTAGCAATAAAGTATCGGCGGATGAGACGTTACTTGAAAAGCTCCAGCATGTGAGTGATGAGTTATTCAGGATGTATGAGCTTGCCGCAAAGGGTAAGCCTATAGAGCCAGTTGCGGAGTTAATAATTGAGCTAGAACAGCTATCTGGAATGAGTGAGGTAGCTGATACGAGTGTCGATAATGGTACTGACTCTGATGAAAAAGCAGATGCTGTCGCTGAAGATGAGACAGAGTCAGAGGTTGAACTAAAAGAAGAAGACACCGCTGATATAGGAGTGATTGAAGCAGAAGATGAGCTATCTGAGGCAGATACTCATGAACCTGCAGATCAAGTAACAGAAGCAGCTGCTATTAAGATAGACCCCATGATGGAAATCTATCTTGAAGAGCTTTCAGAGCTAACCGAAGCGTTTGATAAAAGTACTCAGAAATTAGTTGAAGATCCATCTGACTCAGAAACCATTAAAGAAGCAGAACGTCAATTGCACACCATAAAAGGGGGGGCACGTATGACGGGATTACTGGCTATTGGTGATCTTAGTCATGCAGGAGAAACGCTATTAAACCTTGTTGCTAATGATAAAAAATCTGCGGATGACAGCCTACTTGATAAGCTTCAGCAGGTCAGTGATACCTTATACAAAATGTATGAAAGTGCGGCTGCTGGAAAGGTCGTTGAAGTTGCGAACCGTCTTATTGATGAACTGAATGCACTATCTGGACAAGAGCCTGAGTCTGAAGCTACTACTAGTGCTGAAGTATCAAAGCAACCTGAAGTGGTTGACAACTCAACGTCAAGAAATCCTGTTAAAGCAGCTAAAGCAAATCTACAGCAGCCTAAACAGCCTCAATCAAAACCTGATAAACCTGGTATCAATAAAAAACCTCATCAAGTTGTCGACTTTGGGAAAGCAGATGAAAACGTCAGCGGGCTTGAAAAAGCATTGAAGCTGCATGCAGATGAACTCAATTCAAGAAACTTACAGCTATTGGAAGCTTCCCCTAAAGCTGAAACTATTGCAGACGATCAGAAAGCTAGCTCATCAATACGTGTGCCTACTGAGTTAATTAATCGACAAATTACTGCTTCAAATGAATGGGGATATCAGAACATTCGTTTAGTAGAGCAGTATGAAGAAAGTGGTAAAACCATTGCTGAACTTAGGAGAACGGCAGATCGTTTGAAAGAGCAAATTCGAAACCTTGAGCTAGAAGCTGATTCTACCATTCATGCAGGTGGGCCTATATCCTCCTTGCCAAAACTGAAAGGCAGTTTTGACCCTCTGGAGATGGATGAGTATACCGAGCTTCAACAGCAATCACGTTCGTTAGCTGAAAGTTTAGAAGATTTGATGAGCTTGTCTGATAGTTTGGAAATGGATTTGAAACGTGCCGAAGAGATCAGTGGAGGACAGGAACGGATCTTTAAGAGTATTCAGGACGGACTAATCAGTACTCGTATGACTAAAGTGACAGGGTTGGTTTCACGTCTTAAGCGTATTGTACGGCAGGTTTCGTCTGAGTTAGGCAAGAAAGTTAGTGTTGAGGTCGGTGATGAAAATGGCGAAATGGATAGAACCATTCTCGAACGAATCACGGCATCACTAGAGCATCTCATTCGTAATTCATTAGTGCATGGCGTTGAAAAACCAGAGGTAAGGATTCAATCGGGTAAATCACCTGAAGGTAAAATCCGTTTAAATATTGAACGTGATGGCCCTGAGGTTGTGATAACGCTTGAAGATGATGGAGCGGGTATTAATGTTGAAAAGTTAAGAGCATTGTCAATCAAGAAAGGGTTAATCAGTGAAGATGCGGTATTGAGTCATCATGAGATTTATCAGCTTATTTTGATGTCGGGCGTATCTACTGCGGACAAAGTCAATCAGATTGCTGGACGTGGTGTGGGCATGGATGTAGTTAACGAAGAGGTGAATGCGCTAGGTGGCAATATTATTATTGACTCCGAGTTAGGTAAATTCACGCGTTTTGAATTACGAGTACCTTATAACTTGGCAACTAACCAAGTCATGTTCATGGATGTGTCAGGCGAAGTATTAGCCGTGCCTGTCGCAAAACTTGAAGGGATGCAACGAATCTCGCAAGCAGATTTGAATGCTGCTTATGCGAGAAAATATCCAGCCATAGAGTGCTCAGGTCAATATTACAAATTACATCATCTGGGGCAAACACTCGGATTAGTTAAACAACGTCCAAGTTTGGATGGTGATAAGACATTGCCTGTTATCTTATTTCAAGAAAGTGGTCAGCGAGTTGCTTACCAAGTTGATGAGATACGGGGTAATCGAGAAGTGATGTTAAAGCCATTAGGTGCTTTATTTGAGCAATCAAAACTTCTTTCGACGGTTGCCATTCAAGGGGGAGGGCAAATTGTTCTTGTGCTTAATGCGCATGAGTTAATTAGTTTAGGCGTTAATGATAAGACTATTCAATCCAGTAAAGCTCAGGTCATTAAGAAAAGAGAAAAAACTAGAGTGATGGTTGTTGATGACTCTATTACTGTTCGAAAAATAACACAAAACTTACTGTCTTCAGCAGGCTATAGCGTAGTAACAGCCAATGATGGTATCAATGCTTTAGAACAGCTTGTGGATGAGTCTCCTGATTTAATGTTATTAGATATTGAAATGCCACGAATGGATGGTTTTGAGTTACTAGAAAATATGCGGGGTTCGATGGAGTGGATGGATTTACCCGTTATTATGATTTCTTCTCGCTCAGGTGCTAAACATCGGTTGCGTGCTCAAGAGTTGGGTGCGAACGGCTTTATAGGCAAGCCATGGGAAGTAGAGCAACTGGTTAAAGACATTGAAACATGCCTAGTTGAAAGTAACTCTGGAGTATTGGTATGAGTGCACAAACAGAACTGATGTGTCAGATAATTCCCGTTGAAACAGGTAATTTATTAATACCAGATCAGTTGGTTGAAGATGTAGTGATGTTGGAAGATACGGATAGCCAGAATAATATTATTTGGCGAGGCAGGAGAGTTCCAATAACTATGAATAGTAACTTCAATAAGTTAACTACACGTGTATCCATCATCAAAACTGTCATGGGGTATAAGAGCTTACCGTTTCTGGCGATACCTACCGATGGCATTCCATATCCTGTTAGTGTGAGCTCTAATACGTTAGATGATGTACCTGAAAACAAGAAAACATGCTCTATTGCTGCGGGTTATGCACGTGTTGGAAGCTTGGATTGTGTGGTGGTCGACCTGCCTAAGCTTGAAAGCATGATGTGTACTAACCTTGTCTAATTAATTGTCTAAAGTATTTCATCGTATCGGCAATTAACTAGGTCGTGACGATAATTCTTACCGCATCAAGTCGCAGGTGAGCAGTATCCAAGGCTACATTGATAGCACTTAACTGGTCTTTAAAGAAGTTTACTTCCTCATCACGAATATTAGGGTTGACGCTTTGCAATGCCAGCAGACGATTAATCTCCGTCTCTAGTAGATGTTTGCTTTGTTGATGAGCTAAGGCAAGCACAACAGGGGTTTCCTGCATGGCAAGCGTTTCACAGCGCTTCACCAAGTCACGAATATCATCCTGCTTTATCTTTACAATCTGTGAGGCTGTTTTTTTATCAACCGGTGTACGGCAGCTTTGAATTGCATCCGTTGGTAACGTATCGCTATAGTCTTCGCCTGTTTCATCCACTACCAATCGTAAGGTGGTGGGGGGTAAATAGCGGTGGCTATTCAAAGCCTTATTCGCGCTAGCATCAAGCACATATAATGCCTCAACAAGAATATTTCCCGCCTGAAATGCCTCATGCTCAATGGCCGTAAAGCTGGTGTTACCCATTTCGTTGGTGATAACAAGGTCTAACGCTTCGCGCACCATGGGGTGATCCCAGCTAAGAAAGTGCAAGTCTTCGTTTGATAGCGCAGTATTGCGGTCATAGGTAATACTCATGCCATCATCAGGCAAGCCTGGTAGTGCAGTGAGCATATGGTCGCCAGGACGAATGATGAGTGTGTTTTCTCGATCATCCTCACTATTAATACCATAGCAGTCATAAATAGCATCCATGTACGAGGCTAGTTGTGAGGTCTTATCAAGTTGCTCTGCTTTTTCAAAAATAGCCGTAGCAAGGTGAGGTCGGCATGAGTTGTATTCCAATAAGCGATCTCGGCCTTTTTGCAAATTTTCATTATGCTGTGTTAACAAGCGTTGGGTTTCTTCAATGAGTTGAGTGGGTGCTTCAGTTGGGCTATTTAATGCCCTAATCAGCTTATCTTTTTGTTGTTTAAATAGCGTGTGAGCAGCAGGGCAAGTTAGCTCAAATGCATTTAGCCCATGATGAATCCACTGGAAAAGTACCTCTTGAGCCGTCTCTTTAAGATAAGGAATATGGATTTGAATGGTTTCGGTTTGACCGATGCGATCAAGGCGACCAATGCGTTGTTCCAAAAGATCAGGGTTTAGCGGTAAGTCAAATAACACCATTTGGTGTGCAAACTGGAAGTTACGCCCTTCACTGCCAATTTCTGAACAGATCAACACAGGCGTACCGTCTTGTTTGTCGGCGAAGAAAGCGGCTGCACGATCACGCTCAATAAGGCTCATATTCTCGTGGAAAACACCTGCATAAATAGCTTCTTTAATGCGTAACACATCGGCAATATCAAGTGCGGTTTGTGCATTGGCGGCAATGACTAGTGTTTTCTTCTCGCCTTGGCTTTTAATGAAATCAATCAGCCATGATAAGCGAGGGTCATGCGCTACCCAGCTTGTTCCTTGAGCCATTTCAGGATATATCTCGGTAACAAAGGCTTCGTACTCTACAGGTAATTCCAGTGCATGAGGGATGGCTTGGCGAGCAGGGAAGCCTTTTACCGCGCTACGTGTATTACGGAATAACACGCGACCTGTGCCGTGGCGATCCAATAAATGTTCTATCAGTTCCAGTCTGGCGGATGCTTTGGCGGTTGCGCTGGATTCTGAGTTTTGTAATACGCTGATATTGTCTTTATTGTCGGCTTCGGCAATAAAAGTATTTAGCGTCGTTATGGCGTTATTATCTAGCTCCTGCTCATCAATCAATTGCTCTAGTACGTGAGCAATCGGCTCATAGCTTTTTTCTTCTTCTACAAAGCTGGCAAAATCAGGGAAGCGGTCAGGATCCAGCAAGCGTAAGCGGGCAAAGTGGCTTTCTTTACCTAGCTGTTCGGGGGTAGCCGTTAGTAGCAAAACACCTTTGGTTTGAGCTGCGAGCTGTTCAATAACTCGATATTCTTGACTTGGCTCTTGCTCAGACCAAACAAGGTGATGCGCCTCATCAACAACTAGTAAATCCCATTGGCTTGTCAAGCATTGCTGAAAATGATCAGTAGATCGTGTTAAAAACTCTTGAGAGCAAAGGATTAATTGTTCAGATTGGAAAGGGTTTTCCGCTTCACCGCTGACGATAATATCCGCGCAGCGCTCCTCATCCATAATGTGAAACATCAAATTAAAGCGACGTAGCATTTCAACAAGCCACTGATGTACCAAGCTTTCAGGCACAACAATCAATACCCGTTGAGCGCGTTCAGTCACTAACTGTTGATGCAAAATCATGCCCGCTTCAATGGTTTTGCCCAAGCCGACTTCATCCGCCAGTAATACGCGAGGCGCATAACGGCTAGCTACTTCGTGAGCAATATATAACTGATGCGGGATTAGGCTAGTCCTACCGCCTGTTAATCCGCGTAATTTTGAATGTGCTAAATCATTAAGATGTTGCAAAGTTTCAGCACGTAATTCAAACCACTTTTCATCATCAATCTGGTCATTAAAAAGACGCTCGGTGGGTTGGTTGAGCT
Source organism: Thiotrichaceae bacterium (assembly GCA_026991755.1). Lineage (GTDB taxonomy): Bacteria > Pseudomonadota > Gammaproteobacteria > Thiotrichales > Thiotrichaceae > HyVt-477. The sequence goes on along the minus strand of JALXAX010000095.1, from coordinate 1,894 downwards.
GAATAAAGTTGTTGAGTAAGGCTTCTTCTAACTCTACCTTTTCGCCTGTTTCGTTTGTGCCGATATAAGTAAATAAATGGTCTTTTTCAACCACTGAAGTGACCGTGATGACCTGATCATCATGGCTAATAATCGTATCGCCTGCATCAAACCGTACTCGTGTCAGTGGGGCTGAGTTTAAAGAGTAAATAGTCGTTTCACCTGTCGAGAGGAAAAGCAAGGTGATAGAGCGTGCGTCAGATGATAAAACCGTGCCGAGGCCTTTATCTAGTTGTGCGTTGTTGATCCAGCGTTGTCCTGGGGCGAATATATCCATAGTTATTTATTGTACTTATTTGGTTGGGAAGCTGGTTGTGTTTCAACTCCATCTTTTGGCACAGTACGATAGCATAAAATAATAGCTTGTCGGAGTTCTCAATACATCCGTTACGATAGTTATGATTTTTACAATATTCAGCGTACAATTGAAACATTCTCATCACATATGGATATCTCTATTAGTATAAGGTATCTATTTAGCAATGAATGTCTGATGTAACTCAGTATTTGCTTTGATGAATAACAGAAACCAATATACACCAAGACCCCAAAGGAAAATTTCATGGCAAGTATTAATAAAGTCATCATAGTTGGCAATTTAGGTAATGACCCAGAAGTAAAATATATGCCAAGTGGTGGCGCCGTTACTAACATTAGTATCGCAACAACAGAAAACTGGAAAGATAAAAATACAGGTGAAAAGCAAGAACGTACTGAATGGCATCGCGTAGTATTTTTTAATCGTCTTGCAGAAATAGTGGGCGAATATTTACGTAAAGGATCACAGGTCTATGTTGAAGGTTCGCTAAGAACCAGAAAGTGGCAAGATCAAAGTGGTCAAGATCGTTACACTACTGAGATCGTAGCGCGTGAAATGCAAATGCTAGGTGGGCGTGCCGGTGGCGCAGGTGCGGGAGCAGGCGGCGGTGGTTATAACGCTGCACCACAGCAACAAGCACCTCAAGGTCAAGGTGGCGGGGGAGGAAACCCTAATGCACCACAGCAAAATAGTGCACCTCAACAACAGCCTCCTGCCAGTTTTGATGATTTTGAGGATGATATTCCGTTTTAGTAATCAGTTATATATCACAACTAAAAAGCCAGCATAATTGCTGGCTTTTTAGTTGCTACAACCCTGTTATTTATTTGCTAGTCAAGGAGTTCTGAACCAGTCCAGTTATTTTATAATGGCTTAATCAAAGGCTGCTTAAGTGAGTGTTCTGCCGAATGCGCACGCTATATTGCAGTGTGATTGAGTGTTCTTTGCCAGACCCTAAATAATCAAAAAGCGCATAAACAGTGGGTATGCCATCATCGTTAATTTCTTGACCTATTTGATGAGGCAACAAATAGGCTGAGTTGTTTTTAATAATACTAAGTGGTGTATAGAGTTGAGTTTCAGGTGGTATATTACCACTCAGACGAATATTGAATAGAGATGAGTCACTCATATTTGTTGCAGTAATTGTGTAAATAATACAAGCGTTAATAGTGGCTTGAGGCTTACTTGCATCCATCAAACCATCACAGTTTTCGTCAATTGCCTGTTGTAGGGTTATCTGGATAGGCAAGTTATGGATGTTTTGAATAGGAGCTGAGCTTTTCGCATAGACATTGGTTAAAACTAACAGCCCGCTACTTGCTAATAGTGCTGGGGCGGAAAAGTATCTTGTCTTCATGTTCATTCGCTATCCTTTCTCTTTAAATTTTATGCAAAGGCTTTGAGTTCTTTAAGGAATCTCTGAATAACTAAAAAATATATTTCAAATACCCTTAAATTTGTAATTTTTTGAAAAAATATCTTTTTTTAGCATTATATCTTCCAGTTTATGGCTAAATTTTGTCATTCTCAGTG
>JALXAX010000094.1 GCA_026991755.1 Thiotrichaceae bacterium | reverse complement strand
CGTAAACCATCACCATAAGGCAATAAATGCACGTGTATCATCGGGTCGCTTGGGATTTCTTCTGCGTTATCAACACCTGCAATATCCGATTGAATATTCATCATAGGTGCTAAGGTAGAGAGAGTTTCGCGCAACTGAGCTTCGGCTTCTTTAGGCAGTAACAAACCATCGCCAATAATGCTAACAATTTGCTCATGCTCATCATTAATTTTGTAAACACGCAAGCGAGTAGGGGTTTCTTTGCCAATAATATAACTTTGGCTTTCTAGCTGATATTTCTTGATTTCAGGGTAGATCGTTACACGAATTTCATCCCCTTCTTCGGTGACTAATAACTCGATATCGCCTTCCATAATCTCTAATGGTGTGGTGCGTGTTTTATCCCAGAAGACACGAGGATGATTGATCAGAGCAGGCCATGCACGGTCTATATCAATCTCGTATTCATTCGGGTAGGCACCATAAGTACGAGATTCAACGATAGCGGTGGCGCAGATATGCAGATCTTCTTCGCTAAGATAAGGCATATCATCCTGTTCATTTAACAAACGGTTAGCGGGCACATTGCGACCTTTTGACCAACCACCACTTTTGGTTTGTTTTTGTACCTTGGGGTGTAAGCTCCAAAAATCGATGCCTTCGTGCAGAATCCAGATAAGACGCTCGTTGGTTTTAGCTTCTGTTTTTGTTTGAGCCAGAATGTTTAAGGCATTGAGTGAGCGCTCCCAGCTGTTTTGACGGCTGACTAAATTAAATAAGGTTTTAGTGCCAATTTGCTGGTGTAGCTCTTGGCTGAGTTCAGCATATTCCGCTTTACGATCGTCTTTGTCAGGCAAGTGGCGTGCTAATGCTTCGGCGAATTCTGCTGCAAACCAGAGGTAGCCATTCGTGCTGGCTAGATGGAAGCTCTCTATCGCCTTGTCGATCCATACTGTATCGGTTTTTAATCCTGCCCAATAATTTATCAGCAAGCTAAATAATAAAATAAACGAGTCATCGTGGTTAGCGAGTAGGTTAATTTCTTCTTTTAATTCTTTGTCGTCGCCAGAAGTTAATAAATCAGCGTAAGCAATCAGCAGATAATAAATAACAAAGCTTTCGCTTAACTCATTATGCGCAACAATGGTTTTTGACACACTTTCGCCCGTGCCAGAACTGAGTAGGTTTAAGAAGTGTAAGGCTTCAAAAATATCTCGCTGGAAGACATTGCCCCTTTCTTTGGTGGATTTGCGCAGTAAACGTATGCCTTTGTCGTAAGTGTCGATAGCCTCTGCATTATCGCCTTGCATAAGCTGTCGAGCCGATAGGCTACCTTGCCATAACGCCGCATAAAATAGGTGTTGGGGTTTATCGGGGAAGTTTTTAGTATCGCCTCGCACTAGGCATTGTGCGGCAATTTGTGTGTCTAGAATATTGGCTTGTGCTTCATCACTAACGGTTTCTTTACGGCGTAACATCTCTTCCCAGAACTCATCAATGTTATCCAACTGAAAAGCGGCGTAAGACGTATAAAATGGGGCAACGGATGAGATAAATATCTCGTCATTTAAAATTTCTAGCTGTTCGCGTTTAGGAGCAGTCCCTAAAATATCAGGCAGCGGGTCAGCGCCGTGATGTTGTCTGATGTATTGAAATTGTGAGTGAATATCAGCAAGAATAGTTTTTAGTGTGAGCTGATCACCTTGATACAAGTGCATTCTAGCATCAGCAACCGCCGCTTCCCATGATGACCAAACGCGTTTTCCCGAATAGGCCTGTTTGGGTGTAAACACCGCTTGAATGGTTTCTGCTAGCGAGTTGAAGTTGTTTTCTTTTAATGCGTATAGTGTGATGTCTTCGATTAATGCCTTGGGTAAGCCAAAGCGGTTGCTATCAACAACGACCCAGCCTTGCTTGGCCAGTTTGTTGAGGGATAGCTTAATAGAGCGATTGGTCCAGGGTGTTTGCGTTTCTGGATCATTAATATTGGCTTTAGACACACATTGAGCTAGCGGCGTCGAGGCGATAGGTAAATAAATAATAGCCAACAACTGTAGAAGTTGTTGATTTTCTATGGCAAGTGCCGTGAATTCATCTACATTAAAAGTAGTTCTGGTTTGATTATTATTAGGCACGATATTCGTTCACAGATTTGTAATTTCAAACCGTACAGGGTAGTTTCCTCAGTCTATCCCGTCAACCTAAAGCTTGCTGAATCTTCAATTATTTATATGATCATCCTAAAAGTCCCAAACGAACTCAATAATCAACGCTTTGACGCCATTGTCGCAGCGCTTTGTCCTGACTATTCACGTAGCCAATTACAAAAGTGGATCCGCTCAGGCGGTGTCACGGTGAATGGCAAACAACTCAAACCGAAAATAAAACTGCGTGAGGGTGATGAAATCACCGTTACCCCTCAGCAAATAGAGCAAACAACGGATGAGCCAGAAGATATTCCGCTAGATATTGTTTATGAGGATGAGCATATTCTGGTTGTCAATAAACAAGCAGGTTTGGTGGTACACCCTGCAGTAGGTAATCGCACGGGGACGCTAGTGAATGGCTTGTTATTTCATGATAGTAGCCTGCAACAAGTACCCAGAGCAGGCATTGTGCATCGTCTTGATAAAGACACCAGCGGGTTAATGGTGGTGGCTAAAACGCTTCAGGCGCATAAATCGCTGGTCAATCAGTTACAAGAACGAACCGTCAAACGCGAGTATTTAACCGTTGTGCAAGGTGAAGAAATTGCAGGTGGCACGATAGAGGGCAATATTGGACGTCACCCTGTGGATAGAAAGCGCATGGCAGTGGTAGAAGGTGGCAAGCACGCCATTACCCACTATCGTATTGAGCAACGTTTTACGGGTTATACCCTGCTACGGGTAAGCTTGGAAACAGGCCGAACGCATCAGATAAGAGTACATATGAGCTGGAAACATAAGCCGATTGTGGGCGACCATGTGTATGGCGGGAGGCCAAAAGTTGCAGGAAAAATATCTGCTGAATTGCGTGACTATTTACTGCATTTCCCTCGCCAATCATTGCATGCAACTCAGCTTGGTTTGGATCATCCCGAAACAGGGGAGTGGGTACAATGGCAACGCCCCATACCTGATGATATGCAGGAGCTAGTTGATAAGTTGGCAGAAGCTAGTGAGAGCAAAGAGTAGTGAAGATGCAGAAGATGCAATGGATTACACCTAATTGGCCAGTGCCTACGCATGTTAAAGCTGCCTCGACCACCAGAGCAGGGGGTGTTAGCCAGTCAGCTTACGACAGTCTTAATTTAGGTGCGCATGTAGGGGATGAACTACAAAGCGTGTTAGCTAATCGACGGATTGTTAAAGAAAGCCTTAATCTGCCGTCAGAACCTATCTGGTTGGAGCAAGTGCATAGCACAGTAGTGGCGGATGCTGATAGCCCTCAGCCAGAACTCACCGCTGATGCCTCGGTAAGTCACCAAACTGGGAAAGTCTGTGTGGTGATGACGGCGGATTGCTTGCCCGTATTAATGACTAATCAATCAGGCTCAGTCATAGGTGCCGCTCATGCAGGTTGGCGTGGGCTAAATGATGGCGTGCTAGAGGCGACTCTAGATGAAATGGCGGTTGCTTCTCAGGAGGTGATGATATGGCTTGGCCCAGCAATAGGTCCAAAGCACTTTGAAGTAGGTGAAGAGGTGCGAGAGGCCTTCGTTTCACAGCATAAACAAGCTACTCAAGCGTTTACCACCAGCCAAAATGAGAATAAATGGTATGCGGATATCTATCAATTAGCGCGAATACGTTTAGTGGCTATGGGTGTTAGTGCTAAGCATATTTATGGGGGTGGTTATTGTACTTATAGTGATAAAAAGAGCGATATAGAAGATGATAGTGAGAAGTTTTTTTCTTATCGGAGACAAGCCACGACAGGGCGTATGGCTAGTCTTATCTGGCTATCAGGCAATCACTCCAAGTAATTACTAAGCAGTTGATGAAATGTTATTTACTTGCTTGTTGCGATAACAGCAATCCTCCAAAATACACCAATAAAGAGCCTGAAATTCGTTGTGTCCACACGCTAACTCTCGATTCACTTGAGATGTTTTTAATAGAGTTAACTACTTGGGTAATGCCAAGAAACCAAAAGAAAATAATAGATGCGTGAATAGCTACTAATAAAAAAGCATCCAAGTAGTGTGAGTTATCAAATGAGACGAATTGAGGGAATGCAGCTAAGTAAAACATGGAAACTTTAGGGTTTAACAACTGCGTTAAGAAGCCTTCCGAATAGAAATAAAAGATACTTCGTTTGGTTCCTTTTTTATTCGGTATATCGTTATTTATTGATGACGTATTTTGGTGTTTCTTATAAGAATTGATGATGGTTTTTGCACCGATATAAAATAAATAAGAAGCGCCCACTATTTTTACCAGCATAAATAACTCGGCTGAATGTAGTATCAAGGTAGATAGTCCAAAAATGGATAACGCGCCATGGATAAAGGTAGCGGAAGTTAGCCCGATGATATTGATCACCCCTGATGTTTTATCATGAGCTGAAACGGTTTTAAGGATTAAGACACCATTAGGGCCAGGTGATAGTACAAGTAATAAAGCGATAAGCGTAAAGGTATAAATATCATTCATTTTATTAGACCTAATGTGTTGTTGAAGGGTTGTTCTTTTCCATTAATCCAATCCCTTGCAGGTATCTAACAGTAGATATTAATAGTTGCAAAAGTATATTCAGTAAAACCGCGCCCTTCGACTCCGCTCAGGGTGCTACTCTGTAGCCTGAGCGGAGTCGAAGGCGGTGCTTGTATGTAAAAACTTATGCAACGATTAATAATAACAAAAAGGCCGCTACTAGAGCGGCCTTAAACTACAGATTACATAGAATACTAGAAGTTATGGTAGTAGATGATTCTGAAATCATCACGGTCTTCTCTAGCAGAGCTAGCATCTTGATCTTTATTAGAGTAGCGAACGCGGACTTTCGAGGCTTTACTAAGCTTATACTTTGCGTCTAGGTTAAACTCTTTAAAGGTGTCATCATTAAAGGTATCGCCACTTTCAGATTCCACATCAACATACCCAAGCTTGATACTCGCCTTGCTAATGGGATGGTAAACCATCTGAACACCGATGGCATCACTTGGCTCGTAGTTACCGTAACCTTGCTGCCAATCGGAATACATCGGTCCAGCTTCTACAGCCTTAAAGGGGTTGTCCTCAATCTTGTTATACAACAGGGCTAAGTCCACTTTCCCAAAGCTGGTTCCAGCTTTTAAGCCATACATCTTAGAGTCACTACCCGTTTGATAGCCTGTGCCACCATATTGACCTTTGATATAGCTTTTACTACCAAAACCAAGAGGTAATTTCCCATCTAAGTAGCTGTAGTTGTCGAAGGTACCATCGTCGTCCAATGTTTCAATGTATTGGCCTCGAATAGAAGCACCACCTAGCTTAGTTTTTCCTGATACATAAGCTAATCCACCTGATCCCCACTTGGCATTTTGCGGGTCAAAGCCACTAAGCTTTGATGTGAAGCCTGAGTATCTATCGACATACCCTAACTCCAGAGTCGTATCCTGTAGGCTTTTATTGCGAAATACGGCGGCCTCGTAGGTAGAAGGCAACATCCGCAGATCATGATCATTCATCAATGGCCCTGTTAGGCGTTGACGGCCAATAACAAATTGGTTAACACCCGTATCATAGTTTAGATATGCTTCTCCCAGAAAAGCAATATCGTCACTATTGGATTGGAGGATTGAAGTGCCACCTCCTTTATCACGGTCGATAATGTTAAATAGGCTATGGCTTCCATAATAACCAAAACCTAAGTTAAATTTGCCGAGCTTACCACTTTCGTATTTCATAATCCCGCCGACGGTAAGTGCTTCTGCATCATCCTTGCCGGGTATATCAAAGCTACGATCAAAATAGAAAGTACGGGTGTTGATTGAGGTTTTACCGTTCTTAAGTGCCTCAGAAATGCTACGGTTGGCATCATCCGCTTGTGCAACATGAGTGGATAAGGCGGCAAGTATTGATAATGAAAGTAATGAATATTTCATGTGAGATCCTCCTTATTGATCATGCACTTTTTTGATGGTATCTGCCATTTCGTGCTCGAAATCTTCATCAAGCTCTAATGCTTCGTCCGTATCCAATATTCCGGCCTCAGGGTCATTGTAGACACTAATATCCATCTTGCCCTCACTCTTAGCAACAATAGAGGAAACAGTCGCATCACCTGATACATTAACAGCGGTTCTTATCATATCCATTAAGCGATCAACACCTAAGATCAGTCCGATACCTTCCACCGGTAAGCCAACTTGTGTGAATACCATTGACAGCATAATTAAACCAACACCTGGAACACCTGCTGTACCTATCGAGGCAAGTACTGACATAAGAATAACGGTTAAGTAACCCGACATTCCCAGTTCTACATTGTAGACATTAGCAATAAACACGGTGGCGACACCTTGCATAATGGCCGTTCCATCCATATTGATGGTTGCACCAAAAGGTACCGTGAAAGAAGCAACAGAGTTATTTACACCAAACCGTTCGGTGACTGTCCGCATGGTAACTGGGATAGTGGCGTTAGAACTTGCCGTACTAAATGCAAAGACTTGTACATTTCGGATTTTCTTTAGGAACATTGTAGGGCTTAGGCCAGAGAAAACCTTGAGTACAATCATCAGTGTGATGAACAGATGGAACATCAAAGAACCGACTAATACACCCACATAACCTGCTAGGGAAGCTAACAAGCCGAGTCCTAACGTGGCGACTGCTTTTGCGATCAAAGCGAATACCGCATAAGGTGCTACTGACATCACGATATTTACCATTTTCATCATGATCTCATTAGCAACTTCAGCTCCAGCAATAAAGCCTTTCGCTTTTCTTCCGAGCATTAGCATACTAATGCCTAATAGAATGGAGAAGAAAATGATGGGTAGCATGTCACCATTTGCCATGGCGTTAATAGGGTTCTTAGGGATAATATCAATAAATACTTGTGTCAGAGGGGGAGATTCTTTACCTGAGAATTCCGCAGCCGTTTCGACATTCATGCCTTTACCAATGCCGAATGTTACGGCAATGACGATAGCGGTAGCAATCGCGACTGCCGTTGTCATCATATAAAGAGCAAATGACTTACCTCCGACTCGTCCGAGCATTCGAATATCACCGATACCGCACACGCCACAAATAAGGGAAAAGAAGACCAGAGGAACTACCAGCATTTTCAATGAATTAACAAACATTTTTCCGACGACATGGAACAGTCCATTGACAATGTACTCATTAATAAAAGAACCAGGGGCATTTAAGCCCGAAAGGTTTATCACCAGTCCGACGATTATGCCCAAGGCCATTCCTAAGAGAACCTTAACCGTCAGGCTCATTTTTTTATCACTACTACTCATAAATTACTCCTGTATTGATTAGTAAGTATCCATAATAATTAAAAGGAAATACAACAAAGCTACTCATACGACTAAGACTTAAGGCTTAACCGACAACTTAACTTAGAACATTTATTGTTTTATCAATGACATAAAGAGAGTATTTAGCTGAGTAACTTAAAAAAGTATAGTACAAGCAATTAAAGAAACATGATAAAACTCATCTATAATTAAAAAATAAGTTGTAATTATTAAAGATTAGAGGTAGTGGTCAATTTTTGACATATCATTAATTGATCAATAAAAGCTCAATAATGGTAATGAGAAAAAATCTGTGTTGTAAATTAAGAACTTCTTCCTACATAGCAATATTATGGTTGTGCCTTCCGTCAGCTGATAGCTCTCCGTCAGCTGATGGCTCTCAATTAGCTAATGGCTCTCAATATCCACAAAGGGCGAAGCTTCAGAATAAGGTTTTACAGATAGGCACAAAAGTTGCCCCTCCTTTTTCCATGAAAACTACCGACGGAAAATGGCAAGGTATTAGTATTGAACTATGGGAAAAAATAGCCAAACAGCTTCAGCTTGAGTTCGTGTGGAAAGAAAAGGATTTAAAGACATTGCTATCAGGTGTTCAAAACTCAGAACTTGATGTCTCCATTGCTGCACTAACTATCACTGCTGATAGAGAAAAGCGCATAGATTTTAGCCACGCTTATTATTCCACAGGGTTAAGCATCGCAGTACCACGGGTACAAAATAGTGGTTGGAGAACAGTCATTAAAGGAATACTGTCTTTTAAGCTGCTCATCCTCCTTCTTCTCTATTTTCAGTGTTATTTGTGATTGGTACCATCACTTGGCTAATAGAGCGGAAAAGAAATCCAAAGAGTTTTAACCCAGACCCTATCAAAGGTATTGCCAGTGGAATCTGGTGGGCTGCTGTGACAATGACTACCGTAGGCTATGGTGATATGACACCTAAAACATTGGGAGGGCGGTTAATAGCTCTATTTTGGATGTTTGCCTCATTACTCTTGCTTTCAACCATTATTGCATCGGTTACTTCTGCATTAACGTTATCCAAACTAGAGCCACTCATATCGGGACCTGAAGATTTAGCAAAAGCACGAATTGCTAGTGTAGAGAAATCAACCAGTGATAAATATCTAAAGAGTCGTCGTTTATCTGCTAGATATTATGACTCTGTGCTAGAAGGTTTAAAGGCGTTGGATCAACACGAAGTTGATGCGGTCGTTTACGATGAGCCGCTATTAAGGTATTTGGTTAAAGAAAATTTTGATGACAAGCTGGAAGTAGATGATAGTCTGTTTGAGCGTCAACATTACGGGATTGCTTTCCCTGAAGGTAGTCCATTAAGAGAATCAGTCAACCGAATTATGTTTGAGATTATTGAACAAGATAAGTGGCAACAAGTGGTTTCTAAGTACTTAGGAAACTGAAACTCTCGTATAGATGTTCACAAATTAAATTTCTTATCTATTAATCGTTGCATAAGTCTTTACATACAAGCATCGCCTTCGACTCCGCTCAGGCTACAGAGTAGCACCCTGTTCAAGGATCAACTCAGTGAGTTGAGATTAGTGGATAGTCTGTCTGTTTGAGAAGTTCTCTCGACGGCTCAGCAAAGCGGGATAAATCGCCCGAAAAGGAAAGTGAGTGGAAATTCCATGGCAAACCTGAGTACCAAAACCGAGTATGCACTTTTGTTTACTGCTCGATCATCTCTTTAGCAAGTGCTAGCGTCGAGTCTGTAATCTCAACACCTCCCATCATTCTTGCTATTTCTTCAATCTTTTCGTTAGCCTTTAGCTTAATAATACCCGTGCTCGTACTGTTCTTGCCTTTGATTTTAGTCACTTGATAATGATGATGAGATTGAGCAGCGACTTGGGGTAAATGGGTTACACATAAAACTTGTCTATTTTCGCCTAGCTTGCGCAACTGCTTGCCGACTATTTCTGCGGTTCCGCCACCGATACCAGTATCTACTTCGTCGAAGATGAGGGCGGGGAGTGTGATTTTCTGTGCGGCTATCATTTGAATGGCAAGACTTATTCTAGAAAGCTCACCGCCTGAGGCGACTTTTACAATGGGTTGTACAGGTTGACCTGGGTTGGCGCTTACCATAAAGATAACATCGTCCATGCCATTGATGGCAGGTGTCTTGTCATCTGTTAAAGAAGTGACGTGGATTTCAAACACACCGCCTTTCATGCTGAGTTCTTGCATGGTTCTGGTAACCCCCGCAGACAGTTTCTTAGCGGCTTTCTTGCGCTTAGTCGTAAGCTTTTCCGCAAGTTTGTAGTAACTTGCTTTTAAGGTTTCGAGTTGTTTTTCAAGGCTCTCCAGGTTGTAATCGTCCGAGTCGAGTAAATCTAGATCAGCTTGAAGCTTTTCTAATTTTGCGGGTAGCTCTTCAGCATCAATGCGATGTTTACGAGCCATAGACTGTACATCGGATATACGTGTTTCCAGTTGCATCAATCTTTCGGGATCTATACTTAATTTATCCAGATAATGACGCAGCTCTTCGGCAGCTTCCTGTAATTGTATTTGAGCGCTACTCACTAGCTCTAACGAGGCTACTAAAGCACTATCCACATCCACTTTTTGCTCTAGTGTTTGTACGATATTGCTGAGAGCTGAATAGATGGATTGTTCGTCTTCATACAGTTCTTGCTGTGCAGAGCCAGCAATTTGCTGAAGTTGATCGGCATTAGCCAGTCGATTATGTTCATCATCCAGCTGACTAACTTCGTTATCAGCTAACCCCAGCTTTTCTAGCTCATCCACCTGAAAGCGCAGTAAATCCAGTTTAGCGAGATGCTCTTCATTTTCGCTCAATAAAGACTGATAGCGTTGATGGGTGTCATTCCATTGCTGCCATGCTGAGGCTGTTTGTTCGAGTAGTTTGTGATTATCAGCAAACTCATCCAGCATTTGGCGTTGCATGCCTTTTTTCATTAATGACTGATGTTCGTGTTGACCATGAATATCAACCACCTGCTCGCCTAACTGTTTTAGCATGGTCAAGTTGCAAGGGCTTCCATTAATCCATGCACGGGATTTCCCTGCGGTTGTGATAACGCGCCGTAGAATACATTCACCGTCGTTGTCTAAATCTTGTTGTTCTAGCCATTTTCCTGCGGTTGCTGTTTTTGTGACATCGACAGATAGGGTGATTTCGGCTTTATCACTGCCATGTTTTACCGAGCCACTATCAGCACGATCGCCCATGACCAAGCCGATGGCATCAATGAGGATAGATTTCCCCGCACCTGTTTCACCGGTTAATACGGTTAAGCCTTGATCTAGTTCTAAATCCAGTTCTTCGATGATGGCAAAATTGCGGATATGTATGTGGTTTAACATAGGCTTATAGGGGTTGTGATTGTTTTAAGTTTCTTAAGTGGCCACCAGCTCTTTAGTGTCATAGTGTAATTAGTTAGCTAGTAGCCACAAATAGTTTCCTCCCCTTTAAGTAGGAGAGAGGGCTAGGGTGAAGGGTATGATGGTTCTAGTAATTAGCTCGAACTTTCTACCCCCACCCCAACCCTCCCACTGCTAGAGGGAGGGAGTTTTTGTTAGCTGTTGTATTAACACGTATCTAAGGTTGTACACTCCAATGCAGTTTGGCACGTAAAATATGGTAATAGTCGTAATTTTTGGGATGAATGAGCGTCATAGCTTGTTGTTTTTTCTGAATGACGGCATGATCACCTGGCACGATATCGATATGTGATTGACCATCGAAGGATATGCGCGCATCACTATTGCGTCCTTCGCACAGGGCTATTTTAATGGTATCACTGGCTTGTATGGCAATGGGGCGATGGCTAAGCGTATGTGGGCAAATAGGTACTAATATCACCGCATCTAAACCAGGGTGAAGAATGGGGCCGCCTGATGACAGTGAATACGCAGTAGAGCCTGTGGGTGTGGCGATAACAATACCATCCGCACGTTGCGTATTAACAAAGGTGTCATTAATATGCGTGGTAAATTCAATCATGCGGACTTCGTTTCTGACATGAAACACTACGTCATTGAGCGCGTCATCTCCTCCAAGTAGTTCCTCACCACGGAAAACCTGTGCTTTTAATAAAGTACGTTCTTCTTTTAGGTATTCGCCTGAGAGAACCTGGTCAATGATAATGCCCATATCAACAGGCGACACATCTACTAAAAAGCCCAAGCGCCCCAAGTTTATGCCAAGAATAGGGATGTTGTAATTAGCTAGTATTCTTCCCGTACGTAGTAACGTGCCATCACCGCCTACCACGATAGCTAAGTCTATTTGTTGCATCATTTCTTCATGACAGTAGCCATCAAGGCTGCAAATTCTTGCGCCTGATTCATCCACCATGATAGCGACATCATGCGGTTTGAGATGAGCAATTAACGTTTTTAGCGTCTCATCAATACGTTCATCGTGTTGTTTGGTGAAGATGCCTATGGTTTTGAAAGTAGTGCTGATGGGCATAATGATTGGCAAATAGAGTTAATGGGAATTAAATAGGTTTGATCACAGAACATTGCTTGATTGGGGGCTTTCAGTCAACCTTAATGTAGGGTCTAAATTATTAATGATCAATTGCATTAACAGGAAGCACAATTTCACAGCCTCTTCAGTAGAGCTAGAACCGCATGCAAACTATCCAACAAAGACTTGCTCCTTCAACGTACTAATCTCATCTCTGGTTGCAGCGGCCTCTTCAAACTCTAAATTCTTAGCATGTTCAAACATTTTCTTTTCAAGTTTAGCTATTTTTTTCAAGGCTTGATCAGGTGATAAGCTTCGATAGTTGGTCTTACCCTCGTTAACTTCAGCGAGTTTCTTACGAGACTTAGAAGCAATGCTACTACCATAAGCACCTTCCATAATATCGGCAATTTTCTTGTTGATCGTTTGAGGCGTAATGTTATATTTTTCATTATGCGCTAACTGCTTTTCGCGCCTGCGTGCTGTCTCATCAATAGCTGCTTGCATGGCAGGGGTGACCGTATCGCCATAGAGAATCGCTTTGCCTTTTATGTTCCTTGCGGCACGCCCAATAGTTTGGATTAAAGAACGTTCTGAACGCAGAAAGCCTTGTTTATCGGCATCTAAAATAGCGACCAGGCTAACTTCTGGCATATCCAGCCCTTCACGTAACAGGTTGATACCTATAAGTGCATCAAATTCACCTAGCCGTAAATCTCTAATGATTTCAACGCGCTCAACCGTGTCGATGTCTGAATGTAAATAACGTACGCGTATATCATGCTCTAACAAGTAATCAGTTAAGTCCTCCGCCATGCGCTTGGTTAGTGTGGTGACTAACACGCGCTCGTTCATTTCAGCACGTTTGCTAATTTCCGACATCACATCATCAACCTGGCTGGCTACAGGACGGATTTCAATTTCTGGGTCGATCAGTCCCGTCGGGCGTACTACCTGTTCGGCAATATTGTCAGAGTGCTTTTCTTCGTATTCGCCCGGTGTTGCTGATACATGAATGCATTGCGGGATCATCTTCTCAAATTCATCAAAGCGAAGAGGGCGGTTGTCTAGCGCGGAAGGGAGTCTAAAACCATAATTGACCAGATTTTCTTTACGTGAGCGATCACCTTTATACATCGCTCCGATTTGCGGCACGGTGGCGTGTGATTCGTCGATAACCACCAGTGCATCATCAGGCAAATAGTCATATAAACAAGGTGGTGCTTCACCTGGATTACGCCCAGACAAATAGCGTGAATAATTCTCGATACCTGAGCAATAGCCTAGCTCTATGATCATCTCAATATCAAACTGGGTGCGTTGTTCCAAGCGTTGAGCTTCTACTAGCTGATTATCATCACGCAATGTTTTTAGTCGCTCTTTGAGTTCGGCTTTGATTTTCTCAACGGCTTCTAGCAGTACCTCGCGTGGAGTTACATAGTGCGTTTTCGGGTAAACCGTCAGGCGTGGAGTGCGCCGTAATACTTCGCCTGTTAGCGGATCGAAAAAGCTTAACTGTTCGATTTCATCATCAAACAGCTCAATCCGAATGGCTTCTTTATCTGATTCCGCAGGGTGTATGTCAATCACATCACCTCTAACGCGGTAAGTGGCTCGGCTAAGCTCGACATCATTACGTGTGTACTGTAATTCGGCTAACTTTCGGATAATAGAACGCTGATCTACTTTGTCCCCACGGTCTAGATGCATCATCATTTTTAGATAAGATTTGGGATCACCCAAACCGTAGATGGCAGAGACCGTCGCTACCAGAATTACGTCTTGTCTTTCTAATAAGGCTTTTGTGGCAGAGAGCCGCATTTGCTCAATGTGATCATTTATAGAAGCGTCCTTTTCGATATAGACGTCCGATGCGGGTACATAAGCTTCTGGCTGATAATAGTCATAATAAGAAACAAAATATTCTACCGCGTTATCAGGAAAGAACTCCTTCATCTCGCCATATAACTGTGCGGCTAGCGTTTTGTTGTGTGCCATGATAATCGTGGCACGTTGTGTTTTTTCGATGACCTTCGCAATGGTGTAGGTTTTACCTGATCCAGTTACACCTAATAATGTTTGGTGCAACAAGCCATCATTTAAGCCACCGACAAGGCTCTCAATGGCTGTGGGTTGGTCACCTGCTGGACTATATTTCGAGTGTAATTTAAATAATTGTTCTGACATCTTATAGAGCGTTTATGGGTGGTTTTAAGTAAGTGATAATAGTATCATCGTTTTATACCGAGACCTTCGCACGAAAGATATGACGGATAAATAACGCTTAAATTTCCCATATTTTGTCTAAAAACTCAGCCAATAGCTCGGCTATTACCCTTCTTTTTAGACAAAATCTGAAAAATTACGCTCTTTTTTCTCTCGCCATACTTCCATGCAAAGGTCTCATACCCTTATTCTCAGCGGAGCTATTACTTTGACTATACAGTTATCAGATCGTATTCAACGTGTTAAACCTTCACAAACTCTTGCTATATCAGCACTTTCACAAAGGCTGAAAGCTGAAGGTAAAGATATTATTGGCCTAGGAGTAGGGGAGCCAGATTTTGATACCCCCGACTTTATCGGTGAAGCTGGCATACAAGCTATCAGGGATGGTAAAACACGTTATACCCCCGTGGATGGCATCCCTGAATTAAAACAGGCGATTGTTGACAAGTTTAAACGTGATAATGGTTTAAACTTCGAGCTTGACCAAGTGCTGGCATCAACAGGTGGTAAGCAATGTTTATATAATCTTTGCCAAGCGCTATTGAATGATGGCGATGAGGTTATCGTACCTGCACCGTACTGGGTGTCCTACCCTGATATGGCGACACTAGCAGGTGGTGTGCCCGTTTACGTTGAAGCAGGTATTGATGAAAACTTTAAGCTAACTGCTGAGAAGCTTGAAGCTGCGATTACACCAAAAACGCGCTTATTCTTTATCAACAGCCCCTCTAATCCCACAGGTGTTGCTTATAGTAAAGAAGAGCTGGCAGCTTTAGGTGAAGTCTTACTTAAACATCCTAATATTGTTGTGGCTACGGATGATATGTATGAACATATCCTTTTTGGTGGTAACAAGTTTGTAAATATTCTTAATGCTACGCCAGAATTGGCTGATCGTTGCGTGGTGTTCAATGGAGTATCAAAAGCTTATGCTATGACGGGCTGGCGAATTGGCTTTGCGGGTGGTCCAAAGACGTTAATCCAAGCCATGAAAAAGGTACAAGGGCAAAGCACCTCTAACCCGTGTTCTATTGCACAAGTCGCTGCCGCTGCAGGGCTTAATGGTGATCAAGGCTTTATACAAACCATGTTGACTGCGTTTGAAGAGCGCCATAATTATGTGGTTGAGCGTGCAAACAATATTGCTGGCATGCGTTGTATTCCTTCTGATGGTACGTTTTATAGCTTCCCCAATGTTGAGGAAATGATTGCGCGTATGGATGGCGTCGAGAATGATACTGAGCTTGCAACCAAGTTGTTAGAAGCGGGTGTGGCGCTAGTGCCTGGTGCTGCTTTTGGTATGCCTGGTTATATTCGTATCTCTTATGCGACTAGTATGGAAAACCTTCAAAAAGCAATGGATCGTATTGAATCTCTCGTATAAATGGCTGTAAATCGCAGTAAGTGGTCTGTAATAGCGCGTCAAGCCTTGATATATTGGCTTTCGCAAATATATTAGGGTTATGACAAAATCAACTGAATCTTTTCCAGAGTTAAACGAAAGAGCAAAACATCTGTTAAAGGTTCTGATTGAGCAATATATAGATAGCGGTCAACCCATCGCATCGACGGCATTAGCCAATCAAAGTGGACTATCTCTTAGCTCCGCGACTATTCGCAATGCTATGGCAAACCTTGAAGATATGGGTTTGATCCATGCTCCTCATACCTCAGCAGGACGTATTCCAACCCCTAAAGGCTACCGTGTTTTTGTTGATTCATTAGTTAGCGTTCAAGCCTTAGATGATAAAACATTGTTGCAAATGCAAGGCCATATTGACTTGTGGAGCAACCCTACCGATCTTATTCACTCTGCTTCTAATTTGTTATCAGGCATTACTCAGTTAGCCGGTATCGTCACGTTGCCGAGTCGTGAGCATGTGGGTATCCGTCGTATTGAGTTTATACGTTTGTCGGCAAAACAAGTTCTGGTGGTATTAGTACTCACTGACGGAGAAATTCAAAACAAATTACTTGAAGTGAAACGTGAATATAGTCTTTCAGAGTTGCAACAAGCGACTAATTATCTTAATGAAACTTTAGAAGGTCAGACGCTACAACAAGTAAAAGAAAAGCTATTGAACGATATGCGTGATGTTTACGATACCGTAGATCAGACGATGCGTAATGCGATTGAACTGGCGGATCAGGCGTTTGATAATCTAGATACCGAGTCGCAAAATGAAGTCGTCATGGCAGGGCAAAATAATCTTATCCAATGTGATGATTTGTCTGATAGGGGGACGCTTCGTGATTTATTTGGCGCCTTTGATGAAAAGCGCCAGATGCTAAGTTTATTAAACACCGCACTGGAAGCAGATGGTGTGCAAATATTTATTGGAAATGAGTCGGGCTATCAAGCATTTGACGATTGTAGTCTAGTCACTTCTACCTACCAAACAGAAGATGGTTCTATTGGTGTTTTGGGTGTGGTTGGACCCACACGAATGTCTTATGATCGAGTGATTCCTGTGGTCGATATTACCGCTCGTCTGCTTAGTGCTACTTTCAAGAATAGTTAAATTTCATATTTAATCAGTTGTTTATAAAAACCTAGTAAAATAGTATGAAATAACGCTTAGTAATTCTTGACTAGTTTGCTTGGTTATTCTATATTGTAGTTTTTAAAGATACAAAGTTAGCTTCCCAAACACCCCTAATGAATCACTGTTTAAGTCTGCTCGGATCTTAGGAGGCTGTCCAAGAACTAGAAACGTAGCGAAAATCACAGGAGTATCATAAGCTGGGTTTATTGAATGAGACGAATAGTTGTTCTATTTAACGATTTCAATAAGGTCAGATTATGATGCTCATGGGATTTGCAGTAGTTTCTTAGTTCTCGGACAGCCTCCTGATTTCAGGAAAACGAACCATGACTTATTCAGAGGCTCTTTTAAGCTAACTCAGAGGACAAAAGGAACCACATGAAACTTTCAACAAAAGGTCGATACGCTGTTACCGCAATGATGGATCTTGCCATACATGATATAGATGGCCCAGTGACTCTGGCTGATATTTCAAAATGCCAGGGTATTTCTCTTTCTTACCTAGAACAGTTGTTTTCGAAATTGCGTAAACATGGATTGGTTGAAGGTGTAAGAGGGCCTGGCGGTGGTTATCGTTTGGGTAAACCTGCTTCACAGATTAGCGTTGCTAATATTATCGTGGCGGTGGATGAGAGTATTGATGCAACAGGTTGTTCTGGAAAGGCAGATTGCCACGGTGGCAAGCAGTGCTTAACACATAATTTATGGCAAGATTTGAGTGAGCGTTTGTACGAGTTTCTGGATGGCATCAAGCTCAATGAGTTCGTGAATAGACCCGAAGTGCGTGAAATATCTTATCGCCAAGATAGCATGGCAAGCCGTATTGCTAATATGTTTCCCGCTAATCATCGAATTGCTTCGTAATATTCTCTATTTACAGCAATAAAAAAGGGAGTCTAGTGACTCCCTTTTTTATATTTAGCATTTTGTATTGTTAACTTAAAATTATTATTCAATAACAATGGGTTGTTGATCTAACCACCACAACCGCCGCCACAGCAAGAGTCACCTTCATCATGTTTATGATCATGACCACCAGCGTGGATATGTCCATGTGCTAATTCATCTTCTGTAGCATCGCGAACGGCTAAGACAGTCACGTCAAAGTTAAGATCTTTTCCTGCCATAGGATGGTTCCCATCAATTGTAATGGTATCTTCATTGATCGCCTTTACTGTCACAACTTGCATACCTTGATCCGTTTCAGCGTGAAATTGTGCGCCGACGAACATGTCTTTCTCTTCTACCCCTTCAAACATCGTTTTTGGTACATCAGAAGTTAATTTATCAGAGTAGTCACCATAAGCTTCAGCGGCTTTTAGGTTAACAGTTAGCTGATCATCAACGGCTTTGCCATCTAGTGCTTTTTCAAGACCTGGGATAACGCCACCTGTACCATGCAAGTACATAAAAGGTTCGTTTGCATCGGCTTTATCCAGTATATTACCGTCAGTATCAGTGAGTGTGTAAGCCAAAGTTACGGCTTTTTTAATTTCTACTTTCATAGGGGCGCCTCTATTAATTTGTGTATTCGTTTCGGTTTATGACTGATGATTTTTGGGAACCACAATGTGCGTAAGGGTACAAAGGATCGCAAGAAATTATCCAACGCTGTATTGAGCGAAAAAGACAATTAAGAGAGATGCCTATAACAAGGTTCTGACTAATCAAAAGGGCGCAGTATAGCGGATTGAGCTGACTGCGTCATGCTTCTCGAATATGCGATTTATTTATACATTTCTATTGTGTTTGTTGATTCCCGTGATTGTATTGCGTTTATTGTGGAAAAGTAGGATTAGTCCTGCCTATCGACAACGCATAGCAGAACGGTTTGCGTTTATTCCTTCGCCTGAAACAACGATAAAAGTTTGGCTGCATTCCGTATCAGTGGGTGAAACGATTGCGGCCAAGCCTCTGATAGAAAAGCTATTAGAGCGTTATGGTGAAAAAGCCATATTGGTGACCACCACCACCCCAACTGGTTCCGATACTGTATTGCGTTTATTCGGTGACAGAGTGCTTCATCACTATTTTCCTTATGATATTCCTGTGCTAGTTAATCGTTATTTACAGACCATCAAACCAGAGATTGTGGTGTGTATGGAAACAGAGATATGGCCTAATTTATGGCATAGCTGTCATCAGCGAAATATCCCCGTTGTACTAGCCAATGCACGCTTATCGACTCGATCTAAACAAAGCTATCTTAAAGTAAAAGGCTTTATTAATGCTGTTTTGAAGGATGCATCATTAATCGCCTGTCGAAATAATCAAGATGAAGCCAATTTTAAAGCTCTGTTTAGCAAACAAGAAGATGCAGTGAAAAGGATTGAAGTGTTGGGTGATATTAAATCTGATATTGAGTTGTCAGATGCTGATCGCCAACAAGGAGCAGACTTTAAACATCAATGGGGTGAACAGAGGCTTGTGCTGGTGGCTGCAAGCACCCATGAAGGTGAAGATAGTCTAGTCCTGGATATGTATAAAAACCTTAAGAAAACTATCAGTGACTTATTATTGGTGATAGTGCCTCGTCACCCTGAAAGATTTTCTGACGTTGCCGACCTGGTACAAGCTAGGGGATACACTCTGCAACGTAGAAGCGATGGTACATCTTTCGATGAAAATGCCGAAGTGGTGTTGGGTGATAGCATGGGGGAAATGATGTCATGGTTTGCCACTGCCGATGTTGTATTTATGGGAGGCAGTTTAGTACCTACTGGTGGGCATAACCCACTTGAGCCTCTCGCTTGTTCTGTAGCAGTGATTAGCGGCCCTCATATATTTAATTTCACCACCACTTTTGAGCGGCTTCAAGTCGATAATGCAGCTATGGTGGCAGATGATGTTCATGAATTGACGTCAATGGCACTAATGTTACTAACGGATAAAAATAGGCGACGAATAGCTGGTGATGCAGGTTTGGCAATGATTAAGGGGAATCAGGGCGCGACTCAGAGGCTGGTTGATGCGATTAGTCAGCGTGTCAGTATCTAATCAGGGCTGTTCAATGCTAGGAATCTGTTCCTGGAATAGACAAAGTTCCCTCCA
>JALXAX010000093.1 GCA_026991755.1 Thiotrichaceae bacterium | reverse complement strand
CGATGATACATCGCTCTATCGGCGGACTAAACCGCCGACTGAAAGAGAAAGCGTCTAAAAGACGGTGGTTTTAACCACGGGCTATCGCACATCCGTGCGGGCTAAAGCCGCCTATTGGAAAATAAAACAAAAAAGGCAGAGTTAAACTCTGCCTTTTATTTACTTGTTTTATAAGTTAGCTATTATGGCTGAGGGGTTACCGCGGTATTACTATTACTACCGCTCTTACTACCAGCAACTGCACCCGCTACACCAGCAGCACCTGCTAGACCTGGAAGCAAATTACCAAACCCGGGGACAATAGGAGCACTAGCAAGATCTACCTTACATGCATTACATGTTGCTTCAGCTAGATTGCTATCAATTCGCTGAATTTTGTATTCCTTAGTGGCTACTTCGCTAAGATCTGAAGCTTTAGCCGCTTTTGCCGTCGCACAAGGGCTTGTTGCAGATACTTCCACTTCTTGAGTAGCTTCAACAGAGCCTACACAATTAGCGTATTTAAGCTTAACGTTTCCATTTAAAGAACGAACAATATCGCCTTCTTCAAGAACCATTCCACGCTGTGCCACATATTTATGAGTCGCTCTTTCTACAACTGCTTTACCGTTGAGAGAAACAATTTGTGCAACACTTGCTTGTGCAACACCGCTGAACATCAGCACGGGTATAGTGCTGGCTAATATCGTTTTTTTGATCATGATTGAAAACCCTTTTGCTATGCTTTTTCTATGAATGCATAAGTTATGCATGTAATAAATACTATGAAATTATATACCTAAATATTAGCCGAGCCAGATAAGCGATAGTAACTATAAGATGAATGCCCTGCCCGATAAAATAGTTTGATTTTAAGTTTAATATGACCAGTGGTTAAAATCAAGCTAAGTTACTATTATTTATAGGGTAGCTCAATTTATTAAAGGTTTCATTTAGATACGAGAAGTAGCCACAAGCGGTATGCTTTTGAAATCATTCTGTACAATGACATAAAAATTAACCCGGTGGCCATTGCATATTTCGACCCGCTAATACATGTAAATGTATATGAAAAACAGTTTGCCCCCCAGATTCACCACAGTTCATCACGGTTCTATAGCCATCATCCTCAACACCTTCTTTTTCCGCCAGCGCTTTAGCTGCTAAATACATCTTGCCTATTAAAGCTTCATCATTAATGGTCAAATCATTGATAGTAGAGATATGTTTCTTGGGTATGATGAGATGGTGCATAGGCGCCTGTGGATTAATATCCTTAAAAGCTACCACGTGATCATCCTCATATAATAACTCTGCGGGGATTTCCCCAGCTACTATTTTACAAAATAGGCAATCTGACATCATAACTCCTAATAATTTCTACGCCCTTCAAAAGCATGAGATAACGTTCCACTATCCACGTAACCCAATTCGCCACCAATGGGTACACCATGAGCTATTCTTGTCGTTTTAATATCACGTTTAGCCGCTAATTGACTGATGTAGTGGGCAGTAACTTCACCTTCTACAGAAGGGTTTGTCGCTAATATTAGCTCTTTTATATCGCCTTCATCCAGCCTCAGTTCAAGCTGATCCAGCCCTAAATCTTCTGGCCCAATACCGTCTAAAGGCGATAACTTACCCAGTAAAACAAAGTAAGTCCCTCTAAAATGAGCCGATTGTTCTATAGCTAGTACATCTGATGGACTCTCAACAATACACAGTTGTGTTCGATCACGAGCAGGATTCGCACAGATACGACACCGCTCATTTTCAGTCAGTGTACGACACTCACTACAATTACCCACTTTATCAATGGCGGTAGATAAAGCCTCAGCTAATTGCTTACCTGCTGACCGTTCATTTTCAAGGATATGAAATGCCATACGTTGGGCGGTACGTGCGCCTACGCCAGGTAAACATTTGAGCGAGTCAATCAGGTCCTTTAGTAGCGAGGTTTCTTCCATGGTAGATAACCTAATCCAATTAGAACGGCAGGCTCATTCCACCAGGTAAATTCATACCAGAAGTGACACCCGACATTTTCTCTTCGCTAGCAGCTGCCATACGCTGTGCTGCATCGTTCATCGCTGCGGCAACCAGATCTTCGATCATTTCTTTGTCGTCGTCCATTAGACTATCGTCAATGCTTACACGCTTGCATTCGTGTGCGCCGTTAAGTACTACCGACACTAAGCCACCACCTGATTCACCTGTTACTTCCATCTGTGCGATTTCAGCTTGTGCTTTTTGCATGTCTTCCTGCATTTTCTGGGCTTGCTTCATTAAGCCACCTAATCCAGCTTTTCCTATCATAATTGTTTCCTAATTTAATATTTTGTTATTTCTAAAGAGAGCTATTTTATTACTAACGAATAACTAGTACAGCAACCCGTTTAAAATGACTATATCTGCAAAAGTTAACATGTAGGTTGGTGCTGAGGCACGAAGCCCAACACAACTGTATTTGTTGGGGTTCCTTCGTCACCGCCAACCTACAACCTTGTCTTTCAATATACCGACACTTTATTAAACGGGTTGATGTACTAGCTATTTTTCTTAATCTTTATAGAACCACGCACAATTTCCGCATCCAGTTCTGCTTGTAGCTCTTTCACAAAAGGATCATCAATGATCTTCTGTTCTGCTTGTTGCTGACGTTCGTTACTAAGCCTTGTATGTCGTCTATCAGGCGTTTCTGTCGTTACTTTAGTCGCGGTGATTTTTAATGTTACGGGATGATTAAAAAACTTCGCCAGTGCTTGTTGCAAATCTGATTCGGTCGTATCAGTGCGTAACTGCTCACCTTCTTGATCTAGTAGGAGGTGTACCGTTCCATCCTCATATTTTTCAAGCAAACAATGGTTTGCCAGCTGAGCCACCATTCCCTTTAATTGTAGTGTAGCGGTTACTTCGTGCCAATCCCACTCCCCCGATTTCTGGGCGACCTCGTCTGGTATTGCCTGTATTGCACTTGATTTAGTCTTTGCTTCAGTAGACGCCACTACCTCAACAGGCGTAACTGAGTCGGGCATTACTGACTCAGCTATGGGCGGTGGAGGCGCTGGATTTTCTGAGTAAATTTCAGTTTCTAGTCTTTCTGTAACCTTTTCCACTTTAGGTGCTTGCGGTGCTTTAGGCTCTACAATTTGTTGCTGTGCATTTGCCTGTTTTTCTTCATTTTGAATGACAGACTTATCAACAGCCTCAGCTGTATTTTTACTGCTAATTCCAGAGCCAGGCTCCGAATCAGTTAGTTTTTTTTTTGCCTCTATTTGTTCAGTAGCCAACTCGCTGGATAGCTCGGGTACTTCATTTTCCTGTAACGGTCTAAACGTCATCATGCGTAATAACAACATTTCAAAACCTGCACGTGGATCAGGTGATAGCGGCAAATCACGTCTTGCATTTAGTGCAACTTGATAATAAAGCTGCACATCTTCCATCGCCATTTTAGTGGCTAATTGGGTAACATACTCATCGCTTTGCTCAATCTCCGGGACAGCCTGCTGTACTGCCACCTGATGCAATAAAGAAATCAACCCATCAGCGGCCGCTTCAAAATCTGGCACTTGTCCCGCCATATCTTCGACGGTATCCAGCAGTTTTTTACCATCACCATCAATCGCCGCATTAATAAGCGTATAGAGCCAATCGTGCGATATCGTACCCAACATATCACGCACTTCATTTTCTTTTAGAGCGCCACCACCGTAACCAATTGCTTGATCCATCAAGCTTAAGGCGTCACGCATACTGCCATCAGCACCCCTTGCTAATAGTCGTAATGATGGCTCATCAAAACCCACATCTTCTGCTTTTAGAATGGCTTCTAAATGACCGGTGATTAGGTCAATTGGCATTCTTTTCAGATTAAACTGTAAACAACGCGACAGGATCGTAACCGGTAATTTTTGTGGATCAGTCGTCGCAAACAAGAACTTCACATGAGGTGGTGGTTCTTCTAGTGTTTTTAATAGCGCATTAAAGCTATGTCCTGAAAGCATGTGTACTTCGTCTATCAGGTAGACTTTAAAACGTCCACGCGTGGGGGCGTAGTGTACGTTTTCTAATAACTCGCGGGTATCTTCTACTTTGGTACGCGACGCTGCATCGACTTCAATCAAGTCAACAAAACGGCC
The DNA here is from genome assembly GCA_026991755.1 of Thiotrichaceae bacterium. Classification (GTDB taxonomy): domain Bacteria; phylum Pseudomonadota; class Gammaproteobacteria; order Thiotrichales; family Thiotrichaceae; genus HyVt-477. Next base: position 15,666 of record JALXAX010000093.1, on the reverse strand, counting down.
TTCGGCAATCTCTTTACAGCTGGAGCATTCGCCACAAGGCGTTGAGGTTATCCCTTTCTCGCAGTTTAAGCATTTTACTAAAATACGTGCGATTGTGGTTTTACCGACTCCACGCGTACCCGTAAATAAATAGGCATGATGTAGACGCTCCTCATCGAGCGCATTCGATAGCGCTTGCAAGACGTGTTGCTGGCCGACCATTTCTTTAAAGTTTTGTGGTCGCCATTTTCTTGCGAGGACTTGGTAACTCATAGAGAGGAGATTAACTTAATTGAGAAAACAGGATTATATAGCAGAAAAGCATCAGGCTCAGTATTTTGTTCGTATCAATAATAGACAACGAGAAATAGAAAGAATACTTGGGAAGTGTTTAAAAGATTGTAACTGCTCAGATTGCCCTCTACTTTGTTCAAGAGCAAGGCGAAAGCGCGCAGTTTATAGGTATAAATGAGCACTTTCAACGCAGCTATTGGGCAAAGTAGAGGGTAAGCTGAGTAGTTACAAAAGATTAAGGAAGGGTAGTGGCGACCCACACTAGCCACATTTCGGCGCTCGAATCCACTGCTACCGTTGCTCCCTTCCGGGCCTGGCGGAGTTCACAGCTTATCGTCGCGAAAGAACCAATGTGCGTCACCATAATGTAATCTGGGGTTTAATTTGAGAGACTAAAGCACCCTAAATAGTGAGCGCGCAATTATGTATCAAAGCGTCTTGTTGAGCAAGCCTAGCCTGATAGATATATCAAAGAAATTCAATAAAGGTACTTATCGTTACACAGTGATGCTTGCTGACTCACCAAAACAGGGTAAAATCCTTTTTCTCTTATTAACCATATAGAACACGCAGACCCCATGAATATTATTCAACAGCTTGATCAACCTATCAGCCAAGCCATGCAACAAGCGGGCGCTCCCGACAACGCACCAGCCGTGATCAAGCCTTCAAACCGACCTGAGTTTGGTGACTATCAAGCCAATGGCATCATGGGAGTAGCCAAGCAATTGAAGATGAACCCTCGTGAGCTAGCAACTACGGTTGTTGAGATTCTTGAGAAATCGGGCGACTTAGCAGAGATCGTTGAGAAAATAGAAATTGCGGGTCCAGGCTTTATTAATATCCATCTGTCGAACGACTGGTTAGCGCAACAAGCCAAAAATGTACTTAATAACAAAACTGATCAAGTAGATAAAGCTCAGCAACCTCAAACCATTGTGGTTGATTATTCTGGCCCGAACCTCGCCAAAGAAATGCACGTTGGGCATTTACGTTCCACCATTATTGGGGATGCGGTTGCGCGGGTATTAAGCTTTCAAGGTCATAACGTAATACGTCAAAACCATGTCGGAGATTGGGGTACGCAGTTTGGTATGTTAATCGCACACATGATTGATCAACCCGATAGCGAACTTGGTTTGCAATTATCCGATTTGGAAACCTTCTACCGTGAAGCCAAAATTCGTTTCGATGAAGACGAAACTTTTGCAGAATCCGCCAGAAATTATGTGGTGAAGTTACAAGCAGGTGATGAAGAGTGCCTAACGCATTGGCAACAGTTTATTGAGATTTCACTACAGCATTGTGAAGACGTTTATAGTAAATTAAATGTGCTATTAAGCCGTGCCGATGTGAAACCCGAAAGCTCTTACAACGACGAGTTACCTGTTGTGATTAGCGACTTGGACAAGGCAGGTTTACTCACCGAAGATAACGGTGCGAAGTGTGTGTTTTTGGAAGAATTCAAAGGCAAGGACGACAGTATCCTGCCCGCTATAGTACAAAAATCAGATGGTGGCTATCTCTATGCAACAACTGATTTAGCAGCACTTAAATATCGTCAGCACGCATTAAAGGCTTCAAGAATGCTGTACTTTGTTGATGCACGTCAGAATCTACATCTAAAACAAGTCTTTAGTATTTCTAAAAAGGCCGGTTTTGTAAATGAAGATACCTCACTAGAACACATGGCTTTCGGCACGATGATGGGTAACGACGGCAAACCCTTTAAAACCCGTGTTGGTGGTACAACCAAGCTAGTTGATTTACTAACAGAAGCCGAGCAAAGAGCCTTTGACCTCGTTTCTGAAAAGAATCCTACGCTTGATGTAACAGAGCGTAAAACCATTGCCAATATCGTTGGCATGGGCGCTGTAAAGTATGCAGATTTATCAAAAAACAGGACTTCTGATTACATCTTTAATTGGGATACGATGCTGAGTTTTGAAGGTAACACTGCGCCTTACCTGCAATATGCTTATGCACGGATTAGTAGTATTTTCCGCAAGGTAGAAAATTACAACGCGCAAGCTGATGTAATTATTAACGAACCTGCTGAACATCAGTTAGCACTTAAATTACTGCAATTCTCTGATGCCATACAAAGTGTTGCTAAAGATGGAATGCCTAACTTCTTGTGTAATTATTTATTCGAGTTGGCAGGCAACTTTATGACGTTCTACGAAGCCTGCCCAATCCTAAAAGAAGGTGTAGCAGTTGAAGTTAAAGAAAGCCGATTACAGTTGGCACAATTGACAGCTAATACGCTGAAAACAGGGTTAGATTTGTTGGGTATTGAGACCTTAGAAAGAATGTAGTTCTAGAGCAACTATTCAGCATAATCCGTGACTGCTCAGATTATGCTCGTGTTGTTCGAGTTCAAGGCGAAAGCGTGGGGTTTATAAGAGACCTTTGCATGAAAGGATGGCGAGAGAAAAATGAGCGTAATTTTCTCTATTTTTGCTAAAAAAGAGGGTAATAGCCGAGCTATTGGCCGAGTTTTTAGCAGAGATAGAGGGAATTCAAGCCATTTTAATCCGTCATATCTTTCGTGCAAAAGTCTCTTTAAGTATAAATGAGCACTTTCTACGCAGAAATCGGGCAACACGAGTGCAAGCTGAGTAGTTACTTTCAGCTACGTTTAAAGCTTTTAAATATAAGCACAATAACAATAAGCTCGATAGCAATCAGCAGAAAATGCAGGTCGTAAACTTGAGCCTGCTTTTCTTCTATACCATAATGGTTTAGCAGTTCATAAAACACATAAGAGCCTCCCATACCCACTAAATACCCAGTCTGTTTAGCCGTATCCAATCGGATTAAAAGTGTATCTTTTTCGAGTAATAGCGTTTCAGCTCTTACTAAATAAGAACCAAACACAAAAGTAATTTGATAGCCCATATAGATAACAAGTGCCGTTTGATAAGTATAGGGAAATAGCAGAAAATACATCATTGCTACAAGCAGTATCACTTCAACCCACAATGAAATGCGAAAAAACCAATGAGCATTAAGTATATGGTGATACAGCCTAGCTACAATGAGCATAGCTACCGCAAGAAATATTCCACCTAATGAATAAATAGACGGCTGTAGTGGTGAATAAAGTGTGAAAATAGCACCCACACTCAAGCCTAAGAAGAGTGAGTTAAAGAATTTGTAGCGGATAAACCAATCAGAGGTGAGTGTGATCATCTGTGAATTTCTTTTGACAATTAGTCCTTTATTGCGCCTCATTAAAACGAGAAAACACTCATGACTTGTTCAGAGTTTCCTTAATCTCAGTTATCGGGATGATTCTGGCACCACCCATAACCTCTACCGCTGCTTGCGCCCAGCCATGACCATACACAACTTCGTAAGTTAAAGGGTATAAGCCCTCTTCTGTTCGAAATGTTTGATAGGCTTTTTCTAACGCTTTAAATTTCTGTCTTCCCGTTAGACCTCGGTTTCTATTAGTCGATGCATTAGTCGCACCAATATGCTTCAAATCCTTCATCAAATCGCTGAGGGATTGATAAGTCAATGTAATAACCTCAGTATCAACAACAGGTTGCTGAAAACCCGATTTCATCAAGGCATCACCTACGTCATGCATGTCTTGGAAAGTGCTGGTATGCTCATAATCATCCACTTGGCTCCAACTTTCACGTAGCTCGCGCATCGTATCAGGGCCAAAGGTAGTAAAGGTAAATAAACTATTTCCTTTAAGAATTCTGTTCACTCCCATAAAAACACGGGGTAAGTCTTCGCACCATTGGAACATTAGGTTCGAAATGACCATATCAAACGCATCATCCGTAAACGGTAGAGCTTCAGCACTTGCGCAAACCACAGCAGGTTTTCTTAACCAATGGCGGTGCTGTTGTGTTTTTTTCAACATACTTTGCGCGATGTCTACTGCGACCAATTTGGATTTAGGGTAGCGTTGCAATAAATCTTTGCTGATATAGCCCGTACCCGCCCCCAAGTCTAAGACGCTTGATGGCGTTTGTTTGATGTACTCTAGCCGTTGCAATAAACGATCACCCACTTCACGCTGTAATACGGCGGCGGCATCATAGGTGTCAGCCGCTCTTTCAAATCCTTGACGACGCTTCTTAGCATCTAGATGAAACTGCTCCGAGTCTTTTGGGTTATGCGGGTCATGAGAGTCAATACTATCTACCATCAGGTATTTCCAGCGATAAGCGAGTTTGAAAAGTCGCGTATAGTACGCACAAACTCATCAGGATGCGAAATAAAAGGCGCATGTCCTGCTTTGTCTATAATACGGATGGATGTCTTATCCTGTAGGTCGTGTACCGCTATATCACGCTCAACAGACACAGGGACTAACTTATCTAATGCGCCTAACACCCATAACTTAGGGCAAGCAATACTAGCTTCTCTTAAATCCGTATTTTTTAACACCGCCAAACCTGCTCGTAAGGCATCCATGTTTGGAGGGTTAACTAAAATATCAGCCCTGATTTTTTTTACATCCGCTTGAACCCCTTTTACACCCATAAACTGCAACGATAAAAAACGCTTAATCGTTAGTTCAAAATCTTTTTCCAAGCTATCAACAAAACCTTCCAGCACATTCACGGACATCGCATGAACCCATTGATCACGAGCGACAAAGCTAGGGCTTGTAGCGATAAGCATTAATGATTTTACTTTTTGCGGATAGCGCACGGCTATACGTTGTGCTATCAAGCCACCTAACGACCAGCCCATTATATGAATGGGATCAACAGGTAAGTTCTCGGCAATAAGTTCCACGACTTCATCTAAACCTTTGAATAACACCCCGTTACTTTGTCCATGCCCGGGCAAATCAAACCAAGTCACCCGATAGTGCGCTTCCAACTGCTTTTTGACGGGCGACCAGACAGAGTGATTCATCCCCCAGCCATGCAGAACCCACAAAGGTTCGCCCTGCCCTGATGTGCTTGTAAATAGATTTGTTACGAGATTAGTCAATTAAGGTGTCCTGAATGCCATCCGCTGTTAAGATGCGCATATTCTACCTTTATTAAGCGGTAAAAAATCATGCCTGATGAAATTCTCCCCTACATCTTAGCTATTCTGGCTTATTTATTAGGCTCGATCTCCACCGCCATCCTCACCTGTAAAGTAATGGGCTTGGCAGACCCGCGAACCGTTGGCTCAAAAAACCCAGGTGCTACCAATGTACTACGCCACGGTGGTAAGAAGGCGGCTGCTTTTACGCTAATAGGCGATATGCTAAAAGGCTTGATCCCTGTATTAGTAGCCAAACTAACAGGCATGGATAACACATGGATAATGATTATCGGCCTAGCTGCCTTCTTGGGACACTTATATTCTATCTACTTTAAATTCAAAGGTGGGAAAGGCGTAGCGACAGCAATAGGCGTTTATGTAGGCATCAATTGGATAGCTGGTTTAATGATGATTGTAACGTGGTTGTTTATTGCCAAAGTATTAAAAATATCATCGCTCGCTGCGTTAATAGCCACTTTGCTAACGCCACTCTATTTCCACTTTGTCATGCACAATAGCTCTATCACCGCAGGTATGATGCTTATCACGCTCCTCATTTTTTGGCGACATCGAAGCAACATTAAGAATATGCTGGATGGGACTGAGAATAAGATTGGACCTAAAAATTGACTTAAATGCGTCACACGGCACAGGACACAAGTTATTGATTCATCACGGAGGTTAAAAAACCAATACCTTACGACCTATTATCCGCATTAAGTCACGGACTCAGGTATTACTTATCCAGGCTTCTTTCCATACTCATACAGCTGACCATTAAACAAAATCTGCTTTTTATCAATATCAACCTGAAAGGGAATATTAGGTCTAAAGAGTAATGTTGCTTCATCAACAAAAGCAGCTGTCTCTTTTCCATTGATGGTTGCAATAACGGTTATTCCATTACGAGATTCACCTTCGGGAGTCACCCAAGTAGCATTCCATCCAGAAAAATTATTTTTTATTTCAAAAAAAGTTAACTTTCCATTATTACTGCTGAAAAACTCCTTTCCTGCAAAAAGTCTAGCTGCTTCTGTAGTTCGGTTGACTCAGAAGCCTCATAATAAACCTCTCCAGATATTTCAAGAACTCCTGGAGAAATTCGCAATATATTATAACTATCCAGCACATCAACTTATGAGCTAGAGACTGGAAAGCTCCTCTTTTCGGCAATGGGACTAACGTATGTTTTACCAAGTAAAAAACCATACTTCTTCAAAAGATCATTAGATGCATCTGTTGTACTGGAAGATGAGGCAGGCAGAAAACCCCAACCATAAGTATTCCCATCAAGTGATAGCGTTTTAGCATCCACATCGACTTGTAAAGCCGTAAATTGTTGCGTTGATAGTTCTCTAAAAGCTACTGATGTCTCTCCATTAAAGTTATGCTCTACCACATCACCAAGACGAGTTTCACCCGCTGGAGTTTGCCACGTTGCATTGTACGCCACACCCCTTGGAGTAACGCCTGGCTGAAAGGTTATCTTCCCATTATTGCTGGTTAAAAATTCTTTTCCTGATAAAAAATCATGTTGATAAGCCAAGTCTTGGGTTGTTGTAGTGTCAGCAGGAGCTGTTGGCTGTTCAGGCTGAACAGGTACGTTATCCCATCCATAAAGCTTTCCATTTAGAGAGAGTGTTTCAGCATCCACATCGACCTTTAAAGCCATAAACTGTTGTGTTGATAGCTCTCTAAAAGCCACTGATGTCTTTCCATTAAAGTTATGCTTTACCACATCACCAAAGCGGGTTTCACCCGTTGGAGTCTGCCAAGTTGCATTGTATGCCACACCCTTTGGAGTGACACCGGGCTGAAAGGTTATTTTTCCGTTATTGATCGTTAAAAATTCTTTTCCCGATAGAAATTCAAGGCGCTGTTGCTCTGAGTAGGATGAGCTAATATTAAGACTTGATACAGTGGTTTTAATAATCTCTGAGCGTGCTTGTGCAACGGGTTTAGGTAATGACAAAACATTATTTTCTTTTGTATTTACTGTATTTGCCAACTGCTTTTTGGGTGTCGTAGTATTTACTGTAGATACAACGTTGATCTTTTGACCTTGAATATTCATACACTTCCCTTTTGGTATATTTTATAACGGGTAATTGACTACGCTCATAAACTAAACACTTATTAGTGTTATTAATCACATATATAAAGCCATTGATGGAATAAAATATATCTATGGGTAGATTAACGGCGTTTCATCATAGATGATTGGTCTATAACTGGTTTTCTTATTTTTCAGTAATAACTTGATACCCACCACCTCCAGGTGTCTTCACCACTAGCACGTCACCACTTTTAACCTCAACCTGATCTTTAAACGACAACTCTTCCACCCCACCATCAGCACGAATGAGTTGATTCTCACCCGTTACACCCTGTTCTCCTCCTTCCATACCATAGGGCGCAATACGTCGATGTCCTGACAGAATATTAACGGTCATAGGTTGCAAAAACCTAGTTTTTCGAATGACGCCTTGCCCACCTTGATGCTGACCTGCACCCGCTGAGTCTGTGCGAATGGAGAAGGATTCCAACATGACAGGAAAGCGTTGTTCCAGCACTTCGGGGTCGGTTAATCGGGAGTTGGTCATATGCGTATGCACGGCACTAGCCCCGTCTGCTTTTGCCGTTGCGCCTGCTCCACCGCATAGGGTTTCGTAGTATTGGTATTGGCTGTTGCCCCATGTAACATTGTTCATCGTACCTTGTGAGGCTGCCATAATACCTAGTGCGCCATAAAGCGTATCAACAATATACTGCGAGGTTTCGACATTGCCTGCGACTACGGCTGAGGGATAGCTGGGATTGAGCATACAGCCTTCGGGGATGATAATATTCAGTGGCTTTAAGCAGCCCTCGTTCAAAGGAATGCTATCTTCTACCAAGGTTCTGAACACATAAAGCACTGCGGCTTTGGTAATGGCAGTCGGTGCATTTAGATTGCCTTTATGCTGTCCGCTCGTTCCTGAAAAATCTATTCGCGCCTCACGCTTTGCTTTGTCTACTTGAATGGTGACGTGTATCTGACAGCCATCATCCATTTCGTAGCAAAACTTACCGCTGTGTAGCGTTGCAATAACACGTCTGACGGATTCCTCTGCGTTGTCCTGTACATAGCGCATATAGGCTTGAACTACTTTTAAGCCATATTGCTGGATGACTTTCGCCAGTTCGATAGTGCCTTTTTCACAAGCCGCTAATTGCGCTTTGAGATCCGCTATATTGTATTCGATATTGCGCACGGGGTACTCACCCGCTGTTAGCAAATCGCGCACGGCTTGCTCCTGAAACTCACCTGCTTTAACCAGTTTGAAGTTATCAATGAGAATGCCTTCTTCATCGACGCTCTGGCTATTAGGCGGGATAGATCCAGGTGTTACGCCACCTACATCGGCATGATGCCCTCTGGAAGCCACGTAAAACACAATCTCGTTGTTGGTCTGTTGTAGCGCTTCAATCTCATGACTAAAAACAGGTCGAATGATCGTAATATCAGGCAAATGCGTCCCGCCGTTATACGGATCATTCAGCATAAACGCATCGCCTACTTCGATCTTTCCCTTGCTCTCATGAATGTTTTTATGGATGACCGCCTTAATGCTCTCGCTCATACTGCCTAAATGCACGGGCATGTGTGGGGCATTGGCCACCAAATTACCTTCAGGATCAAAAATCGCGCAAGAGAAGTCCAGTCGTTCTTTGATATTCACGGAGACCGCCGTTTGCTCCAGCACAAAACCCATCTGCTCGGCGATAGACATAAACAAGTTATTGAAGACTTCGAGTTTGACAGGATCAACCGTGATTTTTTGATCGCTTCTCGTGAGTAGTGATTGGGTTTGAGAGCCATAACGCATAAGAACAAGCTGACGATTATCATCCAGTTCCGCCTGCCAACCTGCTTCTACTACTATCGTGCCCGTGCTCTCCAGAATTACTGCAGGGCCTTTAATAGCATGGTGGATTGCAATCGCATCACGCTGATAAAACGGGACTTGTCGCCACTTACCTTGCATATAAACAGACTTGTGCATGTGTGGTTTTGTACTGCGGATACTGACTGGCGCATCCGCATTATTCGCCTTTTGCGGGGATGACGACTCACTGGCAATAGCCTCTACCTCAATGCTAGCCACCACTATCGTTTTATCCAGACTGCTAAAACCAAACTGTTGATGATGTTGTTCGTGAAAGTGGCGTTGCAAGGTTTCAACAGGTTGATTATTGACGGCTACCTCAAGCGTGCTATCTGAACCGTTATATTTGCAATGTAGCGTTTGTTCAAACCTCAATTCAAACGAAGCGCGATCTTCTAGCTGTTCGTTAATATCATCTGAAACTTGCTGAGATAAGATGGCTAGCGCTGAAGTAATCACCTCACTATTGGGTTGTTGCAACGTTACATGCAAGCTGCTTCGACGAATCTTTCGAATATCCGCCAAGCCCATGCCGTAAGCGGATAACACCCCTGAATATTCATGCAAGAAGATACGTTTCATCCCCAATGCATCGGCCACTAAACAGGCATGTTGTCCACCTGCTCCACCGAAACAGCACAGCGTATAGTCGGTGACATCATAGCCCCGTTGTACGGATATTTTTTTGATAGCATTTGCCATGTTCTCAACGGCTATGGTCAAGAAGCCTTCGGCTAATGCTTCAATACTTTTTTCTTGTTTGCTTTGCCTTTGCTTGTCTTGTCTTTGCTTAACTAGCTCACTAAATTTGAGTTTAACGGCTTCAACATCCAGAGGCTGATTAGCCTCATCACCAAAAATATCAGGGAAGCAATTCGCCTGTAATTTACCCAGTAGCACATTGCAATCAGTAATCGTTAACGGCCCACCTGCCCTATAAGCCGTTGGCCCTGGATACGCACCTGCCGAATCGGGGCCTACGCGAAAACGATTTTCATCATAATGCAAAATCGAGCCACCACCCGCTGCAACGGTATGAATCCGCATCATCGGCGCTGAAATTCTCATCCCAGCTATTTGGGTTTCCATGGTGCGCTCGTAACCACCGTTATAATGGCAAACATCCGTGGACGTGCCACCCATATCAAAGCCAATCAAGCGGTTAAAACCTGCCTCTTCCGCAGTGCGAATCATTCCCACCACGCCACCCGCAGGGCCAGATAAAATCGCATCTTTGCCCTGAAAATAATCAGCTTGGGTTAGCCCGCCATTGGATTGCATAAACAACAGTTGGGTATTCGGCAACTCGGCTTCGACTTGCTGCACATAGCGACGCAATATCGGGGACAGATAAGCATCAACCACCGTGGTATCACCTCGGCTGATGTAACGAATGAGTGGATTGGTTTCATGACTAGTGGAAATCTGCTGAAAGCCTATATCATGTGCCAATTCTGCCACTTTCTTTTCGTGCTCACTATATTGATAGCCGTGCATAAAAACGATAGCCACTGACTGCAAGCCTTTATCGAAAGCCGTTTGCAACGTGTGTCGAGCGGCTTGCAGATCCAACGACTGATAAACCGTGCCATCCGCCATCACCCGCTCATTCACCTCTGCTACCTTGGCATAGAGCATGTCGGGCAACACAATATCCAGCGCAAACAAATCAGGTCGTTGTTGGTAGGCGATACGCAAAGCATCGGCAAAACCCTTGGTAACTAGCAACAATAACGGCTCGCCTGCATGTTCCAGTAAAGCATTAGTGGCAACCGTTGTACCCATACGAACCACGCTAATATCCTCAACAGGAATCGGCTGATCCTTCGGGATCGACAACACATCACGAATACCTTGAATAGCAGCATCGTTATACTGTTTGGGGTTTTCAGATAGCAATTTGTAAGTGCTAATTGCTCCGTTGGGATCACACGCGACGATATCTGTAAATGTACCGCCACGATCTATCCAGAATTGCCATTTTTTTGAGGTGGATGAGGTAGGTAATGAAGCTTTTTTTTGAGATGAGGTTGTCATTTGTTGTTAAGTATAATCACTGCCCATGCGAATGAAATGAACTAGTATTATACTTGTTCCCTTGGCAAGACCCATAACGCAGTATTGAGCGCTTTGGGTTGCTCCCTTCGGGCGAGCCAGGAAGCGGTCATCCGCGTTGTTGCGCCTTTTGTGAAGGGAACAACCATTCCCTGCAAGACGCGCCTAGCGGCTAACCGCTTCCTGACTCGCTGTATTCATCAAACCTAACTTGTTGGAGTACTAGTTAGCAGTAAGCTATTGATACTTTGCAATGATATATAATCCATGTTAAAGATACACTGCCTCATTCTGTATTAAACTCTAACTACCCGAGAACCAGAAGCTTAGCGAAAATCACAGAAGCATCATAAGCTGGGTTTATTGAATGAGGCGAATAGCCGTCTATAGACCTCCACTTAAATAATTTCCCGTAGAGACGTTTCATGCAACGTCTCTACCACAGTACATAAGAAAAAAGCATAGGAAACACCCCATGACAAAAATAAGCATTATCGGTGCAGGTTTTGGCGCACTAACCGCAGCCAGTAGCCTTCGCAAGTTAGATAAAGATATTGAAATCACATTGATTGCACCCAAGTCAGAATTTATCTACTTTCCGAGCTTAATCTGGATTCCATCAGGATTACGCACAGGTGATGATTTACGTATTGATCTTAAAAACTTTATCGCCAAACAACGCATCAGCTTTCATGCAGGAACGGTGACGGGTTTAAAAGATGCGGGTCGTACGGTAATCACCGATAACGGTGAGGTTAGCAATGATGGCTTAATCATCGCCAGTGGCGCACGCTTCATCAAAAAACTACCAGGCATTGAGCATGCATTAACCATCTGTGAAGGTATCGAAGCCACCGAAAAAATCCGCACACGTATTAATGAAATGGAGGGTGGAACCATCGCCGTTGGTTTCGGTGGCAACCCCAAAGAACCCTCTGCTATGCGTGGTGGCCCAATGTTTGAAGTGCTTTTCGGGCTAGATACCTTATTACGTCGCCAAGGCCGAAGAGATCAATTCGATATTGTTTTCTTTACCCCCTCCCCCACACCAGGAAAGCGCTTGGGCGAAAAGGCTATGAACGGACTTTTATCAGAAATGGAAAAGCGCGGCATCACCACCCAGCTGGGAAACAAGATGAAGCAGTTTACCGAAGACAAAATTATCACCGAAGGTGGTGAGTTTGCAGCTGATTTAATCCTCTTTATGCCAGGTATGACTGGGCCATCCTGGCTAGACAACACCGAGCTACCCCGCTCAGCAGGTGGCATGATTGAGGTAGACAAACACTGCAAAGTGGCTGGTTTCGATAATGTTTATGTCGCAGGTGATAGTGGAAGTTTCCCTGGCCCTGCCTGGTTACCTAAACAGGCTCATATGGCTGACTTACAAGCTGCCACTGCGACTAAAAATCTATTAGCAGAAATTGCCCATCAACCTGCAAACGATACTTTCAAAGTAGAGTTGATTTGCATTGTGGACACCTTGGATAAAGGTATTTTGGTATTCAGAAACATCAACCGAACGTTGGTATTCCCTTGTAAGTTATTACATTATGCCAAGCGGTTTTTTGAGTGGGCGTATTTGCGCAAGTATCGGTAACAGCTTGTTTAAATAAAACAGGCTATTACCTTCACCTCTACTAACTACCTAATTCGATAACCTGCATGACACGTCACACACGCATTAGTAATTTCTTGCAACGCTTTGTAAGCGAGGAGTACCTCGCCTTCCTCTGCTACAAGTGCAAACTGGCTTGCCGCTTTATGCATACTCGTACCCGCCTGCTGCATTCCTTTTGGCATAAACTTAGCCATATGCTCTGCTCCGTGGGATGTTAGTGAGGTCATACCTAATCTTTTTTCAGCTATTTCCCCCGCTTTGCTTAACTCATCACTGCTTAGCAAATGTAATATTTCATTAATAGTCGCTAGATGATCCCGCATATTGGACATCATATGATGTTTGCATCATTTTGGGGAATTCTACTTTTTGCCTGGTATCTTCATCAGCTATTGAAGTAGCACTGAACAATAAGCTTAGCGTTAACAATAGGGTTAGTCTTTTAATCATCAGTTTTCCTTTTTCCCTTCACTTGTTATTAAGAAATTTGTAGCTACTCAGCATAATCAGTAACTACTCAGATTGTACTCGTGTTGTTCGAGTTCAAGGCGAAAGCGCGGAGTTTATAAGTATAAATGAGCACTTTTAAAGCTACCGCGTCCTGCTTTCGCTCTTCACCAACATCCATGTAGGCGACGCAGAAATCGGGCAGCACGAGTGCAAGCTGAGTAGTTACAGAAATTTATGCATTAATCCTAACACCACTTTAGGCTTTTCCTCATGTGGCATATGCCCTGCTTTAAAGACATACATCAACTTACTATTGGGTAAGTCTCGTCGTAGCCTAAGACCATAAAGCCGAGGCACTACGACATCGTTATAGCCCCAAATAATCAAACTAGGTTGCTTAATAGTGGTATAGCGCTTTGAAATCTTCTCAATATCTTCAGGGATCAGTTGCTTGGCACTTTGCAAAAAAACGTAGCGAGAGCCTGGCTTGCTAAAGCTCTTCGCTGCCTGTTTTACACCTTCTGGTGGTATTTTATCATCATCATAAAAAGAAAAAGCATAAGCCTTTTTAGCCTGATAGTTGACTGGGATTAGATACATTCCTAATTGCCCTACTATAGGTGTAGACAGGTCGCGTAACATAGAGGGTAAATTCTGTTTATATGCAGCAGCATCAATAATCACTAGCCGATCAACACGCCAAGGCTCTTTTTCTGCTAATAGCGTAAGCGCCAACGCAACGCCACCGCCCATTGAGTGCCCTACTAGTGTGATGTGATCCAGTTTGTGTTGCTCAATAAAATGCTTAACCGCTACTGCCTGGTCATAAATGGAATAACGCCCATCTCTGGGTTTAGGCGAATCGCCAAAACCTTTTAAATCCAGAGCAATGACACGGTGGTTTTTTGCCAAATCATCTACTAAATAGCGCCATGTGAAACGATTTTCGGCAAAACCATGCAACAGCAACAAGGTATCACCGCTACCTTTTTCGGTGTAACTCAGGTTGATAGCAGGGGGTAAACTTTTACTTTCGACACGCTCTTTCCATGTAACGGGTAATGAGGAACAACCGCCCAGGAAAAAGGCACTAATAAGAATGAGAGCTGCTAGCTTTAAAGATGTCATTTAATGGCTCACGGTTTACGTAGCTGCTCTGGAATACTATGCACCACGTTATAACTAAAAGGTGTCCATGCACTAATCGGTACACCTGACTTTCTCAATACATCACCTGCCCAGGTATTACAGGTATTAAAAATATTGTACTGCCCCTTGGAGTAGTAAAAACGATCTCCCGCATCATAGCCAGCCGATTGTATTTTAGGGCTAGCCTCTGCAAACGATGCCAAAATATTTTCTTCTATTTTATCACTGATACGTTGATTAACATGTAACGGAGACACTGAAGCACGAAGATTATGCATATAAGGTAAATAACGAATATGCAGCGCCGAGGGTGTATTAACAAACAAAGCACTAAAGGCAACAGAGGCTTTTAAGTCACCCCAGTTAGGGGTTGATTGATAGGTTGCTTGATCGCCCCAGCCAACCAGTAAATAGCCCTGTCGAGATGTAACCAGCTCTGGCACTAAGGATTTCCAATCGACTGAAGACTTGGATAAATCAATAACAATATTCACATGAGCCAAATCGTGAGTCAGTGAAATGGCACCTTCTTTTTTATTTATAAAACTTCCCGATGAACCTTCGGAGCTATTAACAGGAAATAGCATAAATATGCCTGATATAAGCACATAGAAAATGATAAATAGTAAGGGTATAAGTAACAGTTTGAATAGTAACTTCATACTCTAAATAGTACCTGCTCTAGCGAGATGAAGCCAAGGTCAAATAATTAAAGCTCTTTGAAACATTACAAAGCTTTCTTTATCCAGTGCATCCTTCAGGGTCTCTGCGAAACACATAAACCAATAGCAACATCACTAACACCATCATCAAATAACCTACGATGGCATGTGGCGCAAAGCTAGATATACCTTTAAGTATCATACCGTCATTGCCCCCAGGAGTGAGTAGTGATGCAATTCCCATTAACATCCCACCCATAAAACAGCTTGTCATAACCAGGAAATGTGCTGCTTTAATGGCAAATTCTTTAACCGTAACCGCAGCAATAATCCCTCCTGATACCATGGCTACCGTACTTGTTAGTGCAATAGAACTTGGCCCCGTTACATTAGGTTTTATGAGAGGTGTAATACTATTACCTGAATCCGTGACTTCAATATTATAGAAGGCCAAATGAAAAATTAAATAAGACTTTCCACCCAGATAGATAATGATAAGAATAAAACCATTTATTAA
>JALXAX010000092.1 GCA_026991755.1 Thiotrichaceae bacterium | reverse complement strand
AGCTAAGATGATGTTTGCTTTAGCTAGTAGGGTTACTATATGAGATAGCCTAGACCAATACTTTGCAATATACTGGTAAAATATATTGCGGCTTTATTTATATGGAAAGGAGAGAAATTTCAATGAGCGGGACATGGAGGAACTTAAAACAAGTAAAGGTGGATGGCACTGCATTTAAACGGGAAAGATTACGATTCAAAAATCAGGACAACACAGTTAATAGAGGAGAGTATGGCTATGGTTCTCAAGAGTGGCTAGCTGAACAAGCACGTATATCTCCTCGAGCAATAAGCAGTTTGGAAAGAGGAAAAGCCTCAGTAAAAACAGTAGATGCGGTTAGCAAAGTATTGGGCATACAAGGACGAGAGTACATTTGGGGTTATGGCGCAGACTTTACAACTTTTCGTACAGCAGGAGTTATTGACTTCAGATCAAGTATTAATGGACGTTTACCCGAAAATGAAACAACCTACCAAGATGCTCCTTTTCTATTAACGCTTCTTCCAATAGCCATCACAGTCGATGATGACTTCAT
The DNA here is from genome assembly GCA_026991755.1 of Thiotrichaceae bacterium. Classification (GTDB taxonomy): domain Bacteria; phylum Pseudomonadota; class Gammaproteobacteria; order Thiotrichales; family Thiotrichaceae; genus HyVt-477. Next base: position 1,181 of record JALXAX010000092.1, on the reverse strand, counting down.
CAGTACAGCCACCTTACAAAAACTGCGACTTAAACTCTCTGTTAGAGGTATGGAAATTGATTTCATTTGGATTTATAACGTTCTTCTAACCAGTCGTTCTAATACATGGTTGGGCGATGAAAAAGATGTAAGTGAAGTTGTTATTCCTGTTCGTGAAACTTATCAATCATCTGTTATGTTTAGGCAGGATTCCCTCAATTCAATCAGCTGGCGACAATTTATAAATCATATCGGGGAAACTGATGATGCACGTATTCTCCTAACATTGACATTAGAATTTGAACGTTTTGAAAAAGAAGGTTATATCCTCATATCAACGGAAGAGATAAAAGGTTTATTTAAATGGGCATACCCTCATGGTTATCCTTATTGGATCGAGCCCAATGCACTGATGCCATAAAATTTACATACTTGATTAAAATTGATGACTGGAGTAGCAGGTACTGGTCTACCACCATTCCAAAACCAGAGCATGTAGTAGGAGCTATATACAGAAAAGCACTATATATTGTATATCAGAATGATAGTAGAGCAGTACCGAGTCGCACTAGGGGGGAGTTATACCAATCCTAAGAAGAGCTGCCCCGAACTGTTATGGTAAAGCAAGGGAAGCCTAGATTTTATTCGGGTATAAGTATATTAGGATTGGTATTAGCTCCTCCCCCATGTACTAAGTACTTACTGGCATATACCATTATATATTGGAAATTGTTATTTTTCTGTACTTGTATCACAAGGCGAAACGACGCTACCACCTGCTTGTGATCCTTGTCCTACACAAAGAGGGGATTCTTCACCTGTGCTTCCAAGAACTATTGAGTGACTGAAAGTCATTAATAGTACGAAAAATAGAGAGACTATTGGTTTCATTATTCATGTTCCTTGTAATTTTTTAATAAGTAATGAACACCTATAATATAGGATAAAAAGATTTAAACTTCGCAATCATCACGCAAAATACTTTGCATGATGAATAACATAAATCCTTTTATGTGTAAAAAAAACAACAAACCCTCCCTAAAAAACATTGAGAAAATTAAATTTCACTTACCAAAAGATGTAACATTTATTGATCCTATGCCTTCTAACGCCTCGCACAATGGCAGCTAACTCAACCTTATTTTTGTGCAAAAATGAGCGATAGCGAAGCACAAAAATAAGGTTGAGTTAGCTGTCCTTTT
>JALXAX010000091.1 GCA_026991755.1 Thiotrichaceae bacterium | reverse complement strand
TGATTTTATTGGCAAGAGCTCCCCAGCTTTTGGTGGTCGGGGTAGGTACGGTATCTTTGCTTGCTGTGCTGGTGGTATCTTGTGCACCGGTCGTAGCCTGTGCTGCCAGTACCGTAAAATTAACACTGCCGTTATACGCCGTGCCATTTTTATCTGTGACGGTAAAGACCTGGCGGTACTCACCTTCATTAAGCTTGCCTGTATCAACGGTACGGCTTTTGCCTTTGCCAGTTCCGAGGTTTGCGTGTCCGCTGATTGACCAGCGGAAGGTGTAGCTACCGTCGTTGTATTTTGATCCTTCTTTGAAGAAGAATTTGATTTTTTTACCTTTGGCAAGGGATTGTGAGGGTGTAATCCGCAGGTATTCCTTCAGGAGTCGCGTACTACTCCATGTTCCTTCTGGAATGACTGCCTTCGGTTTTGTTGTTTCAGCGATCTGAACAGATTTTTCCTTTACATTGTAATAGGCAATAACCCGTTGCATATGACCATCTTTTGTAACGTCACAAAAGATTCGATATTTGTCTTTAACCGCCAAATCTGTGGTTTTGATGGTGTAGCTGTTATTTTTACCAATGGCTAAATCAGTATTAACAGCTGTCCATTTGTAGCTATAAGCGGCATCATCATTAAAAGGTGAAGCTAGGGAGAGCTGAATATCTTCGCCTTGTGGAACGCTTAGTGAAGGTGCGACGCGTAAAGCGGCTTTTAGCTCATTATCTTTGGGGAGACTCCATATTTCACTGGCTTTTGGGACGACAGGTTTGGTTTGATTTGTTGCTGTTTGGGCTGAATCACTTGGTTTGCTGGGATAAGGTGCATTGACCATTTGTTTATTAAACTGCTTATCATCCAGAATAAACCGCAGATAAGCTTTGCGTAGTGCATTGCTGTATTCCCCCAGATCATAAAGTGGTGCAATAGTGCCATTTCTTATTGCGATGCTCTTCATACTGAAGCTACGAATAGCAGTTTCCTGTAAATCGGGTAGGCGAGTATTGAGCCATGCTGGGTCTTGCTTGTTCAGCTTGCTTTGAGCTGTTGTTAGCATATCCAGTACACCAAATTTTTTGCGGCTTGTTTGCTCAGGGCTAATTTTAGGTAACTTAATTGCAACAGGTTTATTGTTTATTATAATTTTCTCCGTTTCTTTTTTTCGATCTCCTGTACTGTATTCTAAGACTCGTCTATCTATCCAGGCTTTCATTCTCTGGTAGGCTTTAGGTAACTCACGTTTAAAATCAGCAAGTGTCCAGGTGCTGTACTCATTAATGTATTTACTATAATTAAAATCAGTCAGCCCACATGACATTGTTTTGAATCTTTCCGGGATAATTTTCCGATAATCGTTTACTTTTATATTTTTAGCTTGATTTGACCCTGCCAGATAAAGCTTGTTATTGTTGTCAATGAAACTACCATATTCATGTCCTGAACCTTTCTTGAAATCAAGAATATAGATCATGCCATCGTCTGCCATATTACCGCCAATACGCACGGGGAATAGAACTATTTCAGGGATGGGTGCAAGATGCTCCTCGCTAAAATCTTCCTGTTGGTATAGTTTGATATTGCTGAACTCACAATCTGTTAATACACCTGCAATGGAGATAGCATGTCCGCCTTGCGTGCCTACCTTGACTTGATTTATTTTGAGATTACGACACATACCGTCACTGCTAAAAATACCTTGCAAAGCGGCTTTTGGTGCAAGAATATCGCAGTTTGTGATATTGA
>JALXAX010000090.1 GCA_026991755.1 Thiotrichaceae bacterium | reverse complement strand
GGAAGGGGTGAATAATAAAGTAAAAACCATGAAAAGGATGGCTTACGGTTACCGTGATATGGAATTTTTCCAACTTAAAATTAAGGCTCTTCATGAATCTAGGTACGCACTTTACTGATGAACCTTTTTTTATAATGCCGTATTAGGGTGTAGCTAATATAAGAGTAGGACTGAACTTAGAAAAAAACAGTATTGGGGGGAAACTTGTACAGAGTTCTTTTTATAACTGAAAAATAAGTGACTTAGATCAAGGCTACTTGTGAGACCACACACCCCATAAAGAAGGTCGCTATCAAGGTCGCTATTAATAAGGAATATTAAAAAACATGATGGTTTTTTGTGCATATTTCACAGAATAGCTCGAACTTGTTGTCTACTATTACAGTTATGATCACTAAAGGATGCTCTATTGGATTTAATCAGAGGCTCCTAAATTAGTAATTAAGTATCGTCAACAAGAGGAGAGAGCCATGATGCATTCAGCAGATATAGTCGTTCATATCAACGAAACACTCGATGGCAAACAACAAGAAGTCTTATCAGATAAACTTTGCCGTTGTGATGGTGTTGTTTCCGCAGAGATGGGAGGTAAACGCCCCCATTTTATGATAGTGGGTTACAATTCATTACAACCTAAACCCGTTGAAGTTATCTCTAATATTAGAGATTCAGGCTTACACGCCCAATTGGTGGCTTGGTTATAAGTTCTAAAATGTATTAATAGTTGCAAAAGTATATTCAGTAAAAACCGCGCCCTTCGACTCCGCTCAGGGTGCTACTTTGTTGCCTGAGCGGAGTCGAAGGCGGTGCTTGTATGTAAAGACTTATGCAACGATTAATACTAGCTCTTTTGAAACAAACTTATAGCTCTATGAGCCAAGCTTCTCACGTAACTCAGCTATAACTTATAGAAAGAGGGTACAAATCATCTGAATTGGATTAAATCACCTTGTTCTGTATGGAGCATTAGGTGAGTTAGAAGACATTGCTGAGAATGTACCACAAACTATATGTTCCTATATTTCAATACTGTACAAAATGATTTGCAAGAGCTAAGTTACCTACAACAACAGGGTTAATATCTGTCATATAACTTAATAGGAGACCTTTGCACGAAAGGTATGACGGATATAGCAAGCTTAATAATTGAGTTGACCGTTTTCATAAACGGCAAGCTCACTAAATACTTTCATGCAAAGGTCTCAATAGAAATTTAATAACTGTATGAGTATAAAAAAGAATGTTTTTGTTATTATGCCGGTTTCCACTACTGCTTCGGCTAAAGAAGAAGATTGGACGGGCATATTTGATCATGTATTCCGTCCAGCCATAGAGGAATGTGGATATTTATGCTCACGTGCGATTCCAAGTACAGGTAATCTTATTAAAACAATAGTAGAGAAAATAGCAAATGCTACGATTGTTTTGGCAGATGTTACTGATCAAAATCCCAATGTTTTTTATGAATTGGGCGTTCGTCATACTATCAATAGACGAACTATAATTGTTACTCAAGATCAACAATTTATACCTTCTGATCTTCAAGGTTACTGGAATCTTCAATATGGTATAAAACCAGCAGAAGTTGCTGAGTTCAAAAAAGAAATTTCTCGTATTATCCTTGAAATAGAGTCCGACCCTTCAAAAAATGATAGTCCAGTATCAGAATTTCTCAATCATGAAGATAGATCTATTTCACGGTACGTTCAGCATGAGAAAGTAAGAAAACTTACAGCTCTTCAAACAGAAATATCGGCACAAGCAATTTGCTTAGAAGGTTACTTAGTTGGTAAAAACGCATAATATAATTCTTATATTCCCTTGGATTGCTTGAGGCTATTACTATCTACAAGGTATGTTGATGTCGGTAGACACTTACTTAGAAAAGCTTATGAGCTAGAACGTACTCTTGTTTGCCTTACTACTGAACCTCTCAATACAGACCAAATTAATAAATCACTTGAATTTACAAAGGAATTTCGTGATTCGATTATGAGTATTCAAAGGAGTATAGAAGCAGGGGCATTTGTAGAACCATCCAAACTCTCGCAAGTTTCATGGAAAGTAAGTAGTTATGATATCAATAAGTAGTTAATATTTTCGTTAGTTAGAATTGTTAATTTTATAACTTAGCAATTGTCTTTGAACAGTCTGTTCAGTATACACCTGTGTCGCGGAGCTCTTAAATACTGTTACTTTGCTTGGTTTTAGTTTTGGAACATTGAGACACAAGTGTTCAGCTATAGCTATAGAAGAGGGTAAAATCATATGAATTGGATTAAATCACCTTGTCCCGTATTAGACGAAAGCTTTAAACAAGCTGCCATCGAACGACAGGGACAATTAACCAAGCCACCAGGAGCATTAGGCGAGTTAGAAGACATAGCCATTCGGATGGCTTATATACAACAATTGCATAAGCCATCAGCCGACAATCCAGCTATTGCTGTATTTGCTGCGGATCATGGCGTAGCGGAAGAGGGTGTATCTGCTTTTCCACAGGAAGTGACGGTGCAAATGGTGATGAACTTTTTACAAGGAGGGGCTGCGATTAGTGTGATGGCAAACCGATTGAATGCACCGCTGGAAATCGTAGATGTAGGGATTTTAACTGAACTACCAGCGCATAAAGGCCTTGTTATACAACGCGCTGCGGCAGGTACAGCCAATAGTGCTAATGAAGCAGCGATGACTGAAGAGCAATTGCAACTGGCTTTGAAGGCTGGCTATGATGCGGTAGAACGAGTAATAGACACGGGTGCTGATATCTTTATTGGTGGTGAGATGGGAATAGCTAATACAACGGCTGCATCGGCTTTATATTCAGCCTTGCTTGGAATAACGCCCGATCAGGCAACAGGAGCAGGAACAGGACTAGATGATAAAGGTATTCAACATAAGATCAGCATTGTTAAGAAAATTCTGGCTAAACATGAAGATTGTGGTAATAACGCGTTAGAGTGGTTACGTTGTGCGGGTGGGTTTGAAATAGTCGCACTTACAGGTGCTTATATTCGTGCAGCCCAATGTCGTCTTCCTGTATTAGTGGATGGTTTTATTAGCTCAGTAGCGGCTTTATGTGCGGTGCGTATCCAACCCGATGTAAATGAATATTTATTCTTTTCTCATGTGTCGGCAGAACAAGGTCATCGATTAGTATTAGAAACTTTAGGTCATAAACCGTTGCTAGATTTAGGTATGCGCTTAGGAGAAGGCAGTGGTGCTGCGGTTGCAGTATCGTTATTACAATCAGCTTGTGCGTTACACACACAAATGGCGACCTTCGCTGAAGCCGCTGTTGCTACTAAAAAGCAATGAACCAAGCCGTTACCCGTATTAGTTTATTACGACATGGCAAGCTTGCCACTGACGGTTTGTTTTGCGCGCATGCGGATGAGCCTTTAAGTAAACAGGGTGTGAAGTCATTAATAGTTGCTACCGAAAAAGGAAACTGGGATGTGATTGTTAGCTCTCCTCACCTTCGTTGCAAAGCTTTTGCTGAACAGTTAGCCGAACAAAAAAGCTGTGAATTACATATTGAAGATAGCTTCAAAGAAATGGATTTTGGACGCTGGACAGGCGTAGCGATGAGCACATTATGGGATAACGAAGCAGAACAATTGCAGCAATTATGGCAATCACCCGATGATTTCATGGCTCCTAATGGCGAGTCGATGGCAGACTTTGTCGCTCGGATTCACGAAGGGCTTCAACACATCCAGCAACGCTATCAGCATCAATCTGTTTTGTTGATTACCCATGCAGGTGTAATACGCACCATACTGGCAAAAGCACTGGGTGTTTCACTGTTATCGGCACAGAAGTTTGCTATTGATTATGCGAGTTTAACTTGCCTGCATCACTATAGTGATGGCGAATATGCCCTCCAATCACTTCAACAAGTAAAGGATTTAGAAGACGTTTAACGCATGGATTTCAATCGACTACAGCAGCGCTTACACGCTATTAAAAGTACTTTTGGATGTAAAGGCTGCAAAGCTTTCATGCTAGCACTTGCATTGCTGACCCGTTTACCTACGCTAGCTATTAATGACATCAAGCCGCAGGATTCGAGTCGTTCAGCATTGTTTTACCCTTTAGTTGGACTAGTGATCGGCCTCCTACTGTATCTGCCTGTCCTGCTTTTCACTCATGCATCACCCATGGTGCTTGCCGCCATCATCATTACCTTATGGTCTGTTATCACAGGTGGTCTACATCTGGATGGACTTGCTGATAGCTCCGATGCGTGGCTCGGTGGAATGGGTGATGAAGATAAAATCCACCGTATTCTGAAAGACCCGTTAGTTGGCACCGCTGGGGTCGTATCGATAGTGTGCGTATTGCTACTCAAGTTTGTGACATTAACAGCATTACTCGAAAAAGCGGGTGATTCAGCGGGTTGGTTTATTATTTTCGCGCCAATAGTGGGACGCAGCATGATTCTTTTGCTCTTTATGACGACGCAATATATCCGTGAGCAAGGGTTAGCGTCAGAGATTGTTGAACACTTACCCGTGCGTGCAACATGGCAAATTCTCACTGTACTGGGTGTTCTATCAGTGATGCTGTCATTCTCAGGGCTTGTTTTCGCACTGATCGGCTTTTGGTTACTCCGACGTATGATGCTCAACTATATCTCAGGATTTACAGGCGACACGGTGGGTGCGACAGTAGAAATAACTGAAATGCTATGGCTTCTGGGTATAGTCCTCCTTGGAGTGTAGAAGGTTGTTAACTGCCCAAAACTCAACCATCACTGCTCTATCAGGAGAAAACAACATTAATACAAAATATTGACAACGGTATAACTGAAGACCATACTTTAACGATCATAACTAAAGTACAAGGTGTGAGCCATGCCATCCAGTGTAAAAACAGCAATATCATTAAGACAACCTCTTTTCGATGATGTAAATGATCTTGCCAGTGAATTGAAGATCTCTAGAAGCAAGGTGTTTGTTTTAGCTGTCGAAGATTTTATTAAAAAATATGAAAGTAAAAAAATGTTATCAAAAATAAATGAGGCATTTAGCGACTACCCTGATGAAGAGGAGACAAATAATAATAATTTAATGAAAAACAAACACTGTAAGATTTTAGAGAGTGAAAAGTGGTAGTTAAGCAAGGTGAAATCTATTGGGTAGACCTTGGAGAGCCAAGAGGATCTGAGCCAGCATATAAGCATCCTCACATCGTTATACAAAATGATGTATTTAATGCAAGTCTAATTAATACAGTTGTTGTTTGCTCATTGACGTCTAACCTTAAAAGGTCAAGTTCACCAGGGAATGTCATATTAAGAAAAGGTGAAGCCAATCTACCCAAAAAAAGCGTAGTCAACATCTCTCAGCTATACACAATCAATAGACACGATCTTATAGAAAAAATAGGTAAGGTATCAGAAGTTAAAATGACTCGAATTATTGAGGGTATTCAGCTGTTAATCGAGAAAAGATCTCTATGAAAAATAAGTCTTTGTGGAAACATTTTTGATGAAAAAATTGACAGTAGCAGCACTTAAGAAGTCATTGAATGAAAAGAACAAGAAAGAGTTAATTTTTGAAATAGCGGAACTATACAAAAGATTCCCTTCTGTGAAGGAATATTATCAGGCTCAAGGTGGTAATGCGGAAGCAGTTTTAGAAAAATATAAAGACACCATCAAAAAAGAATTTTTGGATGGTTATACCAGAGGATTTCCAAAAGCTAGATTAGGTGTTGCAAGAAAAGCAGTACTGGATTTTAAGAAAATTTCTCAAGAACCAAAACTGTTAGCGGATATTATGTTTTGCTTTGTCGAAGAAATATCAAGCTTTAATACAGGCTTCAGTGTAGATGGTGAATCATACTATACTAGTCCAGAATCTATGTTTGAGGATGTTTTGAAACTCCTAGAAAAAAATGAGTTATTACCATTCTTTAAAAATAGAGCTAATAAAATCGTTGAAAATGCAACAGATGGATGGGGGCATTCCGATTCACTATATGAAACTTATAGTGAATTTTACCACAACAGCTAACAAGTTTATCAAGTGGGACAAACTGACTCAGCGGATGATTGTAATTTATTGTATTCGGTGTTTTTCAAGGTAGTTGTCACCTTTTGCTTAGTATTTAACCTGTCATTTTCAAGACAGTATTTTCATCCCGATCAGGGTTCAACATCACAACTCCAGTAGGCTCACAATTTCTCACAGAACC
>JALXAX010000089.1 GCA_026991755.1 Thiotrichaceae bacterium | reverse complement strand
TTGTGTTTTTATTTTAAGTTTTCTTGGCTTCTTATTCATTTTGAACCTGCTTATTTTTATTTTGATTTAAACAATATTTCTTTCAGTGATATTGTTTAGTCAAGTAGTAATTTCTTGCTTCTTAATTCCATCTAATCAAGTTGCTTTGGAGCTATTATGAGAAGCTTCCTCATAATGCTCCTGCATCTATGTCAACTTTCACTTGACGCATGAGTCTTGCACCAAGATGTCTACGGAGCTCATTTCTCACCACATCTGCACGTCGTTTTGCTAATGCAATATTGTCTTTTTTGTTGTGACGAGGGTCAGCAAATGCTTCTATCGCGATATGACCATGCCTGTATTGCTTAATTTTGTTTGCAATATCAACCATTACCCCTCTCTGATCAGCACGAATAGTCCGCTTGCCTTTATCAAAGAAGATAGAGCCCAAATTAACATCTACGCTTTGATATGCAGGCACTTCATGAGCCTTCTTTTTCGTTATGGTTTGCTTCCTTACATTTTTCTGCATATGACGAGGTGCAGCTTGAACTGGCAGCTTAACGCCAAAATTAATTTTATTAAGCGCTGTTCCAGTAAGCCTTAAAACACGAGGATTCTCTGTTGTGAACCTAGCACCATCAGGAAGTGTAACCGGGTCAACTTTCAGAATAAAATTCTTACCCATACCACGTCTTCCACCATCCACATCTGGTATGTGGTAGCGGCCATATCCATCCGTCTCTATCAAGAGACCACCAACTGTAGCTAAGCGTACCCCAGGAATACCTTCCTCATGAATACCGTAATTGGTGATCGTCACATCGGTTGCATGACCCACACGTCGTGTGCTTATGCGGATATCCTGAGCCGTTAAACCTCTAGCCTTATCACCACGATGAGACTCTGTTTGCTGACCACGACTATCAATGGTAATCACCGAGCCTTCTTTGGTTGTTACTTTGATTAGACTTGCGCCTGTAACAGGTACACGAACCGTCTTGCGGTGCTTAGCAGGGTTATCCAATACACTGATACGTCCTGTCAAATTACCCAGGTGCTTGACCCATTTACCACTGCGAATCGTTATTCCAGACACCTTGGCATCATCCTGATATCCATCTCCATCACGATCGTGGAACACTTTACCAATCAAGGTTGATTGATCAAGCACTGTATCAGCCACAACATTAACGTGAGCTGTGGTTATGTTACTGGCAATATCCAGATCAGAGCCTGTAGCAAAGGCTTGTGCAGTATTTACTGCATCACCTTGATGGACACCCGAACCTAATTTTAAGATATAACCTAACTGTACTTTCTCAGATGGTTGTAACTTAATAGAGCCAAAACGTACTGGATCACGACCACTAGCCGCCACTGTTGATACCACATCATCAGCAGTACCAAAACGTCCATCAGCACCAGCTCGTGTTAGTTTTGCAACGGTAGCAACAAACTTAAACCCGTTAGGGAGATCATCCTGGATATCAATATCAACTTCATCATTTGTAGTATTTTCTGCACGGATTGTGTAATAAACCTGATCACCACGACTTATTTTCTTCTTATTAACAGATTTACTAAGTAGTACAGCATTATCATCAATTTCAATTTTTCTTGAAGTCTCTGAATCTAATGGAATGTGATTGAAGATAATATTGTTATCACCAGCCTCTAAAATGAAGTCCATAAAGTATGTTGTATCTTGATTCCCTTGTGGAACATCAGGCTGAGATTGAACTTCACAGCTACCGCTATTATCTATCT
>JALXAX010000088.1 GCA_026991755.1 Thiotrichaceae bacterium | reverse complement strand
CGCGTTGTTGCGCCTTGTGTGAAGGGAACAACCATTCCCTGCAAGACGCGCCTAGCGGCTAACCGCTTCCTGACTCGCTGTATCCATCAAACCTAACTTGTTGGAGTACTAGGATTGCGTCATAAGACGCACAAGACGTAGCCCGATAGACTTATAGAATGTGATTACACTACACGCATTTAATAAGCTTTTCGGGCTACACTTGTTTTAGCTCACAGAGATTGTGATTATAGCCTCAGAAAACAATACTGGACTTGTTCAGAGCTTCCTTAAGATTTTACAAACAGAGACACTTTTATTAATTGAACTTGCTTGCAATCCAATTAATAAAGATGCCTTATACGACTAAACTATATTTAATCAACCTTGGCTTGCTTCCATGGAAACACCCCATTCTTTATCTGAAATCGTTGACTCTTTAGTCAGTGCCATTCTGGTAACAGACACTGATATGCAGTTGCACTATATGAATCAATCCGCTGAAGAGCTTATTGGTAGTAGCTTTTCTCGCATTAAAAATCAATCCATCCATTCTGTTATTTCTAGTCCCCATCTTGAAACACATATTGAGCAAGCATTAACAACACGACAAAGCCACGTAGCCAGAGAAGGACAGCTCACCGTACAAGGTAGAAAAGGAATTAATGTAGACTGCGCTATTACACCTTTATACAAAGAAGATGAGTTTACAGGGGTATTATTTGAACTCACCAAAGTAGACAGACAACTACGCATCGCACGTGAATCTCATTTGATTAAAACTCAGGCTACTAACCAATCCGTACTGCGTGGTATCGCTCATGAAATCAAAAATCCATTAGGTGGATTACGTGGCGCAGCGCAATTATTAGAAGTCGAGTTTAATGACGAAACTGTCAAAGAATACACACAAATCATCATTTCAGAAGCTGACCGCTTAACAAAGCTAGTCGATAACATGCTGGGATCAAATCATCCGCTGCAAAAGGAAGCGGTGAATATTCACGAAGTATTGGAACATGCGCGCCAACTGATTGAAGCAAAACATCCTGATACTTTACGCATAACCAACGATTATGACCCTAGTATTCCTGAGATAAAAGGTGATCGTGACCAACTGGTTCAGGTCGTACTAAACTTGTTAAACAATGCCGTTAAATCCCTCACTGATGAGGGACATATCATTATTAAGACGCGGGTTGTACGCAATTTCACCATAAGAAAAACCAACCACCCTTTAGTACTGTGTGCACAAATCATTGATAACGGACAAGGCATTCCTAACGATCTACAAGATAAAATCTTCTATCCAATGATTACAGGGTATGCTGATGGAACAGGCTTAGGCTTATCCATCGCACAAACCATCATTAACCAACATAACGGCTTGATTGAGTTCGATTCCCAACCTGGTAGAACTGAATTTAGTATGCTGATTCCCGTCGAAAGAGGAAATGGATCCCGTAATGAGTAACACCACTTCACAGAATAATCCATCGAATAAAACGAATAGTAAAGACGTTTGGATCGTAGATGATGACAAATCTATCCGCTGGGTGCTGGAAAAATCCTTACAACGTGAGTCGATCCCCGTAAAAGTATTTTCTAGCGCAGACGATGCGCTAACCTTGTTAGAAAGCCAACAACCCACCATTATCTTTAGCGACTTGCGTATGCCCGGCACAGATGGCTTTGGTTTTTTGGAAGTCTTGCAGAACGACTACCCCAACATCCCCGTAATTATTATGACGGCTCACTCTGACCTTGATACTACGGTTAAAGCTTTCAAGGCTGGCGCATTTGAGTACATGCCCAAACCCTTCGATATTACAGAAGTGGTTGATGTCGCTAAACGTGCGATTGAACAAAGCTCAAATTCAGATAACGAAACAAACGATACTGAAGAGCCACTCATTATCAGTGATAAAGAATTTATCGGTAAAACGCCTGCTATCCAAAAAGTATTTCATGCCATTGGGCGGCTAGCACAATCCAGCATTTCCATCTTGATCACGGGCGAATCGGGCACGGGCAAAGAATTAATAGCTAAAGCACTACACTCACACAGTCCGCGCGCTAATAAACCCTTTATTGCCATTAACACGGCTGCCATTCCCAAAGATTTATTAGAATCCGAACTCTTTGGTCATGAAAAAGGTGCTTTCACAGGCGCACATGCACAACGCAAAGGACGCTTTGAACAAGCAAACGAAGGGACGTTGTTTCTTGATGAAATTGGCGACATGCCCGCAGAGCTACAAACCCGTTTATTACGTGTTTTAGCCGATGGGGAGTTCTATCGCGTCGGTGGTCATACTCCTGTAAAAGTCGATGTGCGTATTATTGCGGCAACACATCAAGACCTGCAACAGCATGTTAAAGATCACCTTTTCAGAGAAGATCTATATCATCGCCTTAATGTAATCAACATCCATTCTCCTGCGCTACGCGAACGTGCAGAAGACATTCCCTTGTTGCTGAATCACTTTCTCAAGCAATCCTCTCAAGAGCTAGGGGTTGATCTAAAAACGTGTGATGACGAGGCGGTTAAACATCTACAAAAACAACGCTGGTCTGGCAATATTCGTCAGCTAGAAAACACCGCCCGCTGGTTAACCGTGATGGTTGCCAGTAAAGAAATTAGCAAAGAGGATTTACCTCCTGAAATTTCCGAATCTTCCGATAACACATCTCAGGGAGAAGCTAGTAGCTGGGAGCAAAGCTTGTCTGAATATGCTACCCAGCAATTGAACAATGGTGTAACTAGACTACTGGATGACACGACACCCATGTATGAAAGCATTCTTATAAAAGCTGCTTTAAAGAAAACAGGCGGTAAAAAGAATGAAGCTGCGACGCTTTTGGGGCTTGGACGCAATACGCTTTCACGGAAGATCACTGAGTTGAGTATTTTAGAGAAGGAATAACATATCAGTATACATAGTTAAGTTGTAGGTCGTATAAGCGATAGCGCCATACGACAAAGTGCCACTAGTTCACAGCCTTGTCAGATGACAAATCTCTGCTACTCGTGGATAGAGTAAAAACTTGCCCTACCAAGCCCCTCCCCTAAACAAAAAATCTAATTAATAGAAATCCCCCTTATGCTATAGTTCGCCCTTTAAAAAATACACTATTGAGGTATCAGCATGGGATTTCTTAAAGGCAAACGCGCACTTATTGTAGGTGTTGCAAGTAACCGTTCAATCGCTTATGGCATTGCAAAAGCTATGCACAATCAAGGTGCTGAACTGGCCTTTACCTATCAAAACGACAAACTCAAAAAGCGTGTAGATAAATTTGCGGCGGAGCTAGATTCTTCAATCGTTATCCCCTGCGACTTAGGCGAAGATGCCAATATAGAAGCCGCTATCAACGAACTAAAGAAAAGCTGGGACAACCTGGATATCGTTATCCATGCCGCAGCTTTCGCACCCAAAGAAGAGCTTAAAGGTAGTATCGTCGACAATACTACACGCGAAGGTTCTACCATGGCGCACGATATCAGTGCCTATAGCTTCCTGGCACTAGCGCGATATACCCGCCCTATGCTTAATGAAAATGCAGCACTGCTTACCCTTAGCTACCTAGGCGCAGTATCAGCTATCCCTAATTACAATGTAATGGGCATGGCAAAAGCTAGCTTGGAATCAGCTGTTCGCCTTATGGCATCAGACCTTGGCCCTGATAGTATTCGTGTTAATGCCATCTCCGCAGGCCCTATACGTACCTTGGCAGCAGCAGGTATCGGTGATTTCCGCCAAATGCTAGACCACGTAGCTACTAACGCACCGTTACGTCGCAACGTGACTATCGAAGAAGTCGGCAATGCAGCTGCATTCTTATGCTCAGACTTGGCAAGCGGTATTACAGGTGAAATTACTTATGTGGATTCTGGCTATAGCACGGTAGGGATGTCGGGTTATGGGACTGACTCTTAAAGGCTAATTAAGGAAGCTGATTAAGTCTGATCGGAATTTCTGAGAGATAGAATTTGTCAGGTTTTTGATAGAAAAGTTAGCAATAGCTGTAGCTATTGGTCACTTTTATAGCGAAAAACTGGCAGATTCTAGCCTCAGAAAAACGAATCATGACTTGATCAGAGATTCCTTAAGGAAGCTGATTAAGTCTATACTGAAGCTTCTAAGTTTTGCTAAAGCTCAGTTAACTCTCCGAAATCACGATCAGTAGGTCGGATAAGGAACGCCATCCGACAAATAAAAAGAATCACAGCCCATTGTTTGAAGTTCCTTTCGTATTCTTCGTTTACCATAGGTGTTGTCTGATTCTGTTGATATCGCTTTGATGTTCACGCATGGTTGAATCGTTTTATTGTCCATTACAAGTGTAATCTTCTTCTGACATCCAATCGGGGCACTACATTGGCGAGACGAAAGTCTCACTTCCAGATAGCATTGAGCAGCCTTGATCATTTAACACCCTCATTGAATACTCTCGTATAGCATTACCATAGAATCAGTCTTTTATGCGCCATCTATCACTTATTAAAGCAGCTATTAGCATGAACACACATAGCATTATTATGAGCCTATTCCCATAGACCGAATAAGGTGTCTGAGTTTTGCCAGTCATTATCGTCTCATCTATATAGCCTGTCTTATGCTCTACACGCTTTAGCGTTTTCCCTTGGTTATCAATAATAGCCGTAACGCCATAACTAGTGGCACTTAACAACGGTTTACCACTTTCCATACTTCTCAATCTTGCAATTTGGTGTAACTGTTCAATCCCCCAAGTCCCTTGAAACCAGTTCAAATCACTCGCAAAAATTAGTAAATCTGCCTCTTTCCACTGTTGTCTAAATTCACTACCAAAAATAATCTCATAACAGATTGCTACGGCAACCTCAGCCCCTTTAACCTTAGCCCCCTTGATTGATAACACAGGCTGTTCATAATTACCCTTATCAAGTGCACCATTCTCCAAACTAGGTAAATATTCCCTCAGATCAAAAAATGGAATATCAGGTGTAAACTCACCAAAAGGGATTAAATGACGCTTGTCATAACGATTATCAGGATTACTTGCCATTAATAATGAGTTATACGTTTTGTTACGATCTTGAATATAGCCGCCAAGAAGAATATCGGTGCCAGAATTAGACAGTTTTTTAGCTTCTGGCAACAAATAGTGCTTGATCGCATCAAAATCATAAGCAATGGCAGATTCTGGCCACACCACCAAATCAACTTTTGGTAAAGCACGACTATAGGCAAGATAAAGCTTAATCATATCGACTGCATAAAAGCGTCGGTATTTCTTCTTTTCGTCAGGCATCCCATGAATGACGCGAACATTCAGTTTTTTAAGACCACTCTCCTGCCAAGAAACCTGTTTCAATAACCAGCCCCCCGTCCAAAGGGAAAGAATCAAAAGAAAGAGTAAAGACTTCTTTGCAATAGTCTTAATGTAAAGTATCAAAAAAGCAGATGAAACACTGATTAGCACCATCAAGGTAACTAACAACTCCCCTCCGACTGGGGCAAATCCAGCCAAGGGCGTATCAATAAAAGCATAGCTGGGCTGATACAGTGATAAACCAGTAAATACCCATGACCGTAACCACTCTCCCAAAGTCCATACAAACGCAAAAGCAACTATCATCCAGTGCAAACTCAAGTGTTTCTTTATCCAAACAAGCATTAAACCAACAAGGGCAGGATAGCTAGCAAGCAGCCCCATAATAATCAGTAATATTGCGCGAATAACAGGACCAAATGAATCAGGTAGCGAATGACTGACGTTAAACAACCAGTATAAACCGACTCCATATAGCCCCACACCAAATAGAAAGCCTCTCCAATAAGCCTGTAGTAGTGAGTAGGTATTAATCCAGATATAAAGCTGTAGTGACAACGCCAGAAAAGCCAATCCCCAAAAATGGAAAGGTGCAAACGCGAATATAAACAGAACACCAGACACCAAAGAAAGAATATTTAATACTCTATTTGAAAATAATTTTGAAAGTAGCTTTGAAAGTAGCTTTGAAAGTAGCTTTGAAAGTAATAATGTGAAATTTTTTTTCATGTGCCAAAAGCTTTATAGAAAGGGCTTATTATAGATATAGCAAATAATAACCATTATTATATTCTATATGTTGCTTGCAAAAAAGAACACCAAAGTGTATTTTATTGTTTATTAAAGGGTATATAGGTAAGGGCTGTTCAATGCTAAATGAAATAAGCTCCCTCTCCCCTTTGGGGCTGTATTTTATACACAT
>JALXAX010000087.1 GCA_026991755.1 Thiotrichaceae bacterium | reverse complement strand
AAACGATGAATAGGTCGATTATAATCCTTTTAATAAATGGTTTTATTCTTATCATTATCTATCTGGGTGGAAAGTCTTATTTAATTTTTCATTTGGCCTTCTATAATATTGAAGTCACGGATTCAGGCGTTAGCTAAAAGCTCTATATGTATAGTACAAAAACGCTACAAAGAGAATGAGAATAAAGCCATTGAGCATCTTCAGTTGAATGGCAGATCAACATGCTCACTGTTTTTCCACTTAAGTACCTATACAAATTATTTCTTTATTGAACAAAGTACTAGATTAGTTACCCCATTTACATCTTAAAAGTGATATTATCCTGCGCGAGGATAAAAAAATTTAGACAACTAGTTGCAGAGCAGGAAGCTACATTGGTAGAGCGTCACTCCCCAGACACACATCACATCACGAATAATGATATTTGCCACAAGGCCAAGAAGATTCTACGCGGCCTGGAAAAGGCAGACCATGAAGCCTATTTGGTGGGCGGTGCTGTGCGTGATTTATTGCTTGATAAGAAACCTAAAGATTTCGACATTGCCACCAGTGCACACCCAGAAGAAGTCAAACAAACCTTTGGTTCTAGCTGTCGACTCATCGGTAGAAGATTCCGCTTGGCGCATGTCCATTTTGGGCGTGAGTATTTGGAAGTCGCTACCTTTAGAGCGCCTCATGATGATGACGAATCAGGCAAGACGTCTAACGATGGCCGTATCATTCATGACAATGTGTATGGCACATTAGAAGAAGATGCTGAGCGCCGTGATTTTACCATTAACGCACTATTTTATGATTTGAAAACGGGTGACGTGCTAGATCATGTTAATGGCATGGACGATATCGAAGCCTGTCAGCTTCGCTTGATTGGCGACCCCGAAACCCGTTATAGGGAAGACCCTGTACGCATGTTGCGAGCTATTCGCTTTGCATGCAAGCTTGGGTTTAGTATTCACTCTGAGTCTGAAACACCTATTTACTCACTAGGTCATCTCTTAAAAGATATTGCCCCTGCACGTTTGTTTGATGAAACACTCAAGCTCTTTCATGGTGGACAAGCACTAGAGACTTTTCGCGCATTGCGTAAATACAATCTATTCCAGTACTTGTTTCCACTTACGGAGCATAGCCTGCTACTTGAAGATGGTACTGAGTTTCTAGACTTTGTAGAACTTGCTCTGAACAATACCGATAAACGCATTAACTCGGGTAAAAGCACTACTCCTGCTTTCTTGTTTGCAGTCATGCTGTGGGACGATTTAACTAGCCACTTTCAATATCACCTTGAAGAAGGCCAACCTGCTTATCAAGCCATGCATAAAGCGGCGAGTGATGTGTTCTCTGAACAAGTTCGTGCAATGTCAGTACCCAAGCGATTCAGCAGTATGACGCGTGAGATTTGGTCTTTACAGGATCGCTTTAATCGTCGTGATTGTCGTTCATCCTTATCCTTTCTAGAGCATCGACGCTTTAGAGCCGCCTACGACTTCTTCTGTCTACGCGCTAATGCAGGCCACTTGCCACAAGAAGCCTGTGACTGGTGGACTACTTTCCAGTTTTTGTCATTAGAAGAACAAGAAGAAATTTGTCAGACTTACTCAAGCCCCAAGAAAAAGCGCCGTCGTCGCCGTAAAAAGCCTAATCAAAATACGCATGACTAAAGCCGTCATTTGCTATATTGGCTTAGGCAGTAATCTTGGTGACTCTAGCGATACACTACACTCTGCGTTTTCTGCTTTAAAAAATCATGCCAACATCGATCTCATCAAGCACTCCAGCCTGTACGGTAGCAAACCACATGGCCCGCAAGACCAACCTGATTATGTGAATGCTGTTGCCCAAATTGAAACAACATTACAACCATTGTCATTACTCGATGCATTACAGCATATAGAGAAAACACATAATCGTATTCGCACAGGACAACACTGGGGGCCAAGAACCTTAGATCTTGATCTGCTCTTGTATGGTGATCAGCTCATTGAATCAGAACGCTTAATCGTGCCACACCCCAGAATCACCGAACGACCTTTTGTACTCTACCCCCTTGATGAAATCACAAATGGGCTTATATTCCCTAATGGAACGCCACTTTCGGACTATCTCGCTAAATGTGACAATGACCTCTGGGTTATAGAATCGCACCAGCAGATACATAACGATAGCCATACAGACTAACTTGGGAAACCACCATCATGACGAAACCCATCAAGCGCAGAGTCACTGTAACTACCCTACATAATATGAAAAAGAAGGGCGAGAAAATTGCCTCTCTCACCGCTTATGACGCCAGTTTTGCACGGGTAATGGATGATCAAGGGGTGGACTTTATTCTAGTAGGCGACTCTTTGGGCATGGTTATTCAAGGTCATGAGACAACGGTTCCCGTTAGTGTTGACGATATTATTTACCATACCAAAGCGGTTGCCACGAGCTGTGATACCGCTTTGCTAATGGCTGACCTTCCCTTTATGAGTTATACCTCACCTCAACAAGCTTTAACCAATGCCGCGCGTATTATGCAAGAAGGTGGCGCACACATGATCAAGCTAGAAGGTGGTGCACCTCAAATCGAAACAGTAAGACAGCTCACTCATCATGGTGTACCTGTTTGCGCCCACCTCGGGCTAACACCCCAATCAGTCCATAAGCTAGGTGGCTATCGAGTACAAGGCCGGGAGCAAGATGCGGCTCAGCAAATGTTAGAAGACGCTGTTGCTTTGCAAAATGCAGGTGCTGATATGGTCTTACTAGAATGTGTACCCGTTCAATTAGCAAAAGATATTACTGAAAAATTAAGTGTCCCTACTATCGGTATTGGTGCAGGAACAGACTGTGATGGGCAAATATTAGTGCTACAGGATTTAATCGGTATAACCCCTAACGCCCCCAAATTTAGCAAAGACTTTATGGTCGAAAATGGTACCATCCCCAAAGCAATTAAAGCTTATATTGATGATGTAAAGTCCAGCGACTTTCCTACTGAAAACCACTGTTTTGTATAACCACAGATTAGTTACAATAATGATAGAAACTAGTGATATACAACAGCTACGCCAGCAAATAAAAAGCTGGAAGCAACAAGGTAAAACCATTGCCTTAGTGGCGACTATGGGCAACTTGCACCAAGGTCATTTGAGCTTGGTAAAGGAAGCTAAACGAATAGCCGATATTGCTATCGTTACTCTGTTTGTAAACCCCATTCAGTTCGATAAAAATAAAGACTTAGACGACTACCCCCGCACTTATGAAGCGGACATTGCTGCACTAGAATCCCATCACTGTGATTTGGTTTTTTCACCCAGTGTTGAAACCATGTACGGTAAAACAGAAACCGCAACCCGCGTAGAAGTCACCCACCTTAGTGATATTCTAGAAGGCGCATCTCGTTCAGGTCATTTCTCTGGAGTCACTACTGTTGTTGCTAAACTATTTAATCTAACCACCCCTGATTTTGCCATCTTCGGACAAAAAGACTACCAACAACTCATCATCATCCAGCAAATGGTCCAAGAGCTTAATTACGATATTGAGATTATTTCGCATCCCATCGTGCGTGAAAAGGATGGCTTGGCGATGAGTTCCCGTAATGGCTATCTCACTAAAGATGAACGCAAAGTCGCACCTTATTTGAATAAAGCCATTAAACACATCAAGCTACAGATACTTGAAGGTGCATCTAATTATCAAGTGCTTTGTGAACAAGCTAATGCACTCATCGCAGAACAGGGCTTTCGCCCTGATTATATTGAAGTTCGCCGACAAGGCAGTTTGCTAGAGCCTAGTGCAGAGGATTGCGACTTGGTGATAGTAGCTTCCGCATGGCTTGGTAAAGCTCGTCTGCTAGATAATATCGTGTTTTCTGTTTAGCCGAGTTTTACTAAAAGAGACCTTTTAAACACACTATATTTTATGCCAAGGGAACAATTGTTACATACATTGAGCGCTTAATTTTAAATACTCTCTAGTTAATGATCAAACTAGGGAGCATAAAAATGAAAACAGATCATATAAAAACTATAGCAATCGTCAGATTCATAAAACGATACCACCTATTGCCTTCAAGGCTTTCTCACTCAAACCACCTTTTTACTACTTTTGTATTCTTCATTGTCATAGGATTACTTCCCGTCAGTGGAGCAATAGCAGACTCGGACTCGGATTCAGATTCAAAATTCAAAATTAGTAGCGCTAAGTGGGATAATGAAAAATCAACTCTTAAAGTTAAAGGCAAGGGTAAGAAGAAGTTATCCGTAACATTAAGTAATGCTGACACTCAGGCTGTTTTGGCCACTCAAACTTCCAACAAGAAAAAATGGAAATTTAAGATTGCCAACCCTACCTCTGTTCCTTGTCGAGTGAGAGTTGAACAATCCGATGGTGCTTTTGCTGAAAAGAAAGTAAAAAAAGCACCTGCTGATTGCGATGATGGTAATAATACGCCACCGCCTCCTCCGCCCTCCAGTAATGCACAAGTTAGGGTGCTAGCCGCTAATGATCTAGGCATGCATTGTGCCGATAAGGATTATCAAATACTTAGCATATTACCTCCCTTTAATGTCGTTCATGCACAGGCTATTTTGAAAGGAACTGATGCATCTTTACCTCGAGTTCTCTCTAACCTTGATGTAGGAATGGAATATTCCGCTACCTCTAGCGCTACCGATCCAGCTGGTGCTAATTCAATCAATACAACCTCTCAAAATACTGCAAGTGTATTTAAGACAAACTTCTGGCAACAAACACCACCAGGTTCGAATAACACATTGGCAGGTTTAGCTTATGCTTTGTTTTATCCATCAAGCGTACTCTCAATATTTGAGCCTATACCCGTAGGCTTAGGGTTACCTGTACCTGATGTCGCAGCACTACCTGCATTGATTGCTAAGCAACAAGCTATGCCAGGAACATCTAATACACCTCAAGACTTCCTTCGGTTTGATAAAGACGTACACTTTTTTGGCAACGTTATTACCGATGTAAACTGGTTTGCGGCTGATGGTATTCCATTGTTACCCGTTGATGATCAAGGTAGGTCGAATCCTTATCCATTGATGAAAGTTGCCGCAACTGATAAAACAACAGGAACAGAACTTGATTCCGTGCCATTGGTATTACCTGTGGCAAGTGAAGCAGATTGTCAAAACTGCCATGCAGACCCTGATGACGCAGGTGATGGCGCAGCTACAACTTTTGCCAGTGTGCCTTTTGATATTGTAAAAGCCGCTAATGCGCCTGGACCAGAGCGCCTACAAAATGCCGCTAAAATGAATATTCTGAGAGTTCATGATGCAAAACACGGTTTGAAATACACCAGTAGCGTTGACGCATCAGCCGCAATATGTAACCCATCGGTTGATCCTGCTAGCCCTAATTGTTTAGCAAACCAAACACCCATTCAATGCGCACAATGCCATTATACGCCCGCATTGGACCTAGCTCAGGTTGGCCCTATCAATGAAACAACTCAAGGAATTAAAGGTCGTCAACAGTTACGTCATATTAGCATGTCCAGAGCGATGCACTTTAACCATGCGAGCTATAAAAATGCACTGGGTGACCCTGCATTCCAAACCATGCCGTCACCTAATGATCCTAGGCGTACTAGTGGCCCAGCCATTAATGGCTTTGAGCTCAGTGTATTGCAAAACACCTGTTATCAATGTCATCCTGGCAATAAAACACAGTGTCTACGAGGCGCAATGTTCTCTGGCGGCGTAGTCTGCCAAGATTGTCATGGAGGTATGAAACAAGTAGGTGATGACTTCTCCGAAGGCTTGGCAACAGGGCAAGGAACAGACCCCAATAAAAGAGTACCTTGGGCATCAGAACCTAAGTGTCAATCATGTCATACAGGTGACGCATTGAATCTGGGACATCCTGCTGGAAGCATAGTTGCTAAAGATGGTATTCGTCTTATACAGGCTTATTTAGATACTGATAATTCAGCCACGCCTATTGAATCAAGCAACTCTCGTTTCGCCGAAAACCAGAGTTTATATCGCTTAAGTGGTTCTAATGACGGTTCGGGCAAAGGTCACGAAGGCATTATGTGTGAAGGTTGTCACGGTAGCACACATGCTATTTGGCCAAACGCTAATCCTCTAGCTAATGATAACCTTACTGCCAGTACCGTTCAGGGACATACAGGCTCCATTGTTGAGTGTGAAAGTTGTCATGCTAAAGGTACTTTAGGTAATACGCTAGGCGGCCCTCATGGAATGCACCCTGTTGGTGGTAGTTCTTTCGCTGATGGTGGACATGAGAAGCTAGCAGAGAAGCAGGCTGATAGCTGTCGTTCCTGCCATGGCAATAATGGAGAGGGCACCGTCTTATCCAAAGTTGCAACTGATCGTAGCTTTGTCATCGAAGAATGTGAAAAGGGCACACTATGTCCTGGAAATGAAGTTAAGAACTTTACTGTTAATTTGAAGAAGGGAGAGCAAGTTAGCTGCATTCTTTGTCATAAGAATGAATTAAAGTAATCCGACTCCAGCGTATGCTAACCTCTTAGGGGTGGAATTATTTCCACCCCTAATTATTTGACCCGATAAACTTCTCCATAGCAAGCCACCTCACCTACTACTTACCTTCTCACGCCCAACGGGGATTAAAGTCGACTTTGAGAGCACCCAACCATTGTGACCTCCTAAAACACTTTTTAAATCAAGAGCTATAAAATAAAACTATTAGGATGGTTAAAAAGTTCATTGGCCAATCGAGCTAAACCTCTTGACGGTAAACAGCTATATTACTACTCTTACCCTTAACAACTGGGAATAAAATCACAAATTATCCACTGGGCTGCAGTTAAACCAAACCAATAAATATCAAAGCGCACCCAGAGACCCTGTATCGAACGATCAAGCTACGTCATCTCTATTATTTAATACAATGAGCGCTCTAGAAATACCACATGTTCTTATTGAACACTATAAAGATCAGATTCATGAGATCAGGCTCACCCCTAGACAAACCATCCATGAAATGGAAAGCTTATGCTCTAATTTATTAGTGGTAGCCTCTGGCTGTCTCAGAGCTTATAAAGTTTCTGCCGATGGACGTATGTATACACTATATCGTGTTAATTCAGGTGAGTGCTGTAGCTTAACAGTTTCTTGCATACTCAATGAAACAGAGTTTCCCGCTATTCTTGAAGCCGAAAATGAAGCAACTGCTTATGTCATCCCTGCCGAGCAAGTACGCATTTGGTTGAGAGAAGATATTGTTTGGCAATCCTATATTTTTCATCAATTAACACACGAGCTGACCAAGTTGATTAAGCTTACTGATAACATAGTCTTTAACTGCATGGACTCACGAATAGCAAACCTTCTTTGTCGGCGCAATGCTCAAGAAACAGTACAGGCAACTCATCAGTGCATTGCCAATGAGGTCGGAACAAGCAGAGAAGTAGCAAGCCGCTCTCTAAGAAAGCTTGAGTCAAAAGGGCTAATCAAACTAACCCGCTGCCACATTAAAATTGTAGATTTAGATTCACTAAAAAACTTTTCAATGCAGAGCAGCTCTGTTGCCTAGCTTAGCTTGCCTAATCTCCCCTATTACCAAGGTGATTTGACAATCTATATCAATACTCAACACTACCTGATAGAACATGACTTGTTCAGCGTCTTATACTACTGCCCTAAAGCCTCACTCATATCAGCCGTATGTGGGTTATAGCTATCACAAGAAAGTAGACGCTCATACAGTGCATCCTGTTCTATCACTTCGTGCGTTCCATCTTCATGTTGTATATAGCACGCCCAGGGCACAAACTGGGTTTTGGAAAAGAGTTGGCCTTCCTCAGGTGAATAATCAATATTTAACCCTGCAATGTAAATTAGATTTCTTCCTTCATAAGCAGGTTCTTTTACAATCCTACGATAGCTTTTATCGAACTCTATTTGCACATTAACTTCTGCCGCACTTAGCATAGGCTCACGCGATGTTACTATCCAGGGCATATATTCATGCAAGTTGTGGCCTACGTGGTCAACATCCTCAATCGCGTGCTTAAACTTAAAAAGTTCTGGCTTTAAGAAACGCCCAAAGGGCTTTGCATATTCCTCCACCCAAATAAATGAACGCTCTTTTAGAAAAGCAATCAGCTCATCTGACGCACGAAATACTTTTGAGGTACTTAGTATCCTTTCTGGCTCCCTACTCTCACCCTCTTTTGGAGGTTGAATTAATGAGTCTAGTTTAAGAAACAATCCATCATCATATTCCTGCTCCAATAGCTGATTGTCTATGGTGATGTAATGCTTATTGTCAACAATCTGTAATAAGGTGTTTTCCCTAGCAAAATCATACTCTGTTTGATACCAATCTAATACAGAGTGCACCTTTCCACAGTTTGATGACATATGACTATCTGCTGTTTGCAACCTACGATATTTTCCAAAATGCCCCGTTTCTGCATCATATCCCACATGACTTGCCTGAAAGATAGCAAGATCCTTACCGTGATGTGTGTAAGCTACGTTACGCCCTTTTGCCATAATCCCACCAACCAGCCCATGATCAAAAGGGAAGGCACCAAAGTGTTTGGTGATTAAAATAATGGGAAAACCCTGACTCTCATCCGAGCAAAAAGCCCGTGAAGGCACGATTTTTCCATACTTCATGCCCTCATCAATACACATATTAAAGAACCGTCCTATAAAGTCTTCGTATTCAAGCGTATGGTCTTCTATTTTAAAATTACCGAGAATCGACTTTAACCGTAAATTCATAATCATATTGCTTGCCTGCCGTGATTTTAGTATCGTTTCAAATTACTTTTAAAGATAACACACAGAGCTAAGCATGAGCCAATTTTGGAGTGATCGCATTCACCAACTAACCCCCTATACACCTGGCGAGCAACCTAAAGATGTTCAATATATTAAATTGAATACTAATGAGAATCCTTACCCGCCTTCTGAGGCTGTACAGCAAGCTATTATCGCAGCAAGCGGGGACGATTTAAGACTGTATTCAGACCCCAGTGCAACGGATCTAAAAAGTGCTATTGCTGAGTTTTACTCGGTGGACATAACTAATGTCTTTGTCAGCAACAGCTCCGATGAGGTGCTTGCTCACACCTTTGTTGCTTTGCTCAAGCATGATGCGCCTCTGTTATTCCCCGATATTAGCTATAGCTTTTATCCTGTTTACTGCAAGTTATTCGATATCGAGTCTATGCAAATTCCGTTGACGGATAATTTTGAGATTGATATTAAGGATTATCCTAAAGAGAATGGAGGGATTATCTTCCCCAACCCTAATGCCCCAACAGGCAAAGCCTTATCTCTTGAGGTGATCGAACAATTTTTACAAGCTCATCCTAATTCGGTCATCGTCATTGATGAGGCCTATGTGGATTTTGGTGCAGATAGCGCTATCTCACTCATCAACCAATATGACAACTTATTAGTCGTACAGACCTTTTCTAAATCACGTTCTTTAGCGGGCTTACGGGTTGGATTTGCGGTTGGTAACAGTGCCCTTATCGAAGGCT
This sequence comes from Thiotrichaceae bacterium, assembly GCA_026991755.1. Lineage (GTDB taxonomy): Bacteria > Pseudomonadota > Gammaproteobacteria > Thiotrichales > Thiotrichaceae > HyVt-477. Next base: position 55,597 of record JALXAX010000087.1, on the reverse strand, counting down.
TGGAACGTGTTAAAAATTCATTTCATCCCTATGCATTAGCTCGTAACGCTATTGCGGGAGCGACCGCTTCAATTAAAGATGTCGCCAACTTTGATAAGAATCGGCAAAAGATCATTGCCACTCGTGAAAAGGCTACAACGGCGTTGGAAGCGTTGGGTTTTGAGGTTATTCCTTCTAGTGCAAACTTTGTCTTTGCAAAACCACCCCAAGGGTTTGAGGCTGAATCTCTTTATCTACAATTAAAAAATAAGGGCATTTTGGTACGTTATTTTAATGCACCACGTATTGATGGTTATTTGAGAATTACCATAGGAACAGATGATGAGATGAGTAGTTTAAGTCGAGCATTAAAGGAGATAATCACTTGATTAATTATCTCCAATTAGACCTGTGCGACTTGAGAGGACTTTAATGCTGCTGCTAATAGCTAGCTAGCTTATAAGTCTAAACTTGCCATTCGTGGTAATCGACCACCTTTCATACGCTTCTTAAGCGCTTGAGCCAGCTGGTGAACGGCCATTGCATATCGTTTACTATGATTATATCGGGTAATTACATAAAAGTTGTGACCTGCGAGCCAAACTTCGTCTGCCCCATAAGTGTTCATTTTTAGTAACCGCACGGTTTGATCCATCGCACCAACAGGCATAATTCCATTTCGTTGCATCTTCGATAAGCTATGTGTCTTTTTATAACTTGATTTGAAGTTGCGATGCTTATTACCCTCGGTAATGGCCCTTACCGCCACTGCACCCCCTTTTCTCCAACCATGTTTACGAAAGTAATTTGCCACACTACCTATAGCATCAGCTGGATTCCACAGGTTACATGAACCACTTCGATCGTGGTCCACGCCATAACGCTTAATGTTGCTAGGCATAAATTGACATAAACCTAGTGCACCCGCATAAGATGCCTTGGGTTGTAAAGGGTTGAGACCTGTTCTACGCGTCATCAATAAATAGCTTTCCAACTCGCTTTGGAAATACTTTCCTCTGCGAGGATTGTTGAAGCCCATATTTGATAAAGCATCAATGGCGCGATTTGTTCCAACATTGCCGCCATAGCGTGTTTCAACTCCAATGATCCCCAAAATGTATTCTTGTGGAACACCAAAACGGCGCTCTGCTTGCTGTAATGCTACCCTGTTCTGTCGCCAGAATTGCACGCCTTTATTAATGGTCCTATCATTTAGAAAATTATTTCTGTAGCGCGACCAGCGTCCATCTCTCGACTTGCGGGTACGCTTGATTGGAAATGCATCCTGATAAGCCATTTTCTCTAGGAAAGCTGTTTTACGAGTATTGGAGAAAAGGTAATTCAAATAACGACGATCAAATCCATGCTTGCTCGACATTTTATTGATGAATGCTAGTGTCTGAGGATTACCTGAAAAATCACCCGTCAAGTTATTTGCATATTGTTTACCCCAAGAGCCTTTCTGTACTGGCTTAACAGCTGCACGTCTTACAATTTTTCTAACCTGCTTCCGAGGTGCTGTCCTAACCACCTTTTTAGGCTGAACTATTTCTTTAGCGGGCTGAGCAATTGGCACTGCCTTAACTCTAAAAGTTTTATCCAAATTAGATGGCTGAGCAACTTTAACTTTTTCAAGCTTATTTCCCTTCACCGTGTTTGATGAGCAGCCCGAAATCAAGCTACTCATTATCACAACAGATCCCATTATTATTTTATTATTGATGATCATATTTTTCTTTTCCCCTTTGTTCTAGCTATATGCTAACTGTATTTTCACCATCTAGTTGGTGAAATCCATCATATTTCCCATTTCTTCCATCATCGGTGGAAACTGGTTAAGTACTGCATCACCTACCGTTACTGGGTCTGGAGAGCTTAATGATGGTGCTCGCCACCCACCTGGCATACGTCCCATATCATAAGGACCATTGGTTGATTTATCCCAGAATTCATCCGTAAACTCGGTGTAGAAATCTGGCCAAATGTGTCTTACGTCACCCCATGCATGTTTCTTATTAGTATTGTTGTTCTGAGAGAAAAAAGGCATTTGTTGATTATTGCCATTACTCCATGGGTTCCAGTTATTGCTGTTGCTCCAGGGTGTCGGGAAATTGTTATTATTAAACACAGAAGTCGGTGAAAAACCGTTCCCAAACGGTGTCATTTTAGAGAACTGATAATTCGGTGTATTAAAATTCATTGGGTTTTGCGAGTACGTTTTATTCTGCTGATAGGGGTAGTAATTATAAGCAGGCTGCTGCATCAATGGCATAGAGGTATAAGGCGTATAGGGCATCTGGTAGTAGGGATAGCTTTGCTGATAACCTTGGTACACTTGCGGTTGTTGTACTGGCTGTTGTTGCCAAGGCGTTTGCATCGTGGGCATACTCGGCGCTTGTATTTGTGGAAACTGTGCAGGTGCTGCCATTTGCGGTGCTGTTGGAAAACTTCCAGCAGAAGGGTTTGAAAAACCTGTTACAGGTAGCATCAAAGCCATAACTCCAACTACTTTCATCGAAGAAAGCATTGTTTTAGTATATCGTATATTTTTCATTACCAGACCGCCTTTAAGAATGAGCCACTCTATTATTGCCAAACTTACGGTGTAAGTAGTAAGTTTAGGACAAAGTGTTATTCGATGATAACAACCAGAGTATTAACCCACACTTTATCATACAATTTTGTGATTGCGTGATTAGACATACGAATACAGCCATGTGATACAGGCTTGCCTAGCCGCCATTCTTCATCTGTACCATGGATATAAATATAACGCTGATAAGAATCAATAAGGGTTTGACCATCTTCACTATAGCCTTTGTTCTTTCCTGTCTCTAGCCCATCTAACCATAGGACTCGTGTTGTGATGGCATCAATAGAACTATACTCTTCATTAGTCAACAAGATAGGCGTTGTTTCATGCGTACTAACTCTAGCTTTGAAGACAGTCCCTAATGGTGCATCAGCACCTATTTTTTCGGCAATGCGATGTATGCCAAGTGGTGTTTTTCCACTGTTCTCTTTATTGCCCACCCCATTAAGCGCTGTCGAGATGGGATATTTATCGATGACTTTATTTCCCTTAATCAATAAAAGGTTTTGCTCTGAAACAGAAACAAGCAGAAAAACATAACTAGCACTTACTTCAATACCATCAATTTCTTTGCTTTTAGACCTAAATACCTCAATCTGCTGAATAGCCTTTTCTATACTTAGGCGAGGATTTAGGCTGGACTTCATTTATCCGTATCAGAAAGATCAATGGCAGCCTCATTTTCTCGATTCAGTTTGGCATTATCATTTCTTTCTTTTTGCAATTCGCTAAAGTATTCATCCCCTTCACCTGTGATGTAATCCCCCGTAAAAACGGAGGTATCAAACTGCTTTAAGTTACTATTGCCTTCTCTTACAGAATCTATCAAATCTTCTAACGTCTGATAAATCATTCGGTCTGCACCAATAGCTTCTGCTACTTCCTCTTCGGTCTTACCATGTGCAATCAGTTCATCCGCAGCAGGCATATCGATACCATAAATATTGGGGTATCTAATGGGAGGTGAAGCGGATGCAAAGTAGACTTTTTTGGCACCTGAGGAGCGAGCCATCTGTACAATTTCTTTCGATGTTGTGCCCCGCACTATTGAATCATCAACGAGTAACACATTCTTTCCATCAAATTCTAAATCAATAGGATTAAGCTTCATGCGAACCGATTTTTTACGTTCTTTCTGCCCAGGCATGATAAACGTACGACCAATATAGCGATTTTTAATAAAGCCTTCTCGATACTTAATATCCAGTGTTGCTGCTATCTCTGCAGCTGAAGTCCTACTGGTATCTGGGATTGCTATAACTACATCGATATCATTATCAGGCCATTCTCGTTGAATTCTTTCTGCCATCTTGTGGCCCATGCGCATTCTGGCTTTGTGCACAAAAACATCATCAATAATGGAGTCAGGCCTTGAGAAATACACATACTCAAAAATACAGGTGCTGTAACGCGCCTTATCTGAACATTGCTGGGTATGAACATCACCTTTCTTGGTAATATAAATAGCTTCGCCTGGCTCAATATCTCTAATTAGGTCATAACCTTGAGTGACAAGAGCAACACTTTCTGAGGCGATCATATAATCGATGCCTGTTTTGGTTTCTCTCGCGCCGTAACATAATGGTCGTATACCATTTGGATCACGAAATCCAACGATACCATCACGAGTAATCATTAAAGCAACGGCATATCCACCCTTGCATCGATCAAAAACTCCAGTGACAGCGGTAAATATGTCTTCTTTAGTTACTTTATAAGAGTCTTGCCTGGATAACTCTTGAGCAAAAACATTTAACAATATTTCTGAGTCTGAATCCGTATTGATATGACGCTTGTCTTGCTCGTATAACTCATGCTTTAACTCTCGTGCATTCGTTAAATTGCCATTATGTGCAAGTGATATCCCATAGGGAGAATTCACATAAAAAGGCTGAGCTTCCGATACTGATGAAGAACCAGCGGTAGGATAACGCACATGCCCCACGCCCATATTGCCTTGTAAGCGCTTCATATGTTTCGTATAAAAGACATCTCGCACTAAACCATTACCACGTCTTATATATAATCGTTTACCATCACTGGTAATGATTCCTGCCGCATCTTGCCCACGATGCTGAAGCACCGTTAATGCATCATAAATTGATTGATTAACTGGCTCTTGGCTAATAGCACCTACTAATCCACACATGTTCAACCTAATTGACTAATACTGGAAAGCGTATCATATCAGCTTAATGCTTTAATCAGCTACGACTTTAACTACTAGGAGGCTGTCCGAGAACTAAGAAGCTACAGCATCAAGTTCCACATTTTATTTAATCCTGAGTCCTTAGCTACAAGTGGTCTTACTTTGGACACAGTCGGCGCTTATACATACTTATGATGGTTTTCTGTCAATTCATCGTCTGATTGACCTCTTTTGTCATATTGTCACGACACAGATGACAGTGTTTGTAAAAAACTGACAATATCCTACCGTTTATTTTTCCATCAAAATATTACTAAAACACTTAAGTTATTGATTAAAATATAGAACATATATTTTTTGTATTATTGGCACGGCCATTGCTTTAACTAGGACAGTAACGAATAGCAAACACCAATAAGAGTGAAGCATTCGAAGCTAAGGTATAAACAACAAGGACAGAAAATAACAATAATAATAAAATGATAAGAAATGGGCTGAAGGAACAGTAGAAACCGACCGAGATAGTAGCCACATAATAAAAATAAAAGGTTTACGTCTCACACAACGCTTCCCCTGCCTTCGGGTAGGGGATTTATTTTAACACTTACATTTTAACGATTTTACCAGCAAGCCCCTAGAGGCGGCGATCAGAAATATATAATAATAAAAATAAGATCTCTGACGTACCTCGATTCAGTACTTTCCCCTCCTTCGGGTGGGGACTTTTTTATAGCCTTAAGTGTTACCACTTCGCTACAGAATCAAACGGGAAACTTCTTAAGACTTTACTTTAAGTTTCCCCTATAAGCAAGCATATATTTATTATTAATGTGCTCTCACGTATTCTAATGTGCGATGCTTAATCTTTCTCTTCAATCCACATCATCTGGATTGCTTCTAATATTTTTTCATTCGACTTATCGGGATTATCCGAAAAATCTTTTAGCTCAGTAACCCACTGATGCAAGTCAGTAAATCTTACATATCTCGGGTCAACATCTGGATGATTGTCGTCTAATTCGATGGCTATATCTAATACATCGGTCCATTTCAAGTCCATAGGTATCTCCTTAAGTGAATAATGAGTTAGTGATTCTCAGAAACCATATTAATGGTGTATTTTGGAATTTCTATCACTAAATCTTCTTTTCCAACAAGTGCCTGACAGCTAAGGCGTGAATCAGGGTCAACTCCCCAAGCTTTATCAAGGTAATCTTCTTCTGTATCCGTTGCTTCTTCCAGAGAGTCAAACCCTTCACGTACATAAACATGGCAAGTCGTACATGCACAGGATTTCTCACATGCATGCTCAATTTCGATGTCTTGTGACAATGCAGCATCACAGATGCTAACACCAGGCTCGGCCTCAAATGCTGCTCCATCTGGACAGTGTTCTTCATTCGGAAGGATAATTATTTGGGGCATCTAAGCACTCCTATCAATCTCATTATTTTAAAATTCATCTACATTGTGGCCAGACATAGCTTCACGGACACTACTGTTCATACGCCTCTCAACATAAAAATCAGCGGCTTTCTCCATTGCTTTAATAGCTGCTTTTATTTCTTCGCTATGCTCAGAGGTAGAGCGTACAACCGCTAAGCTTTCACGAGCGGCCAGTAGCCGCTGACGCTCTTCTTCAGATAACAGCGTACTTTCATCTTGTTTCATAGCAGCATCTAATGCTTCCATGGACCTGTCGGCTTCAACCTGTTGCTCTCGTAAGCTACGTATTTCCATATCTGCTTTTGCGTTTTCAATCGAATCTCGCAACATACCTTCAATTTCTACATCAGTTAAACCGTAAGAGGGCTTTATTTCAATTTGTGATTTGGTGCCTGTTGTCGCTTCTTCTGCTGAAACGCTTAATAAACCATCCGCATCTACCTGAAAAATTACTTTAATACGCGCCGCACCCGCTACCATTGGAGGGATGTTTCTAAGTACAAACTTACCTAACGAACGATTACTTTCTACGGTTTCGCGCTCACCTTGTAAAACATGGATAGATAGAGCTGTTTGACCATCCTTAAAGGTAGTAAATTCTTGCGCTCGTGTAATGGGAATAGTGGTATTTCTTGATATAACTTTTTCAACCAAACCACCCATCATCTCCAAACCCAAAGACAGTGGAATGACATCCAGCAATAGCATCTCATCATCAGGCTTATTACCTGCTAATACGTCCGCTTGCTGTGCTGCACCTATAGCTACTACGCGATCAGGGTCTATATTGACTAAAGGCTCTTTTTCAAAAAACTCCGCCACTTTCTCGCGTACATACGGTACACGCGTAGAACCACCCACCATCACTACATTAATGATTTGATCTTTTTCGAGTGATGCATCGCGCAAAGAGCGACGACACGCCATTAAGGTTTTCTTAACTAACGAGTCTATTAACTGGTTAAAGGTTGTCCTACTAAGCTCCCCTTCCCAGCCACCTAAATTTATTTTTACTTGCTCTTGACCCGTCAATGCTTCTTTTGCTTCCCGCGCTGTAGTTAAGGCACGACGTAACAACTTTTGGTCATTGGTGTTTTCTAGCTGAGCTTGCTCTAAAACCCATTGAGCAATGGCATGATCAAAGTCATCACCTCCCAATGCCGAGTTTCCACCTGTTGCTAACACCTCAAAAACACCTTTACTGAGACGTAAAATGGAGACATCAAAAGTGCCACCACCTAAATCATAAACAGCAATAACGCCTTCAGCCTTTTGATCAAGACCATAGGCAATAGCAGCTGCCGTAGGCTCATTAATCAATCTATACACATTAAGGTTAGCAAGCTTTGCTGCATCACGAGTGGCTTCGCGCTGAGCATCGTCAAAATAAGCGGGGACGGTTATGACAACGCCAGATAAATCATCACCTAGTGTTTTTTCTGCACGCGCTTTGAGTACTCTAAGTATTTCTGCTGACGCTTCGATAGCGCTGACTTCACCCGCACGAGTTTTTATTCTTGGAACAGAGGATTCTGTATCTGCAAAGTCATAAGGCAGATGCCCGCCTAAAGTCGTTAAGTCTTCAGTGCCTCGACCCATTAATCGCTTTACGGATGCAAGCGTATTCATTGGATCTTCGAGCGCTTTTTCCTTGGCTGACTCGCCTACTTCTACGATATCGTTTTCTGCATAATGTATGATAGATGGCAGTAAGTGTTCACCTTTTTCATCTGCCAACGTATCCGCAGAACCACTTCTAACAGTAGCTATAAGGGAATTTGTTGTGCCCAAGTCGATACCCGCTGCCAACCTATGTTGATGGGGAGCCGTCGTCATTCCTGGTTCTGAGATTTGCAGAAGTGCCATAGTTAACCGTTCGTTGAGGTTGGGATTGGGGTAATGATGTACTTGCCTATTATCTAGAGGTCTTCCAGACGTTCTTCAATAGCCTGAATTTCACCAAATATTCTTTCACAAAAGCGTAGCTTGATAGCGGCTTGCTTAGCAACGATAAAATCGCCTTGATCGTAGCTTGTTTGGAAATTGTTTTCCACATCCAGCTTGCGTGATTTGATCATCTTACGCAGCTGATCAAGTTCTTCAAAAGGATCCGTGGCATTTTCGGCATCTTCAATGAGACCGCGAATTTCCAGTTGCTGCATGAGGAAATCTTGATCATTGGTTGTACCCGTTTCATCCGAAAACTCCACACCTTGTAGCTCTAATAAATAACGCGCCCTTAAACGCTCATTTTGTAGCGTATCATTGGCTTCATTCAGAAAAGCAGTGCTTTGCATGGCAATACGGCGTTCTTCATCCGTGCCATTCACAAATCTATCAGGGTGAACTTGGGCTTGTAACGCTCTAAAGCTGGATGCAAGCGCATCACGATCAACTTCATACTGCTGAGGTAGGCCGAAGACTTCGAAGAAGTTTTTTGTAAGATCAACAGACATAATAAATAAGAAGATTGCTAATATTTAAACGGTGAAACTTTCACCGCAACCACAAGAGTCTTTCTCATTGGGGTTGATAAACTTGAAACCTTCGTTTAAACCTTCCTTTGTATAATCAACTTCCGTGCCATCAAGATAAACCAAGCTTTTTGCATCGATGATAACTTTCACATCATGTTGTTCAAAAACCTCATCCGTCTCATCTACTTCATCTGCAAACTCAATGACATAGCCCATGCCAGAGCACCCCATGGTTTTTACACCAAGGCGTAAGCCTACGCCTTTACCACGCTGCTCTAGAAATTTTTTTACTCGTTCGGCTGCTGCCTCTGTCATTGAAATTGCCATGACTTATCTCTTGATTACGTTTTGTACTTGTTACTTATATCGCTAGCTCTAACCTGAATCCGTGACTTCAATGCGGATAACAGGGGATAAGATATTGGTTTAGCACGGAAATTTAAAAAATCTTAGCTCCGCCCTTAGGTTAAGCGGGTATTTTTTAAACCCGTGATGAATCAATAGCTTATTCACTGTGCCGTAGTGAAGTCACGGATTCAGGTCTAACTACCTAGAACTAGCTTCCGTCATTACTGCTTGCTTTTGAAATCTTCAATTGCTGAGCGGATAGCATCTTCAGCTAACACTGAACAATGCACCTTAACAGGCGGAAGCTCTAGCTCTTCAGCAATATCGGTGTTCTTGATTTCAGAAGCTTCATCTAATGTTTTGCCTTTAACCCACTCGGTTAATAAGCTTGAGGATGCAATCGCAGAACCACAGCCGTAAGTTTTGAACTTGGCATCTTCAATAACACCTTCGTCACTTACTTGGATTTGTAATCTCATTACGTCTCCGCATGCGGGCGCACCCACCATGCCTGTTCCAACATTGCTACCATCTTTGTCCATTGATCCAACATTACGTGGATTCTCGTAGTGATCTACTACTTTTTCGCTATAAGCCATGATTCATTCCTCTTTAATTTTCTGTTACGACCTTATTTAAAGGCGTGTAAGTTATTAGGTTATTAGTGTGCTGCCCACTCTACCTGGCTCAGATCAATGCCATCTTTGAACATATCCCAAAGTGGTGATAATTCTCTTAATTTTTCTACTGCTTCGCGTGTTTTATCAATCGCGTAATCCACTTCTTCCGCCGTTGTATAACGACCGATAGTGAAACGCAACGAGCTATGTGCTAGTTCATCATCACGTCCAATCGCGCGAAGTACATAGCTAGGCTCTAAGCTAGAGCTAGTACAGGCAGAACCTGATGAAACCGCTAGTTCTTTAACAGCCATCATCAAGCTCTCACCTTCAACATAGTTAAAGCTAATATTGAGGTTGCCCGCTACACGTTGCTCTAAATCACCATTGACGTAGACTTCTTCCATGTCTTTAAAACCTTCGTACAGTCGTGTGCGAAGGGTTAATAAACGCGCATTTTCTGCAACCATTTCTTCTTTTGCAATACGGAAAGCTTCACCCATGCCTACAATCTGGTGTGTGGGTAATGTGCCCGAACGCATCCCGCGCTCATGTCCACCACCGTGCATTTCTGCTTCGATTCTTACACGAGGCTTACGTTGTACATAAAGCGCTCCGATTCCTTTTGGGCCGTAAATTTTATGTGCCGAGAAGCTCATTAGATCTACTTTTAGTTCTGCCAAATCGATGGGGACTTTGCCTGCACTTTGTGCTGCATCCACATGGAAGATAATCTTCTTGCTACGACATAGCTCGCCGATAGCTGCTATATCTTGAATCACCCCAATTTCATTGTTTACATGCATGATAGACACGACAGTTGTATCTTCACGGATAGCGTCTTCCAGGGTTTTAATATCCAGTAAACCGTTATCCATAGGATCAAGATACGTCACTTCATAGCCTTCACGCTCTAACTGGCGACAGGTATCCAGTACCGCTTTGTGCTCAGTTTTCATGGTAATAATGTGCTTACCACGACGTTGATTAAAATGTGCCGCACCTTTTATTGCCAAATTATCCGACTCGGTAGCACCGCTAGTCCAAACGATTTCACGAGAATCTGCATTGACTAGATCAGCTACTTGCTGACGTGCGTTATCAACTGCATCGCCAGAATCCCAACCAAACTGGTGGCTATTAGATGCGGGGTTTCCGAACACGCCATCTTTGGTAAGGAATTGACTCATTTTCTCAGCAACTCGCTCATCAACGGGAGTGGTTGCAGAATAATCAAAATAAATGGGGGTTTTAATAGTCATTCTTTTATTGCCTTAGTACTTCTTTGGGTTTGTCTTCTGGGTTCTTTTGTCAATCCATTCAACGAAACTAAAGATTAGTTGTAATAATTTTTTGCTCTTTTTGTTGGTCTTGAAGCATTGCTAACTGCAATACATCACCACGTTCTTTCATATCTTGCAGTGAAATGTCTGATAGGAAGTCCTGTATCTGCTTGCTTAAGTCCATCCATAAATCATGGGTCAAACAACGCTTATCTCTTCCGTCACAATTACTTTCACCTCGACAGCGAGTAACATCTACATTCTCATCAACCGCCGCGATAATATCTGAAATAGAGACCTTTTCAGGCTCACGTCCTAGACGATATCCACCGCCTGGGCCACGCATACTTTCCACTAAGCTATTTTTACGTAACTTGGAAAATAACTGCTCTAGATAAGATAGTGATATATCTTGTCGATCCGAAATTTCAGCTAACGATACGGGGCCATCGTCGCCGTGCAAGGAAAGATCCAGCATGGCTGTCACTGCGTATCGACCTTTTGTGGTCAACTTCATAAAACACTCTCACGTCTAATTTACACGCATACTAGAATACCTGACCAAAATGATCAAGTATTCACAATGGTATAGTGGGATTTAGTTATAGCCTTATTTTGACGTTTCTTTTTCAGCATTATTGGAAGTACTAAAACACTCATCTTCGATAGAAGGTAAAGGCTCACCTTCTATCTCTCCACCGAGACGGGTTACTTGCGCGCATAAGCTATCCATACGCTCATCCATTAGATGGATGTGATCCAATATTCGGTTCATGGTATTTGCGACAGGATCTGGCATATCTTCGGTAGAACCATAGGCATCAAAGCCCATTTTCTCGGCAATTTCGTGGCGTTTAGTTTCTTGTTGAGTGCGCCTAATGACATCTCTACCTGGCACACCTATGACGGTTGTGCCTTCAGCGACATCTTTCACCACAACGGCATTAGAACCCACTCTCACTTCATCGTTAAGGGTGATAGGGCCAAGAATTTTTGCACCCGCGCCTACTACCACATTATTTTTCAATGATGGGTGTCGCTGACCTTCTTGCCACGAAGTTCCCCCTAACGTCACACCATGATAGAGCGTACAGTCGTCACCAATAGTAGCTGTTTCACCAATGACCACGCCCATCCCATGGTCGATAAAGAAGCGCCTGCCAATGATCGCACCAGGATGAATCTCGATACCAGTTAAAAAACGAGAGGTTGTCGATAACATGCGTGCAAGGTATTTAAGCTTGCGTTGCCATAACGCATGACTGATACGATGAAAAATAATGGCATGAACGCCAGGATAAGTGGTTAGTATCTCGAAGATATTACGCGCCGCAGGGTCACGATCAAATACACACTTCACATCTTCGCGGATATGATCAAACATATCGAATGTCCTAGTATTATTCTAATGAGATAAGGCTAACATACTAAGAATTCATAAACCCTATCTTTGATTGCTATATCTCTTTACAAAGCAAACCAGTCACTCTTTTAAGGAAGCACTAAAACCGCTCATGACTTGTTAGGAGTTCCTTAAGTAGTTGGCTCACAGACTCATTAGATTAACGGTTTTCTTGCCACATTGGACTCAATTGCTGCTTTTGAAATCGCTTGTGGAATAGTATCTTTTAATCGAGGGTCTAATGGTTTTGGGATAATATAGTCCACTCCAAACTCCAGACTATCTAACTTATAAGCTTTCAATATACTTTTAGGAACAGGCTTGTGAGCCAACTCAGCTAGTGCATGTACCGCAGCCATCTGCATTTCCTGATTGATAGTAGTCGCATGAACATCCAACGCACCACGGAAAATAAACGGGAAGCCTAATACATTATTCACCTGGTTAGGAAAATCACTACGTCCTGTCGCCATAATAAGATCTGACCTTGCTTCATTGGCTAGGCGCGGTGCAATTTCAGGGTCGGGATTCGACAAGGCAAACACGATTGGCTTTGCTGACATTTTCATTAATGAGGCTTCGCTTAAGAGATCAGGCCCTGATACACCAATAAACACATCAGCATCGGTACAAGCATCATCCAGGGTGCGCTTATCCGTGGTATTAGCAAACGCTTGCTTATATTCATTAAGATCATTACGACCATCATGAATAACACCCTTTCTGTCTATCATATAAATATTTTCTGGCGAAGCACCAAGAGCAATGAGAAGATTCATTGATGCTATTCCCGCAGCGCCAGCACCCAGACATACTATTTTGGCATCTTCTAGTGTCTTTTCTTGAATCTTCAGTGCATTGATAAGCCCTGCTGCGATGATGATGGCAGTGCCATGCTGGTCATCATGAAACACGGGGATATCTAGTGATTCTTGCAAGCGACGCTCTATCTCAAAACAAGCAGGTGCAGCTATATCTTCTAAATTGATCCCACCAAAAGTACAGGCAATATTTTCAACCGTTTTAATAAACTCTTCCGTATCGGTAGTCGTTACTTCAATATCAAATACATCAATATCAGCAAACTTTTTAAACAAGACACCTTTGCCTTCCATTACAGGCTTGCCTGCAAGTGCACCTACATTACCAAGCCCTAAGACGGCTGTGCCGTCAGTGATCACCCCCACCAGATTGCTTTTAGCTGTATAGAGATAAGCTTTAGCGGGGTCATGATGGATCTCCATTACTGGCTCTGCTACACCTGGTGTATAAGCCAACGATAAGTCGTATTGTGTCTCAGTTGACTTAGTAATTGCAGTGGCAATTTTTCCAGGACGGGGTTCTGCGTGATACTTCAACGCATCTTCTTTATAGGTATATGTCATAGGGTTTGTACTTTAAATAGGGTATTACTTTTAGAGGGAATTTATAGATAATACTCTGCACAATGTACACATTGCAATTGTGCAGAGATGAGACTTAGGACTCAGGAGTAAATAACTTGAACTTAACTTGCCTTTTCTGCCCCAGATTGAATGATCTCAAGTCGTTGCATAGCGCAACTATGCGCCTATTGAGATCATCCAATCTGGGACAAAAAATTCTACGCCAAGTTCCGCATTTTATTCAATCCTGAGTCCTTATTGTACGACTTTAATTAACTGGCCAGGTCTTGGCTCGCCTTTAGGAAACATACCATTCAATAAACGAAGCTTCTGTGCCGCATATTTTGGAATACCTGATCTTCTTGCCAATGATGCAAAGGTATCACCAGGCCGTGCTGTGACGAGTCTTATCTGACCTAAGCTCTTTTTGGTTTTATTATATTTCAAACCAGAAATACGGTTTAAATAACCACGACGATTATCAGGCCGTGTTCTTGATGATCTTACCGAGTTTGCTGCACCCACCACTTGCTGAAGACGTTTGTCATTACTTGGGTGAGTTGAAAACGTACCATGATATGAAGGGGGTTGACGACCTTCTGAACGCGCTAAGAAGGTACTGAATTCTTCTTGTGCCTTCAACACCTCAATAACTTTAATCATATTATGTGGATCGTAACCTACTCGTGCTAAATACTCCGCACCTAGTTGATCAGCTTGAAGCTCATGCTTTCGCCCAAAACCACGTACTGAAGCTACAGCAACATTGTTGATAAGCTGTCTACTTCCCGCACCGGCTTGTTTAGCAATGACACTCGCTAAAACATTAGTCAATGTACCTCTTGTTTGTTGCCTTGCACTATGGCGTGCCGTGACATGACCAATCTCATGCGACAACACACCCGCTAGCTCAGCCTCAGAATTTAAGTAAGCCATTAAGCCTCTAGTGATGTAAATATAGCCACCAGGTAAAGCGAAGGCGTTAATACTTGGATCATCAACCACTGTAAAATGGTAACGAATATTATTACGATGACTATGGCGTGCCAATGATTGACCAATGCCATTAACATAGGCCTGTAACGCTGCATTGTTATAAGGCTTATATTGTTTTAGCACTTGTTTATGAAGCCCTGCACCCATGGAAATTTCTTGTTGCTCAGACATCATGACAAATTCTTTTTTACCGCTCACAGGATTTACCGAGCAACCCGTTGTTGTTAGCAACAGATAAGAAGTCATAATGGATAAGGTTAACCAGCGTCGAACATTCATGCTTATCATGCGTAGCTCCATTCCTAAATTAGTCGTTAATCGTTTCTATATATACAGGATGCCTAACCCTGATATAGCCTTTTTTACCATGTCGGTACAAAATACCTGCCACTTGGATAGACTTGCCTTTTAAATTAGCAACATCCAAGTTTGTAAACAAGCCAAGGTCGGGCTTTTTAATTGTAATATAAATGTGATGATCTAGCGTAATACTGATCTTGTTTTTTCGACGTTTAATTCGCTTAACAGTTCCCTTTAGTCGGACATAACCACGGGTTTTACTGCCTAAATCAGCAACATTAGTCACTTTATTCTCTGTCAGGCTCCAAATATTCAACGCTTTTTCTTGCGCCTGTTTTTCTGCCTTGCGATAACAATCGATATATCGGTTATTGGGTGGAATGATTAGAAGGGTCGCTAAACCCTGTTGTAACAGCCATTGCGACACATCAATGCCATCGGGAGTGAAGACATAAGCTAACAACCTCCCGTACTTGTCTTTATTCTGTCTGCCTTCTTCAAAGTAGATCGTATTGCCGTACTTGAATAATAACTCACGCAGCGCTTCTGTTGCTTGACCCGCAAAAGGTTCTGATTTTTTGTAATTAGGTTTGTATGCTTTTTCAGGCGTATCAATGCCGATAATGCGAAGCTTTGTATTGTTTGAGTTTTTCTTTGTAGAGCCACTTAGCTTTAAGGTATCGCCATCATAAACCCATTTAACGTGAGCCTTTTTTCGTGAGTGAGCCGTGGGTTGGTGGTGCTTAGTTAAGCCTGTCGAACAGTTGGCAGATGAATCATTTAACGCATGAGATGGCGTTGAGAGTAATAATAAATAAAATGCAGAAACAAAAAAGGTGCTCAAATTGAGCACCTTTTTCACATACATTAGAGAATGCATTAAGTCTAACTATTCTATTTCTTTCTACCGTAGCGCTGGTTGAACTTATCAACCTGACCCGCAGATTTATTAAGATTCTGCTTACCGGTGTAGAAAGGGTGAGAGTGACTCGAAGTTTCCACTTTAATTAGCGGGTACTCGTTGCCATCTTCCCATTGAATGGTATCTTTTGTATTGACTGTTGAGCGTGTCAAAAATGCGAAATCAGCGCTCAAGTCTTGAAATACTACTTCTCTATAATTTGGGTGAATGTCGGCCTTCATGGGAAGATCCTCTATATTATTCTGTTTGACGAAATTTAAAGAGCGGGAATACTACCAGAAAATGATCATTATTTCCAAGCTCTTTTTCTACTATTCTAGACTGTTTGATGTATTAACTGTTAAGTAAGCACCTTAACGCCGCTTTCACTGCCAAGAATCAATACATCGGCAGGACGATGAGCAAAAATACCAACAGTCACTACACCTGCGATTTGATTAATAGTCGTTTCCATTTCAACAGGATTAAGTATTTCCATATTTCTTACGTCTAAAATAATGTTGCCATTATCCGTAGTAAAGCCTGTTCTTAGCTCTGGCGTACCACCTAGCTTTACGATCTCACGAGCAACCATGCTTTGTGCCATAGGAATCACTTCAATCGGTAGAGGGAACTCACCTAGTACGTCTACTAGCTTGGTATCATCCGCGATACATACAAACTTTTCACTGCCTGCTGCTACGATCTTCTCACGGGTTAATGCACCACCACCCCCTTTAATCAAGTGTAGAAACTTGGTTGATTCGTCTGCACCATCTACATAAAGGGATAACTCACCCGCTGTATTGAAGTCCATCACAGGAATACCGTGACTTTTTAAACGATCTTCACTGGCTACAGAACTTGCTACTGTACCATCAATCTTGCCTTTAACCGTTGCTAGTAAATCAATGAAGTGATTGGCTGTTGAACCTGTACCTATACCTACAATCATACCTGGTTCAACGTATTCTAAGGCTGCTTCTGCTGCTGCTCTTTTCATCTCATCTTGATTCATCTTTATTACCTATATTAGCTGTTGGTTATTCTTTCTCTTATTCTCTGTGCCGTAGTGAAGTCACGGATTCAGGTTTTTAGAAATCTATCTGTTGTAACCGAGGAGACTGCCCACTATTGTGTTTAAAAGCAAGGCTTACACGACTTTTACAACATTATGCTAGCAATAATAACAAAGAATAATGATTCAATTCCACCCTATCACTAAAGGAGCCTCTGAATAAGTCTGGTCGGAATTTCTGTGACTTAGCTGAGCTTTAGCGAAACTTAGAAGCTTCAGCAGATAGAATTTGTCAGGTTTTTGATAGAAAAGTTAGCAATAGCCATAGCTATTGGTCACTTTTATAGCTAAAACCTGGCGGATTCTAGCCTCAGAAAAACGATACATGACTTGTTCAGAGGCTCCTAAACTAGACTTGACAATCTGACTCTTCAGGATGACTTCTATGATATAAGCCGAATGCCCAAGTCCCTGCGATAATGCCTGCCACAACAGGTAAACCAATCAATTTACCTTCACCCAACATCGCAACAGCCGTGCCAGGGCATGAAGCCGTTAATGCCCAGCCTATACCAAAGAAAAGTGCCCCCATAATTAAACGAGGTGAATACTTTATTTTCTTATACTCAATCGCTTCTTGCGAAATAATACTCGACGCTTTCATACGCTGTATCATCCAAACACCGACTACACCTGTCATCATAGCCATCGCTAATACGATAGGTAATTGGAAATTTTTGAATAAAAACATCTCTGCCATCACATCAAAGCTAGTAGCTCCGACAGATACTAATAAAAAACCAAAGGCCGTACCTAACCCTATTGCTGCTACTGAAGTTACTTTAACTTGCATTACTAATCCCCTATCCCCTGTTTTAAATTCTACTTTTTTGCTAAATATACTCAGTGGGACCTTTGCATGATAAGGATGTCGAGAGAAAAATGAGTGTAATCTTCTCTATTTTTGCTAAAAAAGAGGAAATTTAAGCCATTTTAATCCGTCATACCTTCCGTACAAAGGTCTCTCAATAGCTTAAAACATAAACAATAACCAAGTGGTTATGGTCGCAACTACAAAAAACATAACGGCTGCAAACATGCTAGCCCAGCTCAACATCGCACCACCCACTAAAGCGTGCCCTGTTGTACAACCACCTGCTAAACGCGCGCCAAAGCCTAATAATATTCCACCAATAAAGAGCACCAGTATTTTTAGACCTGTACTAACAGGAAGGACTTCATTATAAACTCCCATATCAAAGCTCATATCCCAGCCCGTTTGGTAGACTACTGCATGAATAAAGCCACCCATTGGCAAACCAATGACAAAAAAGAACTTGAAAGGGTCTAAGCGACCAAACCAATTTAAATCCTTATGAACCAAGTCCACTACACATGCATAGGCAGTTGAGCAGCCGGCTCCTTTACCCACTACTAGAAAATGGAGCACTACAACCCACCCCATTAACAATCCACCCAACCATGCTGCTATTATAAAACTATCCATTTCGAACCACCCCTGTTTTGAAATTACCGACTTGCTAAATGACTAAAAAACTAGCAACCACACTCATTAAACATTAGTTTGCTTTCTTGTGCAAATAAAATTTACTTATATATACAAAAGTAGATACCCTACTATATTGCTAATTATATAGAGTTTTATTTTTTATAAGAATTAGGAGGTAGTAATATAGACCGAAAAACAGTAGTGGACTACGATTAGTAATAATTATCATTAATAATCGCATTTAGCCACAAAACCAAGGAACGTGCATAAAATAACTTCGACAACTATAACGAAGAATTATTGTTCCAGATTGGATGATCTAAAAACTTAGCTGAGCTTTAGCGAAACTTAGAAGCTTTAGCAGGCGCATAGTCACTCTACGCAACGATTTTAGATCATTCAATATGGGGCAATAAGGCAAGTTAGAGTATCAAAGTTATTTCATGCACGTTCCTAACCTCCTTCTTGCACATCAATTCGTCTCAGCGTATCTTCTGAGCATGGATAAGACATTAATAGAAAAAATACTCACCGCACGCGTCTATGATGTAGCAAAAAATACACCCTTAGAGATAGCACCCTCACTTTCATTACGCCTTAGTAATCAGGTGTATCTAAAGCGTGAAGATTTGCAAAAAGTTTTCTCTTTTAAGCTACGAGGGGCTTTTAATTGCATGTATCAGCTGTCTGATGAAGAAAAGGCATGTGGTGTAGTAGCTGCTTCTGCGGGCAACCACGCTCAAGGCGTTGCACTAGCAGGAACAAAACTAGGTATTAAAACTACTATTGTTATGCCGAAAACCACGCCTGCTATTAAAGTAGATGCCGTCAAAGCTTTTGGTGGTAATGCTGTACTTCATGGTAGCTCTTACGATGAAGCATATGCCTATGCGATGGAGCTAGTTGAATCCAAAAACCTGACTTTTGTTCATCCCTTCGACAATCTTGATGTGATTGCAGGCCAGGGCACTATCGGTATGGAGTTATTACGCCAACATCCAGACCCTATTGATGCTGTATTTATTCCTGTTGGCGGTGGTGGACTTATCGCGGGCTTAGCAAGCTATCTTAAATACCTTAGCCCAAATACCCGTATTATCGGCGTGGAACACGAAGAAGCACCCAGCATGTACGAAGCACTCAAACAGGGAAAGCGTGTCACGCTGGATCAAGTCGGCGTATTCGCCGATGGCGCAGCCGTTAAGCTGGTAGGTGAAAATACGTTTACTATTGCCAAAGACGTTATCGACGAGATGCTTTTAGTCTCAACCGATGAGACCTGTGCGGCCATAAAAGATGTATTCGAAGATACTCGCACCATGCTTGAACCCGCAGGGGCGTTAGCAACGGCTGGACTAAAAAAATATATTGCAAAAAACACTATAACGGACAAACACCTAATAGCCATCACCAGTGGTGCTAATATAAATTTTGATCGATTGCGTCATGTTACCGAACGCTCTGAACTAGGTGAAGGCCGCGAAGTATTATTAGCCGTTACTATTCCCGAACAACCCGGAAGCTTTAAGCAGTTTTGTAAAACCATCGGAAACCGTCCGATTACTGAGTTTAATTATCGCTATTCTGACTCTACATCTGCACAAGTTTTTGCAGGGGTAAAGCTCACCGAAGGTATCGAAGAAAAGCAGCAGCTCATTCAATCACTAGATGATGCAAAATACCCTGTCTTAGACTTAAGCGATAACGAACTTTCAAAAGTGCATCTTCGTTTTATGGTAGGTGGTCACGGCCAAGGTGCAAAAAATGAAGTGCTGTATCGCTTTATATTCCCTGAAAGGCCTGGCGCACTATTACACTTCCTGACCAATTTAGGGGCTAAGTGGAATATCAGCCTGTTTCATTACCGCAATCATGGGTCAGATTTTGGAAGAGTCTTGGTGGGGATTCAAGTACCGCCAGAAGATCGCAAAGACTTCTGTAGTTTCTTAGACCAACTGGGATATGAATGGAAGGATGAGACCGAGAACCCAGCCTATCAGTTATTTCTTGTGTGATTGTAGGAGTGCTAAGCTCCTCGCCTACCGCTACGAAATACTAGCGGGCAACGAGGAGAATAAAACCATTAAATGCCGTTAACCGTTTTAACTACAGCATTATTTACATGCTGGTTCTTTTTGTAACGACGATGCATTTGATCTAAAACACGCTGTGCATCTGCTTGTGTTCCGTAAGGGCCAATCTGTACACGATGAACGTCACCTTTAACGCTAACATGAGCTTTAGCATAACCTTCTGCAACAAACTCGTTCTTAATAGATTCTGCTTTAGCAGCACTTTTACTAGCAATAAGCTGTACAACATAAGCTTCTCCAACCGTAGTGCCTCCACCGGTACTTCCACCCGTTGTATCTCCACCGCCTGTATTGGTGTCACCCGTTCCAGCTCCACTTCCTGTTCCAGCATCTGTAGAACCTTCATCAACGGGAGTCGAACATGACACCAGACCGAAAACAGCTACAAGTCCAATAAGTTGAATTAGTTTTTTTGTTATTCCCTTCATTGTGATCTCCTTAATTTATTTGTACACCAAAATAGAATACAAAGATGAGGCTGTGTAAAGAGTTATCATGCAACCTTCTATTTCACCAGTTAATTGCCAAGCCATGACAGGTTAAAACTTTTCTTACCCATCATATCCTTTCGCACAAGCACCTCAAGGTAAGACTAGTTCTCTTTCACTATTATTTCAACCGTTTCAAGTCATTCTTAATATTAACAATCGTTTCATCAAACATGGCTTTTTCAGAATCGTTTAGAGGAAGCTCAACCACGTTATTCATTCCCTCTTCACTTAACACACAGGGAACCCCCATCGCTAAATCTTTCTGACCATATTCACCTTCCAAAATAGCTACAGCAGGCAATACCTGACGGCGGTCTAACACAATCGCCTCAACCATCTCAGCAATAGCTGCTGCGGGAGCATCATAAGCGCTACTATTTCTCTTCAACGCTAAAATTTCAGCGCCCCCAAAACGAGAACGCTCAACAATGCGATCAATCGCTTCTTGATCCAGAAAGTGCTCAATGGGAATACCTGAAATAGTCGTAAACCGAGTCATAGGAACCATCGCATCACCGTGACCACCCAGCACCATTGCATTAATATCTTTAACAGAAAAAGTGGTTTCAAGTGCTACAAAGGCAGCCATACGGGAGGAATCCAACACGCCTGCTTGACCTAGCACACGTGAACGATGCCAGCCTGTTTTCTTCCATGCGTAATACGTCAAAAAATCAACCGGGTTGGATACAATAATCACCTTGCTATCAGGTGCATACTCCATCACCTCATCCATAATGACATCTAAAATACCCATGTTAGTGTCCACTACATCAGAACGCGACATTCCAGGCTTTCGGGGTATACCCGCAGTAATAATCACTAAGCCTGAATCCGCCATAATTTCAGCTTTAGTACCACCAATAACCCGCGTATCGTAGCCAAACAAAGGCGCCGCTTCTTGAATATCTAACGCAGCACCTGCAGCCGCACCTTCCTTAACGTCCAATAACGCCAATACCTTACATAAACTACGCTGCGCCAAGATTTGAGCCGTTGACTCGCCTACTCTACCCGCACCTACAATAGTGATTTTATCCATAGACTGCTCCCAGCTTTTTTAATGTTGCTCTGATTTTTTCTCTATACGGTAAGTATAGGCAAAAAGAAGTAAAAAAGTGGGATGTTCATTCAGCAAAATCAGCAAGCATGACTTCAATCGCAGAGGAAGAAAGAAAGTAATATTAATTGAAAAATGGAGGTGGAAAATACTAAGACTCGGATGCGTATACTATCGCTTAACCCATCCTACATCGCACTTCCCTAGAAAACTAAAAAACAACAAGAATTGCCATGATAACCAAAGCATTAACCAAGGAATAGCTTGATCAGCAACTCGCTGAAAAGCATACAATCCCTCATTAAATGAGGCTTGGAAAAGCCCAATATCCGAAGTAACCGCAATAATTAATGAGATCATGAAAACATTGAAGGAAAGGGACTCTCGCTTAACCCAGAACACGCAAGCCACAGGCGACATGATCATAGCAACCACTCCATAAAGAATAGCCGCATTCCAACCATAACCAACCTCACTAAGCATGACTGCCAGCGTTGCAATGAGTAGCCCCCATAGCGAACCAAAAGTCACAGCAATAATGGTCTTATAAGGTTGGGACATGGTTTAATTAAACACTCCTAAATGAAGCGTTTATTAAGCCATAATGATCTTGCTGTTTTTAAGCACTCTCTAGATAGCCCAACCGACTTTACCGATAAAATATTAAATTGATTCAAATCACCTAAGGAAACTCTTTTTTTGCGGTTTTGTGCTCATTATTAACCCTTTCCAATCGGTAAAGCTGGCAAGCCAAGCTCTTTTAAAAAGGCATTATGCGTTTGGGTGGCTTTAATAATATCTTCTTCAAGATCATGTAAATTTTGATTCACCTGCTGTATATCTATCCTTGGCTCTGGCTTGGCGGTGCTGACATAGCGGGAGATATTGAGGTTGTAGTCATTCTTCTCAATTTCTTCCATTGAAACCCGCCTGGCATAACGCTCTTCTTCTTTACGGTATTGGTATGTATCGACAATCTTGTCGATATGCTCAGGTAAAAGGCGATTTTGACGCTTTCCTTTTTCAAAATTTTCTTTATCACTGGCGTTGATGAATAAAACATCATCCGGCTTTTTACAACGTTTTAAAACCAGAATACAGACAGGAATACCTGTTGAGAAAAACAGATTTGCAGGTAAGCCAATGACGGTGTCGATATGTCCGTCTTTTAACAGTTTGGTACGGATACGTGCTTCTGCGCCACCACGGAACAATACACCGTGAGGCAGGATAATCGCCATCACGCCGCTGTCACTCAAAAAATGAAAACCATGCAACAGAAAAGCAAAATCGGCGGCGGACTTGGGCGCAAGGCCGTAGTTTTTAAAGCGGAAATCTTCGCCCATAACTTCTGACGGTTGCCAGCGATAACTAAACGGTGGATTGGCGACCACGGCATCGAATTGCATTTTTTTGGCTGGATTCATTTCATTGAGAATATCCCAGTCATTTTTTAATGAATCACCGTGGTAAATTTCAAATTCACTATCTTTTAAACCGTGCAACAGCATATTCATACGCGCTAGGTTATAGGTAGTAATATTTTTCTCCTGCCCGTATATCTGGCTAATGCCGTGTGCACCGATTTGCTTGCGTACATTCAATAACAACGAGCCAGAACCGCAAGCAAAATCCAGCACCTTGTTCAGCTTTTTCTTTGGTCCTGTTTTTGGCTCCTGAGAATCCAGCGTTACAATGCGGGATAAAATCGTGGAGATTTGCTGCGGCGTATAAAACTCGCCCGCTTTTTTGCCCGAACCTGCGGCAAACTGCCCAATCAGGTATTCGTAGGCATCTCCAAGAATATCGGTATCGGTGCTGAACTTAGCAATACCATCACCAATCTTTTTAATAATTGTGCACAGTTTTTCATTGCGGGCTTTTTGTGTTTTACCCAGCTTTTCAGAATAGAGGTTAATTTCAGAGAACAAGCCCTGAAAACTGCTATCAAAAGAGCGTTCCTCGATATATTTAAAACCATTATCAAGTGTTATCAATAAATCATTATGCTGGGTGCGCGCCATTTCATAAATGCTGCTCCACAGGTATTGCGGCTCGATCACATAATGCACCTTGAGGCGCATCTGTTGCTCGAAATCCGCAATATCTTCGGCATTTTCCTCATACCAGATTGCCAGAGGCGCACGGTTATCGTCCTCATCAGGCACAGGATAATCCCGCCCCAGCTCTTTTTTGGCGGATGCTTCATAGTTATCCGAGAGATAACGCAAAAATAAAAATGACAGCATATAATCGCGGAAATCATCGGCATTCATGGCGCCGCGTAACTGGTCAGCGATATTCCAGAGGGTTTTACCGAGTTGATTGAGTTCTTCTTGAGTCATTATTAGTTTACCTAAAATACAAACTGGTATTTTTCAACGAGTTTTCTAAATATATCGTTAAAATAACCTTGTTCTGCTTCATTCATCATTTCTGTTTGATCGTAATAAACATTTTTATGCGAATGAGTATTTATTACATGCATAACATCATCAATACTTTCAGCCTGAATACCAATCTTTTCCAAAGTACGCCCTATTCTACTTGTCCCTAAAAATGAGGTAATTCCCTCAAGTAATTGTCGTAGCAAGGCAAAGTGATAGGTATAAAGCTGTCCATTTCTCGCCTCATCCAATACTTGTAGAAGATGCAAATGATAAAGAAAGACATTTCGTAAAGGAGTTTCAAGAACCAACCCATCATCGACTTTCTTTAAAACTCTTAAAGCAGTCAGGTTTCTATACCTATCACTTTGTCCACCTTGAGTAAGCCGTCTTGCCAAATTGGAAAAAAGACCTATATGATGTGTGGTAATGATGATTGTCTTTCTCTCATAATGGGATTCAATTTGCTGAAATATCGTGTCGGCTGTTATAAATATATTATGCTCATCTAAGCTAGAAACAGGGTCATCAATAAATATATGAGCATCTTGCTCATCCGCCCAACCATCTACTTCTAATAGAGCCAAGTAAAAACACCAGACAAAAATACGCTCCTCTCCTCGTGATATTTTGATTGCTGTTTCCTCTTCACCCTCTTTAAAGAATCTGACAGATTCAATTCCAGCTTCAATATCATCATATTGATTAAGGTGAAAACGGTAGCTTGGAGCATACCGTGCAAGCTTCTCCATTATTAATTCTGGATTTTCATATAGAAAACTATGAAACTGATTTAAACTGCTAGGCAGAATATTTAGTTTAATATTTGCACCATCATTGTCTTCATCATTATCCCAAACAAACAGGTCTTCACTAAAAGCATTGTAATAAACTCCTGTATGCTTACCATTAGCATCTTTAGTCACATCTTTATAGGCAACAGACAATCGCGTTTTACCCGTAGCATTAAAAGCAAAAATAAGGATAATATTTTCATCCATATCTTTGAGTTGATTGGCAATATCTTCCAAACTCATATCTTCACCTCATCCATAGACGGAAAAAGCCGTTGCATTAGACCTTTTTTATGGGCTTTTAGGGCTTTGATTTTTTGGGATTGAGTGGTGATGAGTTTGTCAATGGAGCTTAGGCAATCGGCGATTTTTTGTTGTTCACCAAGTTTCGGAGGTATAGGGATTGAAAATGAATGAATTTGCCCAAAATTAAGCCCCTGTCTATTACCTCCAGCTTGAAAACCATCAATTTGATTTTGACCCCTTTGTGACATGAGAAACAGATTTAAAAAGAAAGGATTTAGTTTTTTTTCTTTAGCTCTAATAATGCAAACATGTTGGTTAACATTTCCACCTGCAATTAATTGGTTCGCCACAGCGCTACGACCAATTGATGCTCCTGTAATATTCAGAAGAACATCATCTTTTTTAATTTCTGTAGCTAAAAAAGATGAATGTGTTTCTTCATCAATATAAGCAACATCGTCTAAAATAAGACACCCCCAGCCTATATTTTGACTTCTCACAAAGGGGCGCCCTGTAACTTTGTAATTTTTATTACCACCTTTTGGAGTTTTTCCACTTCCAATTTTATTTGTTTTATCACCAAGTTTTACTGTATCCCACTCCCCCTTACCCCGAAACTCAGGAAAACGCAGTTTGGGTACGCTTTCACCTTCGGCGGGGAAGAGGTTTTGCAGCAAGCCTTTTTTATAGCGTTGCAGTGCTTCGTGTTTTTTGGTGTGCGCGGCAATTAATTGATCCAGAGAAGATAAACAATCGGCGATTTTTTGTTGTTCTTTTTTATTAATTGGGTAAGTAACATTAATTGATGAAAGCCTTCCTGCAGATATGCCTAAGACTTTTGCTCCTTGAGATTCTCTCTTTATCTGTTGACGTATTGCATTTGACTTAAACAAATAGCCACCAAAACCAGTTATAAGCTTTTTCTTCTTTTGTCTCGCTAAAAGTGTATGTAGCCCAGAAAGTAACTTTTCGTCATGAAGAGAAACTATTTCGATACTTTTCCCAACGTCATCAACATCTTCAGACGCATCAGCAAAAATAATATCTCCTTCTACACAATATGATTCTGGTCTAATCTTTTTTAATGATTCATTCGAGTTTATGTATGGAACAATTTCTTTCTGAATATCAAAGAGTGTAGAGAATTTTGTATGAATATCGCCATAGTGGATATTTTTAACAACACCTTGTTGATAGTTGAGCTTATCCCTAGAAAGTGAGTTAGTAACTTTAAAGATATAAACCTTATCAAATCGTTTACATTCCCACTCCCCCTTATCCTGAAACTCAGGAAACCGCAATTCAGGCATCAGCCTCTTTTTCTCCTGTCTACCCATACGCATTTAACCCTGATATTTCACGCTCTCCGGCTTGCTTTTGCAAGTAAGGTAACAGATCGTCTATTAATGCTAATTCAGCCATGCACCTTGCCTTCCAGCCTGATTCACGTAGCGCCAATAGATTAGTAAGCCATTCTCCTTTAAGGGTCATGCGGTTCATGTATCCTCCAGGCTATCTGGATTTTTTAATGCTTTTTTTTCTGCCGAGGCCAGACGTCGCTCTACTTTTTTAACATCTTCTGCGGGTGGTAGACTTTCCGGACGTATTCCCCTGTTTAACAGGGTTTCCCGAACCGCCTTATTATTCGTGATATGTTCACTGGATATTTGCGGCTCACTTTGCATGTTTTTCTCACGTGCATTATGGATAGTGATTTCAGTCGCAAAATCCTTGGCTTTTAAAATAATGGTTGGAGCAAAATCTGCCAACGGACGTTTGGCAGGGACTTTCCAGACAGCTTTCATTGACTGGGTGTTTTTACCGAACAAAGCTTGATCACCTTTACTGCGTATCAGTGCAAAGTTTTGATTACCTCCGGTTTGCTCGTAAATGACACCTGAAAGTTCTTTCTCTGTATCGGTTAATTTTTTACGGGCACTAATACGCTCCGTCTCTAGCAAACGTTGCTCTATTAATTCCGCTTTGCGAGTTTGCATGGCAAAGTAGGTTTGTGCAAAGGCAATTTCCTTTTTACCTGGGTCACCATTCTGGGCAATCAGGTAGCAGGCATAGCGAGTTAGCATGATATCACTGATTTCACGTTGGCTACCGGAGCCGAGCTCAACCATTTTCCCGACATCGGCAAAATGGTTTGAGATTGAATGATCAGACAACTCACAGGCTGTTTTTGCCTTGGAAATCACATTCAGGAAATTATCCCATTTGGTATAACCCAGCAAGTGCTGTAAATCACGCGCTAACCAGTACTCAACACCACTTTCCGTTTCTTGTGCATGACCTTCAAAAGACTCAGTCATATTTCCAATCAATTCATATTTCATGCTTTCACACCCCCTAAACCCCTACTCATACGCATTTAACCCCGAAATTTCACGCTCTCCAGCTTGCTTTTGCAGGTAAGGTAGCAGATCTTCCATTAATGCCAGTTCGGCTACGCGCCTCTGCTTCCAGCCCAAATCCAGCGGCGCCATTAAATCGGTTAGTTGTTCGCCATCGAAAATCATGCGACCTAGAATATCATCAACAAAGGCTTGCAGTGCTTCACTTGCCAGTTGATGTTTTTCGGCAATGTTAGCCAGATCACTGGCGGCTTTTTGCGCCTTGTATTGTTGATAGCCTTGTTTGATTTCCTTGTCGGTAAAGCTATTACTACTAAGTTTTTCGCGGTTGGCTTCGAGGTAGGCTTTTATATCGTCTTTTTCTTCTTGCAAATTGGAATGTGCGCTGATCATCTCGATAATTTGATCCAGCGTCATTTTCTGCTTGCCTGTTGTTTGGGTGGATTTGGCAATCAGCCCCATTATATAGTCATAGTCAATCAGGGTGGAGGCGAATAGCACCAGATTAAGTTCCAGTTGTTCTATTTCAGGGCTGGTTTGGCCGTTTTTGCCTTGCCTGCGTTTAAAGTCCAGTGCGGTATCGAGGTAAACCGCCTTGAAACTGCGCAGGGTATCGGTAGGTAATTGTTTTTCTATGGTTTCCTTGCTCTGCTCATCGAGGTCGGTGTATTGCTCCAGTTGGGTCTTGAGTTTTTGTACTTCCCTGAAGTGGGTAATGAATTCCGCTTTTGCCGTGTCGCCCTTTAGGTTTAGCACTTGCGAGGGTTCGCAGTCTAGCCCTTTGGATTGCATAAAGGTTTCCAGTTGATCGACGGCTTGTGTGTATTTTTCTATTACTTCGGGCGCGGGATCGACCAGCCATATTTCCCGTGCCTTGTTTTTGTCTTCACCGGAGAAGAGTTTGATGGCGGCATCCACATCGCTTTCCTGGTAGCGGAAATCGAGGATATTGCCCCAGGGTTTGGTGTCATTCAAAACGCGATTGGTGCGCGAGAAGGCTTGAATCAAACCGTGATGCTTGAGGTTTTTATCTACGTAGAGCGTATTCAGGTATTTGGAGTCAAAGCCGGTGAGTAGCATATCGACCACAATGGTAATGTCGATTTTGTTTTTTCGGGGGTAGTCGGTATTGCTGTATTGCTGATCCTTGATGCGTTGCTGTACGTCCTGATAATAAAGATCGAATTCGTTTATGGTGTGGTTGGTGCTGTATTGCTGATTGTAATCGGCAATAATGGCTTTTAGTGCAGCTTTCTTTTTTTCTGGCTCTTGCTGGTTATCTTGCTTTTCTTGTGCCAGGTCTTCCTGTAGCTGCTTCACGTCCTTGTTGCCTTCCGCCGGTGGCGAGAACACACAGGCGATATTCAGCGGCTCAAAGCTTTCATCTTCTGCCTGTTTTTGTGCCTGTATGGCTTTAAACTGCTGATAGTATTCTATGGCGTTATTAATCGAAGCCGTTGCCAGAAGCGCATTAAAACGGCGCAGGTCGGTTGCACTGGCGTGCTTTTCCAGTATCGCGTTGATCACCGCTTCAGGTGGGTAGGTTTGCCCTTTTTTGGGTTTTTTGTTGCCGTCCTTGCCAAAGTAATCAATATGAAAACTTAATACGTTTTTATCTTCAATCGCATGGGTGATGGTGTAGGCGGGTAGTCTATTTTCAAAAATGTCTTCGGTTGTTTTATAGCTGCCGACATTCCCTTCAATTTGTTGGTAGGTGGCATTGTCATCAAAAATCGGTGTGCCGGTAAAACCGAATAATTGTGATTTGGGGAAGAAGGATTTAATTGCTTTGTGATTTTCACCAAACTGGGAGCGGTGACATTCATCGAAGATAAAGACCACACGCTTATCGCTTAGAGGAGCCAGTCGCTGTTTATAGGTTTGTACGCCCTTTTTTTGTTTTGCCTTGTTGCGCCTGCTGTTTTCATCCAGTGCCAGCCCCAGCTTCTGGATGGTGGTGACGATGACCTTATCGGCATAGTCGTCTGATAGCATCCGGCGCACAAGCATTTCGGTATTGGTATTGTGTTCGACACAGCCTTCCTGGAATTTATTGAATTCTTCGCGGGTCTGCCGGTCGAGGTCTTTGCGATCCACCACAAACAGGCATTTGTGGATGTCGTCATTATCTTTTAATAAGGTTGAAGCCTTGAATGAGGTTAGTGTTTTACCGCTGCCGGTGGTATGCCAGATATAACCATTGCCGCGATTTTGTTCAATGCTATCTACTATCGCCTTGACCGCATAAATCTGGTAGGGGCGCATAATCAGAATTTTTTGCTCACTCTGCACCAGAACCATATAGCGACTGATAAGCTGTCCCAGTCTGCATTTTTCCAGAAAGTCGTCTGCAAATTCGTGTAGATGGGTGATTTTGTTGTTTTCTTTATCAGCGTGGCGATAGATTGGCAAAAAACTCTCATCAGCATTAAAGCTGAAATGCCGATTACGATTATTGGAAAAGTACAGGGTATCGTTTTCATTACTGACAATAAACAACTGCATAAAACAAAGCAGTGTATTGCCATAACCATTGCCGGGGTCGTTTTTGTAGTTGACTATCTGCTCCATCGCCCGGCGTGGGCTGATTTGCAGGGTTTTCAGCTCTATCTGAACCAGCGGCAGACCATTGACTAGCAGTATCACATCATAACGATGAAAGCTCTCATCCGTGTTGATACGAAGCTGGTTAATGACTTCAAATTCATTCTTGCACCAGTCGCGGATATCAACCAGCATATATTCCAGTGGTGTGCCATCTTCGCGGTCGAACTTGCCTTTTTCACGCAAAGCCTGCGAAGCTGCAAACACATCGGGAGTGATGATCTCATCACGCAAACGGGCGAATTCGGCATCTGTCAGATTGACCCGGTTGAGTGCTTCAAATTTCTGGCGAAAATTTTGTTCAAGCGTTGACTTGTCACGAATGTCTTCACGATAGCTATATTTAAGTTCTTTGAACTTGGCTATCAAACTCTGTTCTATTTGACTTTCTTTAATCAAAAGGCGACCTTTTACGTGATTTTATAGAAAAACTAACTGGAGGAAGTATACGAAACTTTTATCTGTATTTGTTGGTAACTTAATAAATATGTATGAGAAAAATTAAAGCTAGCCAATACTCGTATTTAGATTGCATGTATGGTGGAGGCGGCGGGAATTATTATAACCTTTGGAGGTTTTAGCTTATTCCTAATAACAAGTCAATCATATTGCCGCCACGCTTTCTGCAACCTTTCCTTGATTAGATTTTTCAAGTTAGGGATAGAGGGGTCAGACCAATCTAAGATATTGTTATAATAGAAAATAGTTTCCATTTATTGCCTTATTTACACCTTAGACTCCTGTTTTCAGGGTAAGAATTGACACTATAAGAAGCTTCATGTGGTTCACAGATGGAATAATCATTTCCCGTCTTTATTACTTTCTTTCCCACTGCCCTGCCCCTCAATAGATCAGCCATGTCATGAACATATTTTTCACTACCCGTCGCAATGCTTGTCCAGATTGGATCACGCTTTTGGCTTTCCTGTTTCAAGCTTTCATATATTCCTTGATAAAGGGACGTAACCGAATAATTAGCAGGGTACTGCCGAATACTTGCACTTGGGTCAAATTATTTTCAGCAATTATCCTCTAACCATTTCGCCAATGCTTCTTCACTGACCTTTCCCCCTGCCAAGGCTTCATAAAATACCACCACTTCTGCTTCTGGTGCATTTAGCACTTTACCATTTAGCTGTAAAAATACAGCAGTAACAGTAAAGGCTATGCGTTTATTGCCATCAATAAAAGGATGATTTTTAGCTAAACCAAAGCTATAGGCTGTGGCTAATTCATAAAAGGAGGTTTCTGGTTTATAACGGTAAAGTTGCTGTGGTTTTGCTAAGGCTGGTTGAAGTAAACCTTGATCACGAATACCCGTTAGGCCGCCGTGCTCCGCAAGAAGCATATCGTGTACCATCAGTACCAGTTTTTCGGTGACCCAAATGGGGGCTGTCATTTAGCCAGCTCATGTAGTGCATTGCGGTATTTATTCATCACGCTTTCTGCAATTTTTACCTGTTGGTCAAAATCTTTTTCATAAGGGCTTAGTGAATACCCTTCTGGTTCTTCGGCAAGAAATAAGGTATCCCCCTTGCTGACCTTCATTTTAGCAAGTGATTCTTTGGGTAGAATAATGCCTACTGAGTTACCAATTGAGGTTAGCTTAACTTTTAGCATGATAGTTTCCTGAAAGTGTCGTTATAACAAATGTTACAATATAAAATTTACAGAAGTATTACAATGAAGGTAGCTGGAGAAAAAGCAGGTGCTAACTTTTACAGCAAGCCTGTAAAAACCTCACCATGATGACTGCTAGCGGTCAACTGGGGAATCCAGGTTTAACAAGGTTTAGCACCTTTCTACTGCATACATGGGGCAATAACTATAAAAAAACAATAAAGGACTTGTAATCGTAGCAGCATCTATTTATTATGTGCCCTCGCTGATGCGGGGTGGAGCAGCCCGGAAGCTCGTCGGGCTCATAACCCGAAGGTCGTAGGTTCAAATCCTACCCCCGCTAC
Organism: Thiotrichaceae bacterium; assembly: GCA_026991755.1. Classification (GTDB taxonomy): domain Bacteria; phylum Pseudomonadota; class Gammaproteobacteria; order Thiotrichales; family Thiotrichaceae; genus HyVt-477. The sequence goes on along the minus strand of JALXAX010000087.1, from coordinate 23,191 downwards.
CAAATATTATAAAAAGCCCCGTTAATCGGGGCTTTTTTATTACCTTAAATTTGTGAAACGTATGATAGATGCCTTATCACAACGCTTACAAAAGAACGGTAACCAGTTAATATAGATACACATAAACATGTCCCAAGATACATTAGACACACTAATACAATCCACCGTTGAAGGGCTGGGTTATGAGCTATGGGGCTATGATTATCGCCCACATAGCGAAAATGGCCTGTTATGTATCTATATAGAGTCAGAAAAAGGCATTACGGTTGATGATTGTGTAGCGGTTAGTCATCAGATTAGCGCAGTATTTGACGTAGAAGACCCCATTCCTTCTGCGTATACATTAGAAATTTCATCTCCCGGGATGGATAGACTGCTGTTCACAGGTAAGCAATATAAAGCTTATATCGGAAAAACAGTAAAAATTAGAACCCGTATTCCACTTGAAAACAATAGAAGAAACTTTAAAGGAACCATCGAAGAGCTTACCGAGCAAGAAGTGACTTTAAAGGTAGACAATGAATACTATGATATCCCGTTCGATGCGATTGATAGCGCACGTTTACAAAGCGGAACGAAACAAGGCAGATAGTTTGCAAGCAATTGTAGCTGGTTTAAAGGTTAGAAATTATGAGTAAAGAAATTTTATATGTAGTTGATGCTATTTCCAACGAGAAGAATGTTGATCGTGAGATCATCTTTGAGGCCGTAGAAATTGCACTAGCCACTGCAACCCGCAAGAAAAACAATCCAGATATAGAAGTGAAGGTTGATATTGACCGTGAAACAGGTGACTACGAAACTTTTCGTGTATGGGAAATATTAGACGACGAGTCTGAAGAGTTTGAATCGACTGAACGTCAAATATTATACAGCTACGCTATCAAAAAAGACCCAAGCCTTGAAGTAGGTGATTTCGTACGCGAGCCGATGGAATCTATCGGGTTTGGTCGTATCGCGGCACAAACAGCCAAGCAAGTCATTGTGCAAAAAGTACGCCAAGCAGAACGAGAGCGTATTGTTGAGGGTTTCCGTGATCGTATTGGGACATTAGTTTTAGGGACGGTAAAACGGATTGACCGTCGCGGTATCGTTCTGGACATGGGTGATAATGCTGAAGCATTAATACCGCGCGAAGAGATGCTTCCAAAAGACATGGTTCGCCCTGGTGATCGTATGCGTGGCTACCTTAAAGAAATTATTGACGGTGGTCGTGGTCCACAGATTATCATTAGCCGTACCGACTCTAATCTGCTGATCGAGCTACTCAAACTAGAAGTGCCAGAGATTGGTCAAGAGATGATCGATATTATGGCAGCAGCTCGTGATCCTGGATCACGCGCTAAAATCGCTGTTCGCGCTAATATGCCCAACCTTGATCCTGTTGGAGCTTGTGTGGGTATGCGTGGTTCACGCATCCAGACAGTTACTAACGAATTAAATGATGAGCGTGTTGATATCATTCCTTGGGATGACGATATTGCTACTTTTGTTATCAATGCGATGAAGCCTGCTGAAGTGCTATCCATCGTGGTTGATGAAGAAAAGAAAGTGATGCGCATTGGTGTTGATGAAGAGCAACTATCGCAAGCCATTGGTAAAGGTGGTCAGAATGTACGCCTGGCGAGTGAGCTAACGGGTTGGCAGTTAGACATCATGTCTGATGTGGAAGCAGAAGAAGAATCAGCCAAAGAACGAGCCCTGATTCAAGACAAGTTTATCGAAAAGTTGGATATTGATGAAGATATCGCTAACATCCTAGTTGAAGAAGGCTTTACAACGCTGGATGACTTAGTATATTACTTTGATGATGTCTGTGAAATCGAAGAATTTAATGAAGAACTAGCTGAAGAACTACGCACTCGTGCTCAGAATGCACTGTTAACACAAGCAATTTCTGGTAATAGTGGTAGCCCTGCTGAAGATCTGCTAGGAATGGATACCATGGACAACGCATTAGCTTACAAGCTAGCCGCAAAAGGCATCTATACAATGGAAGATTTGGCAGAGCAAGCAACCGATGAGTTGCTAGATATTGAAGAAATGACAGAGGAGCGCGCTGGTGAGTTGATAATGATCGCCCGAGCACCCTGGTTTGCAGATGAAGAAGATAAAAAAGAGACTTCAGCAGATACAGAAGCCGAGAATGGATAAGGTAGGAGACAACACGAATGTCAGAAATAATTGTAAAACAGCTGGCCCAGATAGTTGGCACTTCTATAGATGTGATGCTGAAGCAGCTTCAGGATGCAGGAGTACCCGTATCCAGTGAAAATGACTCCATCACAGATGAGCAAAAGCTTAAACTACTAGAATTTATCCGTAGCGGTAGTGCTGGCCAGACAACAGCAAGCACAACAGCGGCTAAGCCAAAACTTTCTATGAGCCGTCGTAATGTTTCCGAGCGGAAAATTACTAGCGCTCATAGCAACAACACGGTAAATGTTGAAGTGCGCCGCAAAAAACGTCCTTTACGCAAACCAGCTGCTAGCGCAACGACTACCGGTGATACACCTGTCAGTAAGTCTGAAGCGCTAACCAAAAAGTTGGCCGCTGAACGTCAAGCACTACAAGACAGCAAGCGTGGCTCTGATGAAGTTAAAGCAGATAAAGTCACTACTGAGCCAGTTGAAGAAGAAAGTGTTGTAGAGGAGGTTGCAGAAGTGGAGGCAACCAAAACAACTCAAGAAATCGTTGCTGAAACAGTAGAGAACACTGAAGAAGTTGCTGATGCAACAAAGGCAAAAGAAACTGAAGTTGCTCAAGAAGAGCCAGCGCCTGCTGCTGAAGAAAAACCTGCCGAACCAGTGGCAGAAGCACCTAATCTAGATTTCTTTGCGGCAGCGAGAAAGCATAAAGCAGAAGGTGCAAACAGAGCTAAAGAAGAAGCAGCGTCATTACTCAAAAAGCGCCCTTCTCGTAAACCTAAAATCACCACGCCTGTTGCAAAAGATACGACATCAACGGCTAATACCAACAAAAACAAAAGTAAAGCAAAGAAGCCCTTCCAAGGTCGAGGCAGCCAGCTGCATATGGAGAAAGGTGTAGGTCGTCGTCGCAAAAAGGGGAGAGGACGTCAGCAGCAAAGACAAGTTACTATTGAGCGTGATGGAAAGCACGGTTTTGAGAAGCCAACTGCCCCTGTTGTTAAAGAAATAGAGATTCCACAGACTATTGTATTGTCTGACTTAGCTAAGATGTTAAGTGTATCTTCTACTGATGTTATTAAGCAGATGATGGGCATGGGCGTTATGGCGACCATCAACCAATCACTAGATCAGGATACTGCGATTCTGGTTACGGAAGAATTAGGTCATACCGCAATCCCGGTAACAGTGGCGGATGAAGATGAGACCATATTAGCGTCACTCATCGAAGATACTAGTGGTTTTGAACAACACTCACGTCCTCCTGTTGTAACCATTATGGGTCATGTTGACCATGGTAAAACATCATTGTTGGATTATATCCGTGATAGCCGCGTAACAGCTGGCGAAGCGGGTGGAATTACCCAGCATATTGGTGCGTATCACGTTAATACACCGAACGGAATTATCTCATTCTTAGATACACCCGGTCACGCTGCGTTTACCGCTATGCGTTCTCGTGGTGCAAACGCTACAGATATTGTTATCGTAGTCGTGGCGGCTGATGACAGCGTGATGCCACAGACCAAGGAAGCCATTGAGCACACACGTGCTGCGGGCGTACCCTTGATTGTCGCCATCAACAAGATGGATAAAGAAAACGCGGATCCTGAAAGAGTAAAAAGTGACTTAAGTGCGCTTGAAGTTATCCCAGAAGATTGGGGTGGTGACGATGTATTTGTAGAAGTTTCTGCGATCACCGGAAAAGGCGTTGATGATTTATTAGACTCAATCCTGCTAGTTTCAGAAATGCAAGATCTGCAAGCACCTACTGAAGGTGCAGCAAGTGGTCTTGTGATTGAAGCAAGTATTGAAAAAGGTCGTGGAGCTGTTGCAACGGTACTGGTTCAATCAGGTACTTTACACAAAGGTGACATGGTACTGTGTGGCCAAGAGTATGGACGTATTCGTGCCATGCTGGATGATCAAGGTAAACCTATTGAGAGCGCAGGTCCATCGATCCCTGTTTCTATTCTAGGCCTATCAGGTGCGCCTGATGCAGGTGTGGAAATGGTGGTGCTATCTAACGAGCGTAAAGCACGTGAAGTAGCTGAGCTGCGTCGCCATAAAGAGCGTGACTCACGCCTTACTTCCCAGCAGACTTCTAAACTAGAAGCACTGTTTGCTAACTTGGGGACAGGTAACAATGTAGAACAAGTTAACATCATTATTAAAGCCGATGTACAAGGTAGTGTAGAAGCGCTTAAACATTCATTGAACCAGCTTTCAACCGATGAAGTGAAGGTCAATATCGTCTCTTCGGGTGTGGGTGGAATCAACGAAAGTGACGTGACACTAGCACAAGCTTCTGACGCTATTATGATTGCCTTTAACGTACGTGCGGATTCCGCTTCAAAGCGTCATGCCTCAGAAAGTGGTGTTGAGATTCGTTATTACAGCATTATTTATGAAGCTATTGATGATGTTAGAGATGCAATGAGTGGCTTATTAGCTCCTGAACTTCGTGAAGAGTTTATCGGCATTGCAGAAGTTAAAGACGTATTCCGCTCATCTGCCATGGGTGCAGTTGCGGGCTGTCTCATCATTGATGGTCATGTATCTAAAGGACTACCGATTCGCGTATTACGTGATGATGTAGTGGTTTATGAAGGAGAGCTAGAATCTCTACGTCGCCATAAAGATGATGTTAAAGAAGTTCGTACTGGTACTGAGTGTGGTATCGCGATTAAGGACTACAATGACGTTCAACCTGGCGATAAGATAGAGTGCTTTAAGCGTACCGAAGTTGCTCGTAAGCTTTAAATTATTGACGGAAAGTAGAAAATTTAAACCATGCCATTTGATTACTCCAGAACAGACCGAATAGCCGAGCAAATAAAGCGCGAGCTTGCTCAGATTATTCGCGACAAGGTGAAAGACCCTAGAGTAGGCATGGTGTCTATTATGGATGTAAAGGTTGCTAAAGACCTCAAGCTGGCTAAAGTCTATTTTGATATTTTGCAGGAAGATATCGCAAAAGAAACAGAAGAAGGGCTTAATCGAGCAGCAGGTTTTTTACGTAGAGAGCTTGCTAGAAACTTGAGCTTGCGCACTACTCCTGAACTGAAATTTTTCTACGATGATACTGAAGTTAAAGCGGATGCTTTAAGTATTCTTATTGATAAAGCGATTAATAGCGACAGATAGGAAGCTATAATCTTATGGCTCGACGCAGAAAAGGCCGCGCTATCAGCGGCATTCTTTTATTAGATAAACCATTAGGCATTAGCTCAAATCGAGCCTTACAAAATGCTAAACACCAATACCAAGCCCAAAAAGCAGGCCATACAGGCAGCTTAGATCCCTTAGCTACAGGCATGCTGCCTATTTGCTTCGGTGAAGCCACCAAGATTTCTTCCTTTCTGCTCGATTCCGATAAGACCTACCTAACCACTGCTACATTAGGTAAAACAACGACTACGGGCGATGCGGAAGGCGAAGTGCTAGCTGAAAAAGCCGTCCCTCCGTTAGATGAGGCAAAGATTGAGTCTATTCTGAGCCATTATAGAGGCTCTATAACCCAAATACCACCAATGTACTCTGCACTTAAGCATCAAGGTAAACCTTTATATGAGCTGGCTAGGCAAGGCATTGAGATCGAACGTAAACAACGCCATGTAACCATTCACCAACTTGAGTTACTCAGCTTTACTGATACTACGCTAGAGCTAAAAGTAGAATGCTCCAAGGGAACTTATATTCGTACACTGGTTGAAGATATTGGAAATAGCCTAGGCTGTGGTGCTTTTGTATCTATGCTACATCGCACACAAGTAAACCCTTTTGACAATAAGGATATGATCAGCTGGGACGCGGTTGAAACTTTAGAAGGAAATGACTTAGATAACTTATTGTTACCCATTGATTCAGGGTTAAGCCAATTTCCAGAAATCACATTAGATGACAAGCAAAGCGTTGCTTTACTACATGGACAAGCGATACAAATCGCCGTGCCTGATGCAAGTTATATCCGTATTTATAATCAAAAGCGTGTCTTTTTAGGCATGGGAATACCTGATGGTGACAATGTATTAAAACCCAAACGGATTATGCAATATCAATAGCTTAAGGAACCTCTGATTAACTCTGATCGGAATTTCTGTGAGATAGAATTTGTCAGTTTTTTGATAGATAATTAGCAATAGCCGTAGCTATTGGTCACTTTTATAGCGAAAAGCTGGCGGATTCTAGCCTCAGAAAAACGAATCATGAGTTGATCAGAGTTTCCTTAAGGAAACTATGCTCTAACCAAAGTAATATGCGTCACCTCAGGCGAACAATTTCTACGTAGCGGTATTCCTGTTGTGCCAATCCCCCTACTCGTATAAACCCAGCTTTCATTAACACGATGCAAACCTTGAACATACTTACGTCCAAGGTAAGGTCTTACCAAAGGCTTGTTGGCTGAGCTTTGTATTTGCCCACCATGAGTATGTCCAGATAGCTGTAAATTAATACGCGCATCATCAGCGTACCAATCAATCATATCTGGCTCATGCGCCATCAAGACTACAGGTGCATCTCCACGGTGTTTGCTCATAGTTTGTTTGATATCAGGATTACCTAACCAGCCATCATCAATACCTGCTAGATAGAGAATCTTCTTACCTATCCCCAAGTCAATGGATTGATTAATAAATACGGGGATATCAACACTTTCAAAGGTTTCTTTGATAAGTACAGGGTCCGTTTTATGTTCATGATTGCCCAATACAGAAAACACACCATACTTTGCATCAAGCTTTGAAAGTGCGGGCGCTAGCTCAAGAATATCTTGAGCATCATGCCACACATAATCACCCGTCAAGACGGTTATATCAGGTTTTAATGAATTCGCTAAGTAGACAGCCCTGTGGATATGTTCAATCTGTGTAAAAGGGCGCAGGTGAAGATCTGTAAGTTGAACTATGGTCAAGCCTTCCAATGCTTCGGGGAGGTTTTTAATAGGAACAGCTGTTCTTTCGACAGTAAGCCAACGCATCTCATTCTTGCGAGTAGAATGTAGATCGTCGTGAAAATAAGGATGTTTGCCAATCCTGTTTAATATTCTTTGATGGACATGTGGCTGTGACTTACTCATGAGTAACTCTAATGCTAGGTATATAATGATTCTAGCATATACTGGAATTCTTATTGAATAAGTCTTACCAGTGGACTAAGAACATCTCAAAAAATCAACAAACAGCACTACATTCCATTGTTAAACTTATCATCATGTGTTTTACCACTTGCTCTGACTTTCTTTAAAGCCACTGCATATTCCCCCAAAATATCTAAAGCAAAGGCGATGCGCTCTTTAAAATAGCTGTCCGCATCCTTATTATTATCGGCCTTATCTTCATTAAGAACCGACTCAACATTTCTAATAATAAGCTGTTCGGGTATATAGCATAAGCGATTATTCTTAGCGCTATTCATGCGCATCTCTGCGACGGAGTAAGCACCACCGTCAGCTGACGATACACCTACCAATAGCGCGGGTTTATGGCCTATTTGATGCTTGTTATGCATAAGCAAAAAATTTTTTAGTGCAGCAGGAGCCATACCATGATATTCCGGCACAATAATAACGAAGGCATCGCTTGATGTAAGTTCGTTTGCAATAGGCTCCAACAGCTCTTTCCATTGCGCATCCCCATCCCATATACCTTCATCCCAAAGAGGATACGGTTTATCCATCATACTAATGAGATGAGTCTCATCACACACTTTTAGCTTAATTAACTCAGCTTCGATATATTTTGCAACTTTCAGGCTTTGAGAATGCTTAGCGTGGCGTTGACTGCCATTAATGAGGGTGATTTTCATAAGATCGGTTATCGTGTTGGGTTTTTAAGGTCTAGCTCATTTTGATACTTTGAAGGTGCAATCTGCAAATAATAGCCTTCTTTTTTAATACTGCTAAGTACTTCTTCGGCACTAGCTCTCAACAATGTACGATCTTTGTCTAAATCAAAATCAAATGAAAAACTAAATTCACCTAACAGCGTAATCAGAGACTCCGGTACCTCCTCAAAATTATCTTTTTCGGGGAGATAAAGATATGTTCCTTTTTTGTGCTCGCACCTATAAATAAATACACGTTGCATAGTATTGGCCTATTCTTTTCTAATCTCTGCGAGCTAGCTTTTCGATACGCTCAATGTGCTTTGACATGATTTTAATGACTTGGCTCTGACCATCACGAAAAACATCAAGCAATAAGGATTCAGGGGACGTCTGTACATTCTTACCTTCAAATATACGACCATCTACTAATGTAATGCGAATATGTTCATTAGCCAATTGGGCTAACTCACTGTATTCGACTGACTTATAAAAAATATAATAGAGTGGTTTTGGTGGCAGTGCTATTTCTTTGGTTTTGTGACTTTCCACAGTAACTGTGGCTGTTTTCTCTCTAGCTACAGCAGAATTATCATCAGTAGCCACCTTTCCTTCAACTGATACTTCAGACGTTTTCACTGCTTCAGTAGATAGCGTCTTTTTTTGCAAATAATCATCAACAAACTGACTACCACCAGCATACCAAGCGACTAGTGCAATGCCTAAACCCAGAATACTCAAAGGGAAAGCTTTCCCCGTTTTATTCAAGACTGTTGGTAAAACAACCAGGTTTATTCCAGGAATAAGCGAGATAAGGCCTGTTACCATATGATGTCGAAACGATGCGATAACAATACGAAAAAAGGCTACTATAAAAATAACAGCACCGATACTTGCTACGCTAAATAGGATGAGTGACATAGATTAAGGTTGTTCTTTAAAGCCGAGTAGGGATGAAGATAGACAAGAATAAAATATCCATGCGATTGTACAGTTTTTAAGAAAGTTCTCAATCCAAAGCAATGAGATTATTCTTAAGGAAACTCTGATAAGTCTGATCGGAATTTCTGTGACTTTGCGAGCTTTAGTGAAACTTAGAAGCTTCAGCAGATAGAATGTGTCATATCTTGATAGAAAAGTTATCTATTGGTAACTTTTATAGCGAAAAGCTGGCAAATTATAGTCTCAGAAAAATAATACATGACTTGATCAGGTTCCTTAAACCAGCAGACAAAAAAATAGGCTACTTGTGTAGCCTATTTAATTGCTAATGCTCTATCAGTAAATCAATAGATCTTTATTAACGCAATCTTAAAGATTGTCCTGGTCTGATTGTATAATCAGGAGCCTGTAGGTTATTCAGCTTAATGATTGTTTTCCAATAAACACCTGTATTACGCATGACTTGGAATACCGTATCTTTTGGTTGAACGGTATAGGTGTTTCCATTTCCAGTTTGAGGCTGTGATTGAGTATTACCGTATGTATTACCGATACTCGTTGTGCCCTGATTGTGTGAATGGTTTAGACCTGATGCTGGTAAAGCATGAGTATGTGTTTTTGAACCATGGCTATGCGTCTGACCATTACCGCTTGCATTACCTTTAGAACCACCATTGTAATAACCAACACCCGCAGATGTTGCCGTAGACCCACTAGAATAATCATAATAAGTGGTATTACTTTGCTGGGCAGGCTGTGCTGGTGCTACTACCTGGGCTTGGCCTTGACCGACACGGTGAGTATGATTTGTGCCAGATGCTGGTAATGGATGGCTGTGTCTACGACCATTGTGAACATGGCTATTGCCATTATTCTGAACACCTGTATTAACAGGAGTCGTTACAACCGCTCTTGTGGCTCCGCCCGTACAAGGAGTACAAGTTCCACTTGTATTAACATTCGTTGTGCCAGTAGCAGGGTGAGAATGAGTCCTTATATCTGTATGACCAGCAGGTAGTGGATGGGAATGCTCAACACCACTATGGCTATGCTTAATGTCTTTAGACGCACTTTGCTGCCCAAATGCATAACGGCCATTTGTACTAGAACAACTCGCAACAAATAATGCTGAGAAAGAAATAATTAATAACGTTTTTGCTTTGATATCCATAGAGTTACACCTGATTGTTAGTATACTGCTACAAGTATAGCGCTTAAAGAGTCGAATGACTAGAAATTATCAAAAAAATACCAAAGATAGTAATTAGATGTTTTTATACACCAATTCAGCTAGTTATCAGTAATGTGTAATTATTACACTGGAAGAGGGTAAAAAAAATATTAAACATTTGTCTGATGAACAGGAGATTAACTTATTTTGATCCAAAGAAAATAATACCTTGAGACCTTTGCATGAAAGAATGACGAGAGAGAAATGAGCGTAATTTCATCTATCTCTGCTAAAAAGAGGGTAATAGCCGAGCTATTGGCCGAATTTTTAGCAGAACTAGAGGGAATTCAAGCCATTTTTATCCGTCATATCTTTCGTGCGAAGGTCTCATACCTATCAAGATATTGCCCTATGCAAAATACAAATCATCTAATAACTCATCAATAGAACGATAGCGCTCATCTGGGTGCTTAGCCAACATTTTTTCCAACGGTTTTTGATACTGACAAGCTTCTCTAGGTAGCTTTGGAACCGGAGATAAAGCATGTCGCTTCATAAGTTCCAGCATACTACTGGCTTCATAGGGCTTTCGACCTGTGATCAGCTCATAAAACATGGCACCTAGGCTATAAATCTCTGTTTGGACATCGCAAGGTTTACCCGCAGCGCGTTCTGGGCTGACATAATTGGGGGTGCAATATACTTCTCCCTCGGTCAAATAACCCGTCTTAATAAGCCAGTCAGACTCAATACCACAATCAACTAGAACAACTTCGTTATTATCACGAAACATGATATTAGAGGGCTTTAAATCACGATGCAATAACCCTGCTCCATGCAAAGTACCGACTGAAATAACGATATCTTGAAACCAATCCAGTTTCTGTTGTGGGTTGATACAGTCAGGAACTATTTGAATAATTTGTGCTAAATCGCCATTACCCAAATATTCCATTAATAGATAGAAAGCATCATCAGATAACCCTGTATGATAAATATCGACCAGGCCACCAAAACCAATTGCGCGGATAGCATCTACCGTTTCTATAAAGTCATGAATATGTTTGTCTTTAAGGTGGGTAATACTATAGTTAAAACGCTTGATAACAGCGCGCTTATGCTTTTTGTTAGTTGCTAAATAAAGAACCGCATGGTCGGTCATATGTAACAGCCCCGTTATTGTCCACCCAGGCAGGGAAATAGGATACATTTCTAATGCGTATTCAAGATCGCTCATGGTATTCGGATGAAGCCCCGACAACGACTCAGAAGAAATATCAGGAATGTATTTAAAAGGGTTATTGAACACAGCATTTCCATGAAACAGTTTTCGATCCAATAGCGGAATTTACTAAAAACAGGGTGGTTTTTAAGGGAAAAACACAAATATTAAGAATAGTATAGGTCGTGTACGTGATTTTTTCAGGGATTGCTTTTTAGAAAATGACTTAAGGGTACCTCTATTAGAGACCTTTGCACGAAAGATATGACGAATGAAAATTACGCTCATTTTTCTCTCGCCATCCTTTCATGCAAAGGCCTCTATTAAAAAGGTTTTTGAATAGAGACTTCTTGGTCGCCCCGTTTAACCGTAATAGAAATCGAAGCCGCTGAGGACAGCTCATTCATGATCATGAGGCCTTTTGCAGGGCTATCCAACACCACACCATTGACTTCTGTCACGATATCTCCAGGCCTAAGTCCAAGTTTACGAAATAACTTACGGTTTTTTCCTGGAGATAGACGGAAGCCTATTAAGTTCCCATCCTGATCTTTAGACTCCGTAATACTCGCAATTTCAAGAATTTTATCTGGATTATTGGTCAACGCATCACGCAGAGCGCCTAAATCATTTTCAGGCAATTTATTCCCGCCAGACACCTCAGACGGAGACATACCAACTGGGTTTAAATGAGGTGAAGCTATAGTGTTAACGGGCGGCAGATGGTTATTTGAACGTGAGGCTTTTACTTTTTCAGGCAATGCAAGTTCTTCCAGCTTGCCACCATGTCTTAAGATAACTTTTCTGGGCAGAATACTGTCTATTTTAACACCCGATTGAGGCTCTTCACCCACCGCATAAATGCCTTGTTTTGCTTTGCCATTAGCGATAATGGCATAACTCTTGCGCCCCTTTCTTGCAACGATTCCGTGTAACACGAGATTTAATCGCGTAACGGGTGGCGTAACTTTTTTAGGCACAACAGGCTTCGCTTTATCTACTTTCCCAAAGATATGTTGGTTTGCAATCATTTGACCATAATGAGTAGCCGTTACAGGTGGAACATTTTCAGGAGTTTGAGTAATAGCAGGCGTTGGCTGCTCTTCCTTAGGAGTGACTAAGAGCCAGAAAAGCGAAGCCAGCATGACGGCCAAAATGACCGCCAATATTATCGTAATACCTTTCGGTAATAACTTTAATACTCTTTCTACATTTTCATTATGTATCAATGCATTCATGAATAATATTCTTTATACCAGCTTACAAATTTGGCGATACCCTCATCAAGGTCAGTGCCTGGCTTATAGCCCACATCTTCAATTAAGGCATCCACATCAGCATAGGTCGCAACTACATCCCCGTCCTGTAGAGGCAACAGGTTCATTTCAGCCTTCATACCTAAGTGCTTTTCGATACAATTGATATAGTCTAACAACTCTACTGTATCATTATTACCGATATTATAAACCTTCCAAGGCGCTTTACTGCTAGCAGGGCTTGGCTCTTTACCATTCCAGTTCGGATCCGGTTGCGCAGGCTTGTCTAATACAGCAATTAGTCCTTCAACGATATCATCAATATAAGTGAAGTCACGCTGATGTTTTCCGTAGTTATACACATCTATCGGCTTACCTTCTGTAATCGCTTTAGTAAACTTTATGGGCGACATATCAGGTCGTCCCCATGGGCCATAAACCGTAAAGAAACGCAGCCCTGTTGTTGACAAGCCATAAAGGTGTGAATAAGTATGTGCCATTAATTCATTAGCTTTCTTTGAAGCGGCATACAACGAAACAGGATGATCTACATTATCATGCACTGAGAAGGGCATAGACTCATTGGCACCATAAACCGAGCTAGAAGAAGCATAGACTAAATGCTTTACATCATTATGACGACAGCCTTCTAGCACATGCGCAAAACCAACAAGATTGCTATCTACATAAGCCAGTGGGTTATCAATAGAATAACGAACCCCTGCCTGAGCCGCCAAGTTAATCACTGCATCGGGCTTTTCGGTTGCAAATAACGCTTCCATTGCAGCACGATCTGCCATATCTATTTTCTTGAAAGTAAACGTGCCTTTTTTATCCGTTTCCTCAATGTGCTTTAAACGATCTTCTTTTAAAGACACGTCGTAATAATCATTCATTACATCAATGCCGATTACATCGTCGCCACGCTTAAGCAATACAATCGCTGCGTGCATTCCGATAAAACCTGCTGCACCTGTTATTAATACTTTCATGATTCTAATACCTTTATTCTTTTATAATTCTTTTTGGTACCTACTCAGCTTACCCTCTATTTTCCCCAATAGCTGCGTTGAAAGTGCTCATTTATACTTATAAACTGCGCGCTTTCGCCTTGCTTTTGAGCAAAATAGAGGGCAATCTGAGCAGTTACGGATTACGCTGAGTAGTTACTCTTTTTATTTTATGTGATCTCTGCATGGAGGGATGGCTGAGATTCCTTTAGTTCATTAATAGATTAGCTATCTCTTTATATTTAGCAGCACTTTTATCAATAACTTCTTTTGGAAGGCTTGGCCCAGGTGATGTTTTATCCCAATCCAATGTTTCCAAGTAGTCACGTATAAACTGTTTATCAAAAGAGGGAGGACTTATCCCTTGCTGATAGTCTGATACAGGCCAAAAACGCGACGAGTCTGGCGTTAAAGCCTCATCGATAAGTACTAATTTCCCATCATTATCTAGTCCAAATTCAAACTTGGTATCTGCAATAATAATACCTTTTTCTAAAGCAAACTCTGCGGCTACTTTGTAGAGCTGTAAACTGGTGTCCTTAACCTGCTTTGCCATCTCTTCACCCAACAAATCAATCGTTTGCTCATAGGCAATATTTTCATCATGCCCACCTACATCCGCTTTGGTTGATGGCGTATAGATAGCTTCGGGTAATTGGCTAGCTAGCTGCAAATCTGCGGGTAATTGAATACCGCAAACCGCACCGGTACGCTGGTAATCCTTCCAACCCGAACCAATCAAATATCCTCTAACAATCGCCTCAACGGGCAATGCATTCAATTTTTTAACTATAATGCTTCTACCCTCAAGCATCTGTTTTTCCTGATGACTGACATCTAGATCCTCCAAAGTCATCGTACTTAACTGATTCGGCACAACATGTTCAAGCTTGTTAAACCAGAAATCAGAGACTTCTGTAAGGATTTTTCCCTTCTCGGGAATCGGGTCAGGCAACACCACGTCGAAGGCAGATAGTCTATCGGTCGTAATGATAAGCATATGTTTATCATCTACATCATAAATATCGCGTACTTTTCCTCGATGTCGAAGAGGCAGGTTTTTCAATTGGGTATCAAATACAGCGGTAGCGCTGGCAGTGTTGTTCAAACTAAGTCCTTTCTTAAAAGCTGATAGTGAGATCTTTGCATGAAAGATATGACGGATTTAGCAAGCTTTATAATTGAGTTGACCGTTTTAATAAAACGGCAAGCTCACTAAAAAATGGCTTGAATTTCCTCTATTTCTGCTAAAACTTCGGCCAATAGCTCGGCTATTACCCTCTTTTTTAGCAAAAATAGAGAAAATTACGCTCATTTTTCTCTCGCCATCCTTTCGTGCAAAGATCTCAGTGAATGAATAAGCCAATTCGCGTATAATATCATCTTTTGTAAAACATATAATCAATTATGTCCAAGCCTTTAGTAGGGGTAGTCATGGGAAGCAATAGCGATTGGCATGTTATGTCACACGCCGTTGAGTTTCTAAAGTCCTTCGATATCGCCCACGAGTACAAAGTCGTTTCTGCGCACCGCACACCTGATCTACTCTTCGAATATGCCAGTAGCGCCAAGCAACGTGGTATCCAATGCATCATCGCAGGTGCAGGTGGCGCGGCCCACTTACCTGGCATGCTAGCAGCGAAAACCACCGTGCCCGTATTGGGCGTGCCTGTACCCTCTCGCTATTTAAAGGGGCAAGATTCGCTACTATCCATCGTACAAATGCCCAAAGGCATCCCTGTTGCTACCTTTGCAATTGGTGAAGCGGGCGCTGGCAATGCGGCGCTGTTTGCCATTTCAATGTTGGCAAGCAACGATTCAGAACTGGCTAGCAAGCTTGATGATTTCCGTGAACAACAACGACAAGTGGCAATGAACATGCCACTTCCTCCTGAGTAAAAGGCATGAGTAAGACAGAAAACAACATCATCCTACCTGGGGCAATGATCGGCATGCTAGGCGGTGGACAACTAGGCAGAATGTTTACTTCCGCCGCTAATGAACTAGGCTATCGCGTCTGCGTCGTTGAACCTGATGAACACAGCCCTGCGGGGCAAATAGCGGATGAGCATATCATCGCAGCCTATGATGACGAATCCGCCTTACACTATTTAGCGGATAACTGTGCGGTAGTGACCACAGAGTTTGAGAATATCTCAGCCCCCGCACTGCAATCACTTGCAGAAAAAACTCTAGTACGGCCTAGAGCGGAAGCCATAGAGAAAGCTCAAAACCGCATCGTAGAAAAGGCTTTTATTCGTGAATGTGGACTGCTAACCGCACCTTATGGCGTTATCACTACCAGCTCAGAAATCGCCACAGCCATTGAAGAAGTCGAATTTCCCTGCATTCTGAAAACTGCGCGTTTTGGTTACGATGGCAAAGGGCAAATCACCGTTCATTCGGCAGATGAAGTAAAAGACGGTTATGCTCATTTTAATAGTGCAGACTGTGTACTAGAACAACGTATAGACCTTGATATCGAAATATCAGTGGTACTTGCCAGAAACAGTGCAGGCGAGGCACATTGCCACCCCGTGGCTGAAAATATTCATGTGGATGGCATTTTGCATAAAAGCATCGTGCCCGCTAATGTCGATGAATCCATCAGCAAAGCCGCTCAAGCCGCCGCTATTCGCATGGCAGATAAACTAGACTACATTGGTGTACTTGCCGTTGAATTCTTTGTTAGTAAACAAGGCGAGCTACTCGTTAATGAAATCGCACCACGCACACACAACAGCGGTCATTATTCGCTAGATGCCTGTGTTACCTCACAATTTGAACAACAAGTAAGAATGGTATGCAACCTACCCTTTGGTGACACGCAATTATTAAGCCCTGTGGTTATGGTAAATATGCTGGGCGATTTGTGGGGGGAAGATCACCCTAACTGGTCGTCAGTCTTTTCTAACCCTGCTAGCAAATTACATTTGTATGGTAAAAAAGAAGCAAGAGTGGGAAGAAAAATGGGCCATTTCTGCATTTTGGATAAAGACATTGAAACAGCAAGCAATACCGCTGACGCTATTTTCCAAACGCTTTGTTCCGAATCTAAGTGCTAAAAGCCAAACCCTTAAACGAGTAAACCAAGCTAACATCAATAACTCTATTTACCCGACAATACAGAAACTATGAATTATCTAATAAGTGCCTTGCCCTACCTACATATAGCCTCCGTTTTATTATTAATGGGCTTCTATTTACTACGCACTTTATTCACCATTTGTAATTCAAAAAAAGAACTCGGTAAAAAACTGCAAGCCGCCACATCCATTATGACGATCATTTTGTTTGCAACAGGCATCACCTTAGCCTATCTACTAAAAATGCCCTTTAATGATGGCTTTGTACTGACCAAAATTATCGGTTTACTCGTATTCGTCGCTTTCGCAGTCATGGCATTTATGCCTAATAGAAAAAAACCAACCGCTTTATTGCTCTTACTAACCGCTTTTATTATTTTTATCGGTTTGATTATTGCCTCTAAAGCCCATTAATATTACCTGAATCCGTGACTTCAATGCGGATAACAGGGGATAAGAGATTGGTTTAGCACGGGATTTTAAAAAATCTTAGCTTCACCCGTAGGTTAAGCGGGCATTTTTTAAACCCGCGATGAATCAATATCTTATTCCCTATGCCGTAGTGAAGTCACTGATTCAGGTATTAATAAGAATCACTAGAATGAACGAACTTGATCAGCTACGAAAAGACATTGTATTTACAGACACACTTTGTGAGAAAAAACTCACATTTAAGAGCACCTGGGGAATTTTCTCACCCAAACAAATTGATGGTGGAACCAAACTATTATTAAAATACTTAAAAATAAAACCTACTGATGACTGCTTTGATCTGGGTTGTGGTTATGGCGTGATAGGTATTACCATGGCTAAACTTGCCCCCCAAGGCAAAACACTAATGGTCGACAAGGATTTTATGGCGGTTGAATATGCCAATAAAAATGCTACTTCAAACAAAGCCAATAACGCTAAAGCCATGCTAAGTAATGGTTTTCAGCATATAGATGCACAACAACGCTTCGATATTATTGCCTCTAATGTACCCGCCAAAGTGGGCAAAGAAATGATGAGTCTACTCTTGCACGATGCCAAAATGCACCTAAAACCTGGCGGAGAGATATATCTTGTAACGATCAATGGTTTACGTCAATATATGAAACGCAACTTGAAAGAAATCTTTGGTAATTATAAAAAACTTAAACAAGGGCCAGGTTACACCGTTTCATATGCACGGCGCGAAGACTAACGAATATCACAGCAGCACTGGCAGCGTCACAAATAACGCTGTAGATAGCCCTATTGCTGTAAATAGTCCTGTTACTGTAGATGGCACTATTGATGCCAAGGCTATTACCAATAATGACCGTTTTCTAAAAGTCTGTCACGACTGTGACCTAGTTCAAGAAACCCCAACGCTCGACATAGGTGAAACAGCACGCTGTTTACGTTGCCATTCTATACTCAAAAAGCGCCGAACCAATTCACTGAATCGCAGTCTTGCATTAGCGATGACAGGGATTATCCTGTTTTTTCTATCCAATCTTTTCCCACTGCTATCGATAAAAGCAGGCGGGCTTATACTAGACTCCACTTTATTTTCAACTAGTGTAGAGCTATTTCGTATTGATAGACCTTTCTTGTCCATCCTCGTATTCCTGACCACCGTTATCTTTCCCGCTCTAAGCTTGGTAGGCATGGTGTATGTGCTAGGCTCCGTCAAAATAGGCCATAAAAGCCACAAAATAGGCCCTATTTTTAGGTTTTTACGTAGCACAGAAATATGGGGCATGCTTGAAGTTTTCCTGTTAGCCATCATTGTCGCAGGCGTCAAACTAGGCGACCTTGCTGAAGTAATTCCTGGCATATCGTTATACTCTTTTTTCAGCTTAATCATCATCCTTGCACTATTAAGCTCAACGCTCGACCCCGATGATGTATGGCAACATCAGGAGAAAATTCGTGAAGCATAAACTAACCACAGGGATAGAAGCAGGGCTCATCTCATGCCCACATTGTGACTTGATAAGTCGTGTTCCAGCGCTTAACAATAAGGATAACTTAACTTCAAAAGTTAACGCTGAAAAGACCGCTAAAAGAATCACCTGCCCACGTTGTGATGCCGTGCTACATAGCCGTATTCCTAATAGTTTGGGCAAAACTACAGCACTAGTCTTTGCTGCCGCTTTTATGTATATTCCTGCTAATATTTTACCCATTATGAATGTAACTTACTTAGGGTCAGGTCAAGCAGATACTATTATAGGTGGCACGCTTCATCTTTTAGAAGAAGGCATGTGGCCGCTAGCTTTGATTGTATTTGTAGCTAGTATCATCGTGCCTCTCTTAAAGCTCCTAGTGATGGGTGGTTTGCTCATCAGCGTAAAGCTGCATTCAAACTGGCGACCTGCTCAACGTACTCACCTATTCCACGTAACTGAATTTATTGGCCGATGGTCGATGGTCGACATTTTTGTACTTGCCATCCTAGTAGCGTTAGTACAATTTGGTAACTTAGCCTCTGTTGATGCAGGGTTAGGCGCATTATCATTTGCCATGGTGGTTATACTTACCATGTTTGCAGCTCATACATTTGATCCCCGTTTAATCTGGGATGTCATAGATGACAATAACAACAAATTAACCACTAAAAACGAAAGCCTTAATAAACAGCCTACAAAGAATAATATGCATGAAAATGGTACTAAAGGTAATAAGGGAGATGACGTATGAGCGACTCATATGATGAATTGCCCTTAGCTCAGATTGAAAACAAATCACGTTTTTCTCTTATCTGGATTATTCCGCTAGTTGCACTGTTTGTCGGTGGTTGGCTTGTCTATAAGGTCTATAGCGAAAAAGGCGATATTGTCATTTTGACCTTCAATAGCGCAGAAGGCATAGAAATCAAGAAAACACCCGTACGCTACAAAGATGTCACCGTCGGCAAAGTCATTGATATCCAGTTAGACCATAACCTCGAAAAAGTTCAAATCAAAGTAGAGATAGAGCCTTTCATGGCTAGCCACTTAGGGCCTGAAACCCGCTTCTGGACAGTCAGACCAAGAGTCTCTGTGCAAGGCATCAGTGGACTATCAACTCTATTATCTGGCATCTATATTGGAATGGACCCGGGGATGGATGGTAAAGCAAAAACGGTTTATGAAGGATTAGACACGCCACCCAGAGTCACCTCCTACACACATGGTAGCACCTTCATTTTACAAGCTGATAAACTTGGCTCTCTAGATGTAGGTTCACCGGTTTATTACCGCCAAATAAACGTCGGTGAAGTCATCAAGTATGAATTAAATAATGATAACGATACGGTAGGTATCAGCGTATTTGTAAAAGAACCGTATAACAAAATTGTACGCAAAAACTCATTATTCTGGAATATCAGTGGCCTTGATGTTGAACTATCCGCATCGGGGGGCGTAAAAGCGAGGATGGAATCTTTAACCTCGCTATTAATCGGTGGTGTTACCTTTGAGACCCCACAAACACTCAGCCGCTCTTCAGTGGTTGATGATGATGTAGTTTTCCCACTTTATGCTAATAAAGAAGCCGCTAAAGAAAAATATATAGGTGAACAACTCTTCTACGTGATGTACTTTGATGAAAGCTTACGAGGTTTAAGTATCGGAGCACCTGTTGAATACCGAGGTATCCCCATTGGAAAAATAGAAGATATTCAATTAAAAATTGAAGAAATTAACGATGAAATAAAAATCCCTGTGCTGATCTCTATTTATGCTGAAAAGCTATCTTTAGATGGAGATGTAGACGACGCCACAAGCATCATCAAGCATCTGGTCGAAAAAGGAATTCGAGGGCAATTAACCACCTCCAACCTACTCACTGGCGCGCAGTTTATCTCCCTCGTCTATCCAGAAGATTCGACAACTAACCCAGGCATAATAAAAGCACGCAGTGAAAGTGGTTTAGCCTATCAAGAACTACCGACCACATCGGGGCTAACCTCCATGCTTGCTCAAAGTGCAACCGAGATAATCAGCGAAATCCATGGTGGCATAAAAGATGCTCGCAAACTCATTAGCTCACCAGAAATTCAATCATCCACTAAAGACATTGCACTAATCCTAGAAAACGTAAGCGACCTGCTAAAAGACATCAAACCCGATATTGTAGCCTCAATGGACAGCTTATCGGGCACACTTAAAAATGCCGATGCTATTTCAGGCAAATTTAATCAACAAGCCATGCCGTTGGCTAAACAACTAAATTCCACACTAAAACGGTTAGATGGTGCATTAGCAGAAGCCCAAAAAACACTCGCAAGCGCAGACACCGTACTCAATGAAGATTCTGGACTACAATACGAATTGCGCCTATTAATCGAAGAAGTTAGCGAAGCCGCCAATTCCTTCACCGTATTAGCCAACACGCTACAACGTAAACCTAATTCCGTCATCTTTGGAAAATAGAAAAGTCCCATGAAATCATTATTACTTCTACCCCTACTATTGCTACTCACCGCGTGTTCATCAATAGGTGGTGGTTCTTCCGATACGACTCACTTCTATTCGTTATCATCCATCGACGAATCTAAAACAATAGTAATCGGCAAACTCAAACTAGGCATAGGCCCCGTTAGACTGCCTAATTATCTAAAGCGCCCGCAAATAGTCACACGCATTAATCATAATGAATTAAAAGTAGCAGAACCACATCAATGGGCAGGCTCCTTAAAAGAAGAGATTACACAAGTACTGACCGATAACCTATCCACCTTAGTAGGCACAGAGCAAATAGAAAAATACCCGTGGAAACGACACTATAAACCCGACTACCGCATCCGCGTACTCATCGAACAGCTAGATGGCGAGCTAGGCAAAGTAGTCACTTTAAAAGCACGCTGGTGGCTCGGCACACCCCACTCCAAAGTAGACTTATTAGCTCACAAATCACTCATCAAAGTGAAAACTAAAGGGGCTGGTTACAATAGTTACGTGGCAGCACAAAGCCGTGCTATTTATAAACTTTCACAAGAAATGGCTAAGGGTACTAAATAATAACTTAATTGAACCCAGATAATAGTTACTAAGAGACCTTTGTATGAAGGGATGGCGAGAGAAAAATTCAAGCCATTTTTATCCGGTAGAAACCAACAGCACTTACCCAGACTATTCATTGCAACACCTTCTCAACGACCAACTACGTATCATGCTATTTTCACTCCCTATTCATCTCAAGTCTCTGGAGGTATTTTGAGTAAAAAATTATTGTTATATGCGATGGTTTTGTTGAGCTATTCCATTATCTTAAAAAGTAATAAAATTTCATAAATGACAAAAGGCACACATTTAAGTTATACTCGCGTTTATGAAACCTATTAACTGGAACCCAGAAAAGAATCAACAGCTTATTGAGAGTCGTGGGGTTTCATTTGAAGATGTTGTTTTTTATCTAAATAATGGTGGTTTGCTAGATGAAATAGCTCACCCCAATGCTGAACAATATCCACATCAACGGATGTTTATTATAGAAATAGAGCAATATGCTTGCCTTGTTCCTTACGTTGAAAATGAGGAGGAAATTTTCTTGAAAGCGATTATCCCAAATAGAAAAGCAACCAAGCATTATCTTAGAGGTAAAGTATGAATAAAAGCCAATTAAATGATGAAGAAAAAGGCTTTGTAGAGGCATTTGAGTCTGGAAAGCTTCAATCAGTATTATCTGCCGATAGAAGAAGTTTTATTGAGCAATCAGCAGCAGAAACATCAAAAAAAGATAAGCGTATTAATATACGAATATCAAGCCGTGATCTTATTGCTATACAGAGAAGAGCATTAAGAGAAGGCATGCCATATCAAACATTGGTATCAAGCATACTTCACAAATATATATCAGGCAGCTTGTGTGATGTAACACCAAAAATGCATAGTGAAATTTAGAGAGACCTTGGCAAGACCCATAACGCAGTATTGAGTGCTTTGGGTTGCTCCCTTCGGGCGAGCCAGGAAGCGGTCATCCGCGTTGTTGCACCTTTTGTGAAGGGAACAACCATTCCCTGCAAGACGCACCTAGCGGCTAACCGCTTCCTGACTCGCGTATTCATCAAACCTAACTTGTTGGAGTACTAGGTTATTCAACTTCCTTAATGACTATCTCATCAAGGGGATCAGTTTAGGCTCATGATTCTCTCCATCATTGGACAGCACAGTGCTGGGGTCTAAGTACTGCCAAAATATTACGACAGGCTTGTACTGAGGGCGTGCAACAAGATACTGTTTCTATGCGGTTACCTTTTAATAATGCTTTGCACTGTTCCATATAGTGCGTGAACGCTTACCTGACAAACTACTATCAGATTTTCAAAATTTAAACATCACTACAATCTTTACATATACGATGCCAGCATATAGAACTATTGATTAGTAAAAGATACTGTCATATAGTGAATATATGGAAGCATTACTATATCAATACAATCCTTGGTGGGAACGGTGTTTTTCAAGGTAGTTGTCACCTTTTGCTTAGTATTTAACCTGTCATTTTCAAGACAGTATTTTCATCCCGATCAGGGTTCAACATCACAACTCCAGTAGGCTCACAATTTCTCACAGAACC
>JALXAX010000086.1 GCA_026991755.1 Thiotrichaceae bacterium | reverse complement strand
GGGCTGGGGTGGGGATAGAGGAAACTAGCACAGCACATTGCTTACCCCACTAACTTTTAACGACTACCTCACTAAACAACAAGCCCCCACCATGCCAGAACTCCCCGAAGTCGAAACCACCTGCCGAGGCATTAGCCCTCACGTTAGTCATCAAAAAGTCATAAAAGTCACGGTGCGCCAACCCAAACTCCGCTGGCCTGTACCTATAGAATTACAACAACTAGAAGGCCAAACCATCAAGCGAGTCTACCGACGCGCCAAATACTGCCTACTCGAATCACCCGCAGGCACGGTCATCATCCACCTTGGCATGTCAGGCAACTTACGCATTTGCGATAGAGACATAGAACCTGAAAAGCACGATCACGTAGATATACAATTCGACAATGGCAAAATATTACGCCTGCAAGACCCACGACGTTTCGGCTGTGTGTTATGGACTCAAAAACTCTCACAGCACCCGCTGATTCGAGACTTAGGGCCAGAACCACTTAGTGAAGTATTCACCGCCCCATTCCTCTACAAAAAATCCCGATCCCGCAAAGTGAATATCAAAACGTTTATTATGAATGCCAAAGTGGTGGTTGGCGTTGGTAATATCTATGCGAGCGAATCGCTCTTTATGTCAGGCATCAACCCCAAAACACTAGCGGGGAAAATCTCCCTAAAGCGCTATGAGAAATTAGTCTTCGCCATTAAAACCGTACTTAGCCTAGCCATAGACCAAGGTGGTACAACGCTAAAAGACTTCGTTAATGCCAGCGGTCAACCAGGTTATTTTCAACAAAAACTCTCCGTCTATGGACGAGCCGACCAACCTTGTTTAACCTGCAAACAACCCATCCGCCAAATAACTCAAGCGCAACGCTCCACTTATTACTGTTCAACTTGTCAAAAATGAAGACTGTAGACCCTATCAATCAATTAGATAGACGCTTTTGTGTAGCTCCTTTATTGGACTTGACCACAAGGCATCAGCGCTACTTCATGCGCCTCATCAGCCAACATGCGGTGCTATATACCGAAATGATCACCACAGGCGCGATCATCTATGGCGATAGAGACCGCTACCTGCAATACAACGAAGCAGAACACCCCCTAGCCATTCAACTAGGCGGAAGTGAACCTAAGGATATGGCACAGTGCGCTAAGCTAGCTGAGGACTACGGCTATGACGAAGTTAATATCAACGTAGGTTGCCCCAGTGAACGAGTGCAAAAAGGTGCCTTTGGCGCGTGCCTAATGCTAGAGCCAGAACTCATCGCCGAATGCGTAGGCGAAATGAAAGTAGCCACAAGCCACACACCCATCACCGTTAAAAACCGCATTGGGGTAGATGATCATGACTCCTATGATGAACTCAGTCGCTTTATAGATGTTATCTCAACAGCAGGCTGTAACACCTTTATCATCCACGCTAGAAAAGCATGGCTCAAAGGATTAAGCCCTAAACAGAACAGAGAGATACCTCCACTCAGCTACCCTACGGTTTATCGGCTTAAAAAAGATTTCCCTGAACTAGAATTTATTATCAATGGCGGTATAAAAAGTATTGCCACAGAAGCAGTAGCACATCTGAAAAATGTCGATGGTGTCATGCTAGGGCGTGAGGCATACCACAATCCCTACGCAATGATAGAAGTCGACTCGTTACTATACGGTGACAAAAAAGAGACCAAGACAAGACATCAAACCATTGAATTATTTATAAAATACACAGAAAACCAATTAGCAAAAGGTGTCCCCTTAAACCACATGACACGGCATATTCTCGGCCTGTTTCACGCACAACCTGGCGCAAAAGCATGGCGCAGACACCTCTCTGAAAATGCAACAAAAAAGGGCGCGGGGATAGAAGTACTCCAACAAGCAAAAGAAATTCAACACAAACATCAAAAAGAGTTTGACCTTAAAAATTCCAGACGGTAATATTCCCGCTCTCTTGAAAGAGAGACCAACTATTCCTCTGTAGCTCAGTTGGTAGAGCAGTTGACTGTTAATCAATTGGTCGCATGTTCGAGTCATGCCAGAGGAGCCAAATACTAAAAGCCTGTAGCGTTTTCGTTACAGGCTTTTTTATTGTGTGCTATAAACACAGATCACTAAGATAATTTTAAATATAACCCTACTAGTACTTCAGCAACTTAGGTGTAATGAACGACTAAGATTACTCAACCCTCAATATGGACAAGCCATTATGATTAAAATACATTCACGCCTACTACTCACACTCTTTGCAGTACTTATCAGCCCCCACACCGCTATCGCAGAGAGCGATACCCGCGAGGCCATAAGTTTAACGGAGTCTGAGCGTAATCTTGTATTAACGGAAATGCGTGGGTTTTTATCATCCATTCAAGAAATCACCATGGCGCTTAGTAAGGATGATATGGCGCAAGTGTCTAAGTCTGCTAAAAAGGTAGGTATGGCTGAGCAACAGGGCATGCCTAAATCTATCCGTGAAAAGTTACCCAAAGCATTTAAGGTGCTCGGAATGAAGACACATAAAGCATTTGACCAATTAGCATTGGATGCAAGAGAAATGGAAGACAAACAACAGACACTGGAGCAATTAGGGACATTGATGAATAACTGCGTTGCTTGTCATGCTAGCTTTAAGATTGTGCAAGAAAAGTAGTTTAAAGAGAAAGGGAGAAAGCTAAACCTCTTAGCCCCTTTCTCCAGAAAAAAGGGGCTAAATAGTAATTATCTTAAAAGCGATAATTCACTGATACAGAGCCAACTAACACCTCAGAATCAGTATCAGCTCGTGTTAAATAATCTGAGCTACCTGGTGCAGTGTAGTTAATCGCTGCTTTTTCTGGATGCACTATTGATAAACTGGCATCCACTATTAGCTTTTTGCTAATTTGATGAGAAACACCCCCTGAGAACCATAGGTTATCTGAGCTTGGTGCTCGAGGAGTCCTGTTGCGTGGCCCTGGCGTTGAAGTTGGATCAAGTGCTATACCTGTACGCAAGGTAGTTTTATCGTTCATTTTGTAGGTTAAACCTGCACCTACTCGGGTAGTATCCTTCCATTGTGTATCGGTAATCGAATCAGCTGCTATCGTATCAGGGAATTCAATACGAATTTCAGGAACAGACGACCATTGTGTCCAAGTTATATCGCCGTGTACGGTTAGCTTATTGGTTAGACTTCTGGCAAAAGCAAATGAAGCAGATGCAGGCATTTTTAGATCCGCTTCGGCATCTTGATCCGCCAGACCTGCAGCAGCCAAGTTCGCTGCACCTATGTTAAGTAAATTGCTACTGTGGGTAAAATCAGCATCACCTTTTAGTCGGTAGTTAATAGATGACCGCAAACCTACAGAAAACGTCGTCTTGGTATTAGGACGATAGACCGCACCTATATTCGCTCCATAGCCTATTCCACTAGCTTCTACCGATACTTTTCCATCGGTAGCCACATTCGAGGGGCTGGTTAAACCAAGTGCCGTACATGTGCCGGCAGGTGCAAGATTTAGCGATTCAAACCTTTTACAAACGAGAAAGGAATCAATCGCTTTATCTAGTGTTGCTTGCCCCACTTGAATGTTTAGTCCCGCACCCACATCCAGCTTTTTATTAACTCGCCAAGAAACAGCCGGGTTAACATTAATCGTTTTCAGATGTGTAGCGGTTGACTCATAGCGAGTGAAGCTATCATTTTCATATTCGGTTGACACACCAAATGGT
Source organism: Thiotrichaceae bacterium (assembly GCA_026991755.1). GTDB lineage: Bacteria > Pseudomonadota > Gammaproteobacteria > Thiotrichales > Thiotrichaceae > HyVt-477. Next base: position 16,720 of record JALXAX010000086.1, on the reverse strand, counting down.
ACATTTACGCCTACACCAAAAGCCATAGCCCTACTTGGAATAGCACGTTTATAAAATAAACTAGGTGTAACAGATAGACTTCCAGGGTCTACCGTATTATCACCAATGACAGGAAAACCTGCAGCAGCTGAGGGGATTGTACTACCCGTATTAACAACATCAATCTTGGTATTGAGCAATGACAGACCAGTATTGAGTTGCTGCCCTTCTACGGATGATAGTAAAGCAGGGTTATACCACATAGCAGATGCATCTTCTGCCATCGCATGACCAGTCGCTGCATTCCCTCCCCCTATAGCGCTTTGGACGGTAACGCCAAAGCCCCCTGCTATTACCTGAAACGGTAAAACAAGTAGTGATATAATATAAAATGAAACGTGTGGTTTTGAAAAGTACCGCATATGTCCCCCTAATTAAAACAGATATGGCATTTAAAGATAAGATAAATCTCAGATACTCTAGCATCTGTACCCCCTTCATAGCTACCAATATCAACTATACCAGTAGGGTAATAGCACTTAAATTTAGTTGACTTTAATGAACATTAAAAAATAAGTAAGTTATAGAACTTATGATTTTGAAATGTGGATGATTTAGGGACTGCAGAACATAATGATCGCAAATACTTTATTTCACTGGCTGATACCTCAGAATAAGTAGTTGGTTTATATCACTAACGTCCAACATCATCAAAAACAATATAAGTGCTTGTATTTTAGTACATTAATACTCAACTTAGAAGAATATCGACTTAGCATCATTTGAACTTCTAAAATTACAATATTTCTGAGAATAGACTACTAAAACCCTCATGATGAAATTCCGCCATCAATGACTAACATACTTCCCGTAAATAGTTCAGCAGAATCAGATAAAAGGAATGCCACAAAATTAGATACATCCTGTGCTTGACATAAATGATGATAAGCAGTTGAATCCTATATTTTTTAACTAATCGTTCTGACTCAGGCCATTTATCTAACAAAGAGCCTTATAGAGGAACCAGGGGATACACAATTAACCTGTATATTATCTTCTGAAGACTCAATAGCTAACGCTTTTGTCAAAGCTTCAATACCACTTTTATTTGCCCATGCAACCAAAGTATTCTACATAACCATGAACAGCTGGGGATGAATAAGTAATAATTTTTCCTCCTCCATGTTTTTTCATCAATTCTTGCGCGCACAATGAACCCATATGTAAACCAATAATATTTGTTTTGTAGGCTTTTTTCCAATGCTCAGGAGTAATATCTTCTAAAACGCGCCAGTATGTCATTTGAAGCATTAGAAATAAAAAATCCAAACCGTTATAACGCTCCTCAATTTCATCAAAAGTTGCATTGAGTTGTTTCATATTTGCCATAAACCCCCATATATGGAGCGCATCCCCTCCATTCTTACGAATTTCTTCGGCAGTCGCCTCTCTTTTTTCAATGGATGGTAAAGTGCTCAGAGGAAGCTTTGATCACTTTGAACACCAAAAAGCAGCTCAGGTTGTTAGTGCATTAGCATCTGAAACCCATCTGGTATTGGGGCATATCTGGATTACCAATGATGACGGTGACAAGTAACATGAAATACAAGCGGTACAGGAGCTTATTAAGGGATTAGGTGTGGCTGGACAGTTATTTACTCTGGATGCTTTGCATACCCAAAAAAAAAGTTGAAGCCGTCGTTGATACCCACAATGGCTTAGTAATTCAACTCAAACGTAAGCAGCCATCTTTACATGATGCGATGGTTGAATACGCTACCGCACAAGCCCCCACTGATACCGATAGGACGGATGATATAGGAAAGAGGAATCGCATTGAAACAAGAGAATCCCCTGTATAGCCACTCCCCAAAGGAAGTGGTACTGAGCTATGGCATGATCATTTCAAAACACTGATTCGTATTGACCATCATATTGATCATTTCGATACCAAGAAGAAAGACTGGCAGACATCCAATGAAACGGCATATTACCTATATATTAATAGTTGCAAAAGTATATTCAGTAAAAACCGAGCCCTTTGACTCCGTTCATCAGGGTGCTACTCTGTGTAAGCGTTCACGCAAAGAATCAATAGGTTATATAACTATTTGATTCAACAAAGCTCTCAAAAAAGCTTCATCAATAACTTACGAGCACATTGGTAAATTATTGATTCCTAGGTTATTGATACTACGTATGAACGCTCACCTACTCTGTAGCCTGTGCGGAGTCGAAGGCGGTGCTTGTATTAAAGCTTCTGCAACGATTAATACTCGCGCTATAGATGCTACACAAGCCAATCAGGTGGTAAGAAATCACTGGGGTGTGAAAACAGAACGCATTATATCCGCGATACTCGAATGAATGAGGATGCAAGCAGAATACGAAAAAAACCTTCCATCTTTGCGTTGCTTCATTCTTTTGCACTTAACTTATGCGATTCAATAAGATAGATAATATCAGTTTAGCTTTGTATGATAATGCACTGAGTTTAGATCGGGTTTTACACTATCGGGGCTTTTAGCATTGAACAGCCCTAGATAGCGGGGTGTCCACATAATAGGTATTCGGTACTTCCCTCTATATTTTCTATTCAAGAATAATCTAATAAAAGTGTGAACTTTTCAACAAGCTTCTATTATATGTACTTTTATAGAAAAAACCAAGACTACCTCTTTAGCATGTGGATGTACCTTATTTATTATTTAATATTTAATATTTAATATTTAATATTTATTATTTATTATTTATTATTTATTATTTATTATTTATTATTTATTATTTATTATTTATTATTTATTATTTATTATTTATTATTTGTTATTTGTTATTTGTTATTTGTTATTTGTTATTTGTTATTTGTTATTTGTTATTTGTTATTTGTTATTTGTTATTTAAATGCTAGCCTTATTAGTGAGCTGTCAGAAAAGCAGAAAAAGCTACATCCATGTAGATGGTTGCGCACTTGCTACCTTATGCACTTTTTCCACTTCCCTGAAACGTGTCTAACTTACTAGTTTTCGTCTGAATATGATAACTTAGAAAAGTCAACTTCTCTCATGCGAGTTATGCTACCTTTATAGCGAACACTTGCGACGAGTGTATTCATGTTAATAAACCCTCTGCTTTGAAAGAATTGACCTTCAAATCCTTCCATTCCACCACCGCCTTCCTTGATATTATACTTTACGGCTATTGAGAACACATTTTCTTCATTCGTTGGCAACATCACTACAGTATCTACAGTTTTCAACCAGCCACCTGTTGGAGTTTGAAAATGATGCTCCATACCCGCTAGTATAGAACCATCTTCCTGTGGCTCATTAAAGGTAACTATAAAATGAAGTGCCGAGAAAGGGCCATTTGCAGAAGAAGCATAGCCATGAGTAGGGTTAATAAAAGTAACGTTACCAACACCACCGATTTTTATTGTTTCAATTGTCTTTTGAATACCTGCTTGTGCTGCATTCGTTGTATCAGCAGTAGCATTTGCATCTGCCTCACTCATTGCTTCAGCGGCCTGTAAAGCACCTGCACTTGTCATCAATGCAGCCATGAGAGCAAAAGATTTCCCTATAGACTTTATATTTAAAGTTTTTTTCATATTTAACATATTTCATTTCCTTATTAATAATTATGTCGAGGGAGTACTATATGTCCAATTATATTAATTTACAATATATTTATACTCCAACTAACTATATTTATATATTTGATACTATAGATATATATTGATAATATTGTGAGTATATATTATTGCTATTACAATAATATATTAATGGTATTTAATATATAAACTATCAATATTCAATACATATAAATATGATATAACATTGATATTCTATTTCATTGAGGTAGCCTTAATTGCTATGAAGGAATACTTGTCAAGTTACAAGAAAGGCAATTAGTACTTTGCAAACTTTTCATCAAATCATTCCCAAGGAATGGTTTCTTCCAATTTGAGAGGATGAGCTCTGGGATCATGCTGTAGCAACAGATCCGAGCCTATTAAGTTGGTTTGGTGATGAGGAAAGCGAGGAGTCAACAGAGTAAGTACTTCGACCAATAAAGAAGGCTTGATTATACTGTTTCTTGGTCTAAATATTTACTGAATACTAACTGTTTATTCCCACATAACTAAATATTTTATATGCTTATTCAGGACTGACTAAGCACCTGTATCTTTCGGACAATACCACTCACACAGAAGGATATCGACTTCAGTCACAGTACTTGTCAGTTTTAGAGATGAGAAAGTGTACGCAGGAAGGCTTGCTCTGGGACAACTAATGGAATACCTTTCGATGAAAACTTTTCACCATAAGGGTACCTCTCAGAAATTCTGATCAGACTTATTCAGAGCTTCCTTAATGATTACTTATCACCGTCCAAAGGTAAGCGTTCACCATAGATCATGAAACGAAATTTTCCTTGATTGGTCACACTAGAGATCATGTTGACTCTTTCACGCTGCGAATGTGCAAGTACTAAAGTAAGCGTTTTTCCAAAGGCGCATAGCCCCTTGGAGAAATGATCCTGACTGGAAACCCCAGCTTAATCACCCCAGTGAATTTTAGCATTCTCATTTTGTGCTTTTTGTTTGGATATGGGGATAGCTTTCATCCAGCCATTGCTTAACGGCTTTGGGTTGTTGTTCATAAGCTTTTTTTAACGGGACATTGTGGAGTAAATCCCCAGCGTGACAAATAAGATCGTACCGTACGTATGGGCATATCAATCAGATAGTATTGATAGATGAGTTGCTTGACGGCATCAGCTGACCATAAAGCAAATGAGAGCTTGAGTTGATCAGGTGTGTGGTCGATTAAAGCCTGGTAGCAACTCGCTTCAATGAGGCACGAACATCGGGGCTTAAACTTCGTAAATCTACATTTTCCATACCTTTAATTATAGCATGAAATATACGATATTAATGCGCCAGCTTAATATAATAGGGTCTTCTTTAAGAAGCCGTCTAAAATAACCAAACAGTCTTAGCGGTTCTGAGTAAGAAAAGCTCTCAGTGGCTCTTTGAAAGAGAATTAAGACCTGTATTTGTGACTATTAATCGTTGCATAAGTCTTTACATACAAGCACCGCCTTCGACTCCGCTTCAGGCTACAGAGTAGCACCCTGATGTTATGGACTCCTCTCCCTTATACGGTGTCATAATGCACCACTTCGAAATTACACCGATAACAGAAAAAAAGAGGAGTCCAACATGAAAGATAGTGTAATTGGCTTAGATATAGCAAAAAGTATTTTCCACTTATATACACATGATCGCGATGGAAAAATTATCAAGAAAAATTAAAACGAGCACAGTTATTAAGATTTTTTGCAAATTATCCAGCAAGCCTCATAGGCATAGAAGCTTGCGGAAGCGCTCACCACTGGGCAAGAGGTTATTATACTTAATGCCCGCTATGTCAAAGGTTTTGTGGTAGGAAATAAAACAGACTTTAATGATGTATCCGCTATTTTCGATGCCGCAACCCGCCCGAACAAACGAATACTTTGGGCGATGGCACAGACCGGCAAGCCTTACGAAGCGGCATATTCATGTGCCTAAACACGGTTATCCACCCTTTGCCCACCGACTGCATGTGTTAGAAGCATTACGTCCGTGGACAAAGCGAGGATAACCCTCCAACAAACCGAGTAACCAGAATTGCGTAGGTAAGTTACAATAATGATAACAAAAACACATCAGACCAGTGCTTTTAAAACCCGATCCGCTCAGAGAGTTGTAAAAAACCGTCACCCTGAAAGAGGTAAAAGCACGCGGATAGATTCATCAAGAGTCCTGAGATATGAAAACCTCTGTTAGAGACCGAATATATGACAGCAATCTTGATCACTGTTTTAACATTATTAATAATCGAACTTATCTTGCAATAACTGAGGAGTCCATATATGAGCGGAGTCGATGGGTGCGGTTTTTACTGAATATACTTTTGCAACTATTAATATGTCGGATACCATTATCGTACGGGTGTAGACTGATATCATCATTTATTTTTTTATCACCTACTTAACAATGACTAGGAGCGGTTAACTGAAGATTTTAGGATTCTCTAAGGCTGCTTTTAAAGCTACTTAACTCATCCGCTATGTTTTCTTCTTGTTTTTCCTCCTCCGCCGCATCTTCTTTTTCTTGTAAATCAATAAACTCCTGAACTTTTTCCATTTCTTTAGTGGCAAGCTGTAACTTGTTTCTAGCTTTATCAAGTTTATTTTGTGCGCTATTTAGTTCTCCTATAAGTACTGGAATTTCCTCTCTCAGCCGCTCTTCCTTGAATTTTTGCTTTTCTAACGTTATGTTGTAATCCTTCATCTCACTAGGAGAAAAATAATCACTTTGTAATCTTTCAAATAACACCTTTTCTTGATTTATCCGCCAGATACCATAATCTCTTAGTCTTTTTTTTGCTTGCTCCACTTCATTTTCAGACTGGGTATAGAACGTCTTTGAACGCTGCAATTCAGAGTGGAGACGTTCCACACGCTGAGCACGGATCTTTTTAAGTTGCTGGAGACTCATTTCTGTAATTCTATGTACTTGATTGTTTCATCATTTAAAAACTTCTAAGGAGCGTGCATGGAATAACTTGAACCATTATGGCGCAGAATTTTTATTCCTGAATCATTGATCCTAAGCCATCACTATTTGTTCAAGTTGCGCTATGGTTTGTTCCATACTGTTATATTCTTTAGCGGGTTGTTTTAAAAATGCATTAATTGCATCTATCTTTGCAACGGCTTCATCTGCCAAAGGATCAGTTCCTTTTATGTACTCCCCTACTCTGATTAGAAATTCTATTTCCTGATATTTTGCTAATAGTTCATTAGCCCTCGCGGCTACTTGACTATGCTCCAGGGTAACTAATGACGGCATAACACGGCTTAAGCTATCTAGAACATCTATGGCGGGGTAATGGTTCTTAGAAGCTAGCTTTCGTGACAAAACAATGTGCCCATCAAGTAATGATCTGATTTCATCAGCGATAGGCTCAGACATATCATCACCTTCTACCAGTACGGTATAAAAAGCGGTTATAGAGCCTTTATCGTTACACCCAGCTCTCTCGACTAATTTAGGTAATTCTGCAAACACAGAAGGCGGGAAACCCCGACGTGCGGGTGCTTCACCCGCTGCTAAACCGATCTCTCTTTGCGCCCGTGCAAACCGAGTCAAGGAATCCATCAACAGCAGTACATTTTTCCCCTGATCTCTAAAATACTCAGCAACAGCTGTCGCCACATAAGCGGCTTTCAATCGTTCTATCGCAGGTCGATCCGATGTGGCTACAATCAATACTGTCTTTTTCAGGCTTTCTTTACCCAGTGAGTCTTCAATAAACTCGCGTACTTCCCGGCCACGCTCACCTATCAAAGCAACCACATTGACATCAACATCAGCATGTTCGACTAACATGCTAATAAACGTACTTTTTCCTACACCTGCGCCAGCAAATACGCCCATTCGTTGCCCCACACCACAGGTGGCTAGGCCATCAATGGCTTTTACTCCAACCGAGAGGGGCCGACTGATTTTGGTTCTTGATAAGGGATCTGGAGAAGCCTGAACAACAGGGTATGATTCCTCAAAATGACAGCTTTCTCTGCCACCTTTGTCAATAATATTGCCCACACCATCAAGCACACAACCTAGTAAATCATCCCCTACGGGAACTTCCAGCATAACGCCTGTAGCAATCACTTGAGTGCTAGTAGACATACCACTCATATCGCCAATGGGTGCTAAAAGCACATCTTTATGATCAATACCTATCACTTCTGCGGGGATGCCTTTTTCATCATATTTATTTCTCAATAAACATAATTCACCAATCCTAGCTTGCGGCAATACAGCCCGTACGACGGTTCCAGCTACTTGTATGATTCGACCATTTAAGGCGAGTGGCGAGCAGTTATCGACGGCTTCACCTAATACATCACCTATATACTTCAATGACATATCAAGCTCCTACAATTTCAATTTTGCCAACAGGGCGGAGTTTCACTTGACGGGTCAATTCATCAAACGACAGCACGGGAATATCTGCGGAGATAGACGCGAGATGTGAACTTAAATATCGACGTAATTCCATCGATGTCAATAAAACAGGTCGCGCAGATAAATCAGACATTCCTCTGGCATTCTCTTCATTTGATTGCAGCGCATTGCGGAAACGATCAGATACTTCACCATCCAATGCTAAATGAGTACCCGTTGGGGTTTGTCGGATACTTTTCTGAATAAGTGTTTCTGTTTCAGGATCTAATAAATAGACGGGCAAAACATTCGACCCATAAGTAAATGAATGACTAATCTGGCGTTTCAAACCTGAACGCACATACTCTGCAAGTGCAGCGGTATTCTTTTCTGTTTCACCCCACTCGACTAGCGTTTCTAAAATCTGCCGCAAATCTCTAATAGAAATATTTTCATCCACTAAACGTCTCAATACATCAGCAATTTTAGGCAGTGTTACGTGCTGCTGCGTTTCTTTAATGAGCTCGGCATAACCCGCAGACTCCATTTTAGAAAATAAGCTATGTACTTCTTGCACGCCTATAAACTGGCTAGCATTTGACTTTAAAGCGTATTGCAGGTGATAAGACAAGATAGCAGCGGGTTCCATTGTCCTTACATCATTATTAGACAACTGCTCGGTATAGTTTTTTTCAACCCATATAGTCGGCAAGCCAGGAAGAAATGTATTGCCTTCTTCAAAAGGCACCTTCATTAATTCCAGCGCCTGAGTGGAGTGTTGCACAAAGACTTTATCAAGCCCTAACTGTCCTTCACCTACTGGAATACCTTGAAATGAAATGCGATAAGCATCATCACCTAAATTATTTTTCATCCTCAAACTAATAGCTGGAATAACCACGCCCATATCTCGATAGAAGTTCCGACGAACCTGAACTAGTTTGTTATTCAACACTTCTGGGATAAGAAAGTTTTTAGCATTACTGGTTATTTCAACTAAAATAGGAGTAAGCGCTTCTCTATCATCTGTCGCTGACTTTTGTAGAATTTTAATACGCTCATTTTCATGATCTTCAGTCCCTATTACTGAAACCGCACCCGCATCCTCAAACTTATGATTTTTCACTTTGTTCATCACAAAGCCCATTGCACCGAGTAAAATACCGATCAGCATGAAAACCGCGGTAGGGAATCCAGGCACCATTCCCATTGCGAAAACAACGGCGGATGCTATGAGTAATGCACTCGGCTGAGCCAGTAATTGATTACCAATATCTTGTCCAAGGTTAGTCTTTTCATCAACAGCAACCCGAGTAACAATAATGCCCGCTGTGATTGAAATAAACAGCGCTGGAATTTGTGAAACCAGACCATCACCAATAGTTAAGATAGAATAAACCGAAGCCGCATCACCTACCGACAGGCCCTTTTGCATCATTCCTACTGAAATACCACCTAGAATATTGACAAAGATAATAACCATTCCCGCAATAGCATCACCTTTTACAAACTTTAAAGCACCATCCATTGCACCATATAACTGGCTTTCTTTTTCCAAGGTATTTCGACGTGAACGAGCTTCTTCAACCGTGATAACACCTGAGCGTAAATCACTATCAATACTCATTTGTTTTCCTGGCATGGCATCCAGCGAGAAACGTGCGCCTACTTCTGCAACACGCTCAGAACCTTTGGTAATAACAATAAATTGTACAATGGTGATAATGAGAAAAACCACAAAACCGACAATCAGATTCCCTGCAACAACAAACTCCCCAAAGGTATAAATAATTTTTCCTGCATCAGCTTGTAATAAAATCAAACGGGTAGATGCAATACTCAATGATAGTCTAAACAAAGTAGTCAGTAGTAGTACGGAAGGGAATGCTGAAAAGGATAACGGTGACGGCAGATATACTGATATAACCATCAGCATAATCGTACCCGACATATTAATTGCAATAAATAGATCCAATATCCACGTAGGCATTGGCAGGATCATGATAAAGGCAATGGTTACCAAGAAGAACGCTAAAACTACGTCATTACGACGGGTTATTTTTAATAGCAGCTCCTGTATTCGTTCACTTAACACTTCAACCTCTTACTATAGTTATTATTATAATTTTCTAGGGACTTCTATTTATTCATTATTTAACATCACATAAGTCTGGATTGACTATGAGACAGTCTGTAAGGAACGTGCATGGAATAACTTGAACAATTATGGCGAAGAATTTTTATTCCTGAATTATTGATCTTATGACTTAGCTGAGCTTTAGCGAAACTTAGAAGCTTCAGCAGGAGCATAGTTGCGCTACGTAACGATTAAGATCAATGATTCAGGGGTAAAAAGGCAAGTCAGAATGTTCAAGTTATTTCATACACGTTCCTTAGCAGCTCATCAATCACATGCTACCTATATGATCCACTATAAAGACAGATGGCTTCATTATTAATCACTTACAAGATTTGCCAACCCCACCGTATGCAAAAATTGCTTCACATCATTATTGGGATTCTTAAATACTAAACCGGTCTCACCCCATTTAATAAAGGCATTGAGCAATACACGAACACCCTCTGGTGAAATATCTGATACCTTTTCAAAGTCGATAACTGCTTTGTGCTTGCCATCCATTTTGTTTGCAAAAACATCTTCTAACGTTAGTGATTGGGTCTCATTCAATGAACCTACTAGTTTAATAGTTAATACATTTTGGTCTTCTAAAATATGTACAGAATCACTCATAGCTTTCCTTACCTGATTTCAATATTAAGAACTTCGTAACTACTCAGCTTGTACTCGTGTTGTCCGATTTCTGCGTTGAAAGTACTCATTTATGCTTATAAACTCCGCGCTTTCGCCTTGAACTCGAACAACACGAGCGCAATCTGAGCAGTTACGGTTTACGCTGAATAGTTACAGAACTTCTAAACAAAGCCTGACAAAATTTACACAGCTGTAACAAACAATACATTTTCTTTGATCGCAATAACGATAACGTGAGTACCCGCAGGATAATCCTCTCCCTTAAGCAACCAATTTTCTCCATGCAAAGTCACTTCAGCTGAGCCAGCAACTATCGCATTCTCCAAAACTATTTCTTGGTTTAATAAATGCTTGCCTGGGTAGGCAACCAATAAGTTATAAAAAGTAGAACGTAACCCCTGAAGCATCCGAAATAAAGCAGGGCCAATTAAAAAGATTGACAAAAATAGAACGATTTGCCAATTCCAAAAACGGTCTGGCATCATTAACACAAGCAAACCTGTAATAGCTGCTGCAATAGCAAGCCATAGACCTATATTTTGAGGTAGCAGTTTATTAATAAAAGTACCTGGCTCTTTAGCAGCTTCTGTTGCTTTTGCTAGTTTTGGGTTTACATACTGTAAATAAAGTCGTAGTACTTTTCTTCGGAAAGTAGATAGCTTATCGCCAACCTTTTCACTAACTCCTATACTCTTTTTTCTTTCCTCTGGCATTATGACCCCATGTTTTACAGACATATATTCTTATTCTCATTATTATCAGCTGCTATTATGAAAGGCATTGAGTGGTATAAATAGTAAACACTTCACTGAAGTAGAATCCTAACAACATATACAGAGAGCTAATATACAAGTAAGTCGCTATAAAACTAAAAAAAACAGACTAAATGTCGCTTTATCTAGAAAATAGGCATGTGAAAATAAACTAATTAGGAGCGGCGCTTCATTGCCTGAGCCACACGCTTAATTGCTGAGCTGGGAATATACTGGTCAATAACGCCATCTTCTTCCAAGATATTAACTAAAGCAGGATCTGCAATAATGGGAACATTCTCTTTTTTTGCAACTTGTATCATTTTAACGCTTAAGCGATCTCTACCAATCACTAATAAAATAGGCAGGGGCATATCTTCTTCATACATCAACGCTACTGCCTTTCTGATTCCAACGATAATGACTCGTGACTGTTTTATTTGTTCGGAGATATCTTGTTCTAGTAAACGTCTTTGTTCTGATTTCCTTTGACCCTTAATTAAAGGATCTCCTTCTTGGTTCTTATATTCTCTTTTAACCTCATCCTTAGTCATTCTTTGTTCTTTTTTATATTGAAACTTCTGATACATAAGATCCAACATCACCATCATGATCAATACGGGAATTAAAACGAGAAACATTTTTTTCAGCATACTAACAAACACTTCAAACTGACATTCAATATTGCACTGACCAATATCATGCATGTACTCTGTGATAGCTATTCTCACAACAAACATGACAATGATGCTCATAGTAATTATTTTTATCACTGAGAATATGGTTTTAACGACCTGTTTCATCGAGAAAACACGCTTGAAACCGGCGATAGGATTTACCTTCTCAGGTTTTGGAGTAATCGGGTGTACTGAAAATAAGAAACCAAACTGAACAATATTACCCATGATGCCCGCCACCAACATAAGTGCGGTAAAGGGAAGCATAATTCCCTTAATCACCTTATTGAACCAGATGGATAAGGAGTTATCTAAAGCGTACTGAAAGTCTCGATCATACGAAAACTTTGATACACCAATCAGGTAATCTTTAATCTCTCCACTAAACCAGTCCCAAGAAAACCAGAAATAAAGAATAGACAGTAGGATCATCATTAATGGGACAATTTCCTCGCTACGGGCAACTTGTCCTTTCTTTCGAGCATCCCGTAGTTTTTTGTCGGTCGGCTCTTCTGTTTTACTATCTTGATCTCCGCTCACTTAAATATCCCATCCAGCACTGACAAAGTATCACCGTAGTTAAGATAAGAGTCTCTTAAATAACGTGAAATATAAGTAATGTAATAGACTAATAGTAAGGCAGCTATGCCTGCTTTTATAGGCATTAACAAGATGAATATATTTAATGAAGGAACATATCGAGTAATAATTGCTGCTCCTATCTCAACAATAAACATGGTAGCAACAATAGGTCCTGCGATCATAACGCCTACTGTAAAAATAAGTGAAAACTGACTGAGAAATACCCCAGCATCTTCTATATCCATGGATGGAAGAAAGACATCAACAGGCCACAATTGATAACTTTTTAAAAGCAACTCTATAATGATTAAAAAACCACCTGTTGTGAACAAGAGCGTTACAGCAAGCTTGGCTAATAGATTACCAAGAGGTGAGGTGGTATCCCCTAATACATTGGAGAACTGTTGCGCACTCATTTTTCCACTTTGCAGATCAACCCAGAAACCCGCTGTACTAATTGCCCAAAAAGGAATACTGATCAAGTAACCTATCATAAAACCTATAGCCGTTTCTTTTATGATAATAAAGGCAATATTTAGTGAATCTATAGGAACTTGAGCAACATAATTATGCGTAATAGGGGTAGCAAATGCTGCAATGATAATGACCACACCATTTCGGACTAAACCTGGTAATACCGTTGACCCTAGGTAAGGCATTGCCAAAAAAGTCCCTAGTATTCTAGGTATGGTTAGAATGAGCGTTAAAAACCAGAGTTGTTCTTCTCCGCTGAGACTCATCGGTTGTTATTATCTAACTGTGGAAATTGTGTGAAATTATTAATCGCAAACTCGTACAGCTCAGGGCCTAACCAGCGAACGGTAACCGATATAGCTACAATAATAGCAACCAGTTTAAACGCATGGGGAAGTGTTTGTTCCTGAATACTGGTCAGTGCTTGTAGTAAACTTACAATTAAACCAACCACGGTTGCCACTATCAAAACAGGTAGAGAAAGATATAAAATCAGCTCTAGTGCTAGTGTTGCTTGATGTGTAATAAATTCATGTCCCATAATAAACTCGCTAATGGTAGCTTAAAATCAACCCATGAGTGAGTCTCGACCATCCATCAATAAGCACAAATAGTAATATCTTAAAAGGTAGTGAAATCATAACGGGTGCCACCATTATCATGCCCATCGAAATCAAGATATTTGCAATAATGAGGTCGATAACAATAAAGGGTAAAGCTATTAAGAAACCAATTTGAAAAGCTAACGTTAGCTCACTCACCAAAAATGAAGAAACCAATACTAATAAATGATCTTCTGTGACATCAGCAGAGTATTCTGGAGGCCAAAGCTTCTTGGTAGCATTTGAGAAAAACTGCTTCTCTTGTTTACTTGAGTTTCTAGCTAAAAAGCTCTTAATAGGCCCCATACTATCTATGACTGCTGCTTTCAAATTAGGGTTTTGTATATCAGATATTGACACATCATGTTGTTGGAATCGCTCAAAAGTCTGCATTCCTACTGGAGCCATAATATACATTGAGAGGATAATCGCGATACCGTTGACTGCAAGATTAGGAGGTGCCTGTTGTAACCCTAACGCCGTTCTAAGCATATGCATTACTACTACAATTTTTACAAAGGAGCTAACTAGCACTGCTATAAAAGGAGCTAATCCAAATATACCCAATAAACCCAGTAGTACTATGGGATTAGGAAAGCTATCCATTCTGCGTATCCGTAGCGTTTTGTGCTAACAGCTTTATTATTCTCACTCCCATTCGACCATCAATATTCACAAGCTCGCCAGTACCTATCACCCTATTTAATGAACGAATGGTCACAGCCTGTGTAATAGGTATGTTTAAGTCTACAAGGTAGCCCGGCGTTAACGATTTTATTTCGTTAAAGGGCATTGTCATTTCACCCAGATCAAAGGTTAATCTCACGGGAACATCGTCAATAGAGGCAATGGTCTCGTCATTATTTTCATTATAGTTTTCATCAGACATTCTTTGTATTCCTGATTCTATGGTTATTTGTTTCGAATTGCTCTGTTCTGCTATCACATGAAAATAATCACCTGATCTCATTCGCAAATGTAGTTGACCACTTTCAAGGGATGATTCCATTAAAAGGATATCGGATGTATCAAGCTGATTTAGCTCACCCATTGTCAATTCGAGCATCCCCACTTCTAACCAGAGTGTTGTTTTCTGTTGGTACCAGAAATTATTATGTGAGTCTGGCCAATAGGCCAACAAGCGCTTCATCACGGGTAGTAGTTTGTCGTGCATCAACAAAATCATTCTTACTTCAGACTTATTAGCACTACTTTTAAATGAGATTCCTAATGAATACTCGTTTATGTCTGTAGGTTTCAGACTTAAAAAATTAAGTATTCTAACTCTGGAATTGGTATGCAACATCAATACAGACAATAGAGGTTTGAAAGTAATTTCAAGTAACTCAGCTCTTAAATCAATGGGTATATCATTTAGCTCTTTACCACTTAAGTACTCTTTTAATCGATCTGCCAAAGGCCACGATGTCAGCCAAAGAGAAGCAGGAACTCCATTAATTTCAACTAAAAGTCCTAATGGATAATTTGTTAAATTAAAGCGATGTGAATATATTTTAAGGGCATAACTAACATCTGGCTCACCAAGAGAAAAGAGTACTTTATCTTTTTTGGCAGACAGTGCATTTTTCCACGACATAAGCTCTCGGCTTATCTTGGGTAATTCTAATAGTTTATGATGTGAGAGTCGCAAAGGCATAAGTGATTAACACTTGTCTATAATTATTATCCAGCAATGACCTTGGTAAAAAACAGTCTTTTCTTTTGGTATTCAAGTACAACTATTCTTTCCAAGATAATTATTGTATTCCTTGGTCTATTTCTTATCTAGTAGCTGAGATAGACGGTACCCCAAAATAAAAAATCCCCATAAAACTGATATGGGGATTTTTATCTTGTCGTAACTCCAGATTAATTGCTCAACTTGGAGTTACTGTAGGTTTGCTATTAATGCAATTTTCCGCTTAATGTCATACCTTTTGCTAGATCAACATTTAGATTAAATGTTCCGTCGGAGTTTTGTGTTCCAATAACTAACACATCATTGTCTCCATCGTTACGCTTATCTACAAGGTTGCCGTACCAGTTACCAAACTGGCCTCTACCTGCTCTGGCAGTTAACGTACCATCAGCTTGCTTCTGAACACCCCAGAAATCGATTTGACCACGGCTAGTTTCTAACCATGCTTCGCTTCCACTCCATGTGAATCGTCCTGTGAAGGATTCACCTGTGTTCTTGTGACCAGTAACTCGGTAACGCTGATCTTCACTTACCATTCCTGGCATACCGCCGCCACCAGTTGCTCCAGTTGCTCCAGTTGCTCCAGTTGCGCCTGTTGCGCCAGTTGCGCCAGTTGCGCCTGTTGCGCCTGTTGCTCCTGTTGCTCCTGTTGCTCCTGTTGCTCCTGTTGCTCCTGTTGCGCCAGTTGCTCCTGTTGCGCCTGTTGCGCCTGTTGCGCCTGTTGCGCCTGTTGCGCCTGTTGCTCCTGTTGCTCCTGTTGCTCCTGTTGCTCCTGTTGCGCCTGTTGCGCCTGTTGCGCCTGTTGCTCCAGTTGCTCCAGTTGCTCCAGTTGCTCCAGTTGCTCCAGTTGCTCCTGTGTTACCAGTATCGCCTTTATCACCCTTCAACCATGCTCTCACATCGTTTTGGTCGATATCACCGTCACCTTCGAAGTCACCGATTGTAGAGCTGAACCAATCAAAGAAGCCTTGGCCATTATTACCACTAGCACCAGTTGCGCCTGTAGCACCTGTTGCTCCTGTAGCACCTGTTGCTCCTGTAGCACCTGTTGCTCCTGTAGCACCTGTTGCTCCTGTAGCACCTGTGTTACCAGTTGCGCCTGTAGCACCTGTGTTACCAGTTGCGCCTGTAGCACCTGTTGCTCCCGTAGCACCTGTTGCTCCTGTAGCACCTGTTGCTC
>JALXAX010000085.1 GCA_026991755.1 Thiotrichaceae bacterium | reverse complement strand
CGATAGCATCATCCACCACAATGCCAAGCACAACGATAAAGGCAAACAAGGTGATTAAGTTAATGCTTACGTTTAAATAAGCCATTACGCCAAGCGCGCCCATAAAGCTAATAGGGATGCCGACACTTACCCAAAAAGCGATAGCAGGCCGTAGGAACAGGGCAAGTAATAACAGAATAAGAATGCCACCTTGCAAGGCACTTTTTAGCAAGGTTTGTAGGCGTGCTTTTACAATACGCGAGCGATCTTTCCAATAGGTAAGATGAACGCCAGCAGGTAGGCTTTTCGCTTTTTCTGCTACATATTTCTTTACACTTTCCGACACTTCCAATGTATTTTGATGACCTACACGGTAGACAGGGATCATTGCCGCTCTTTCACCATCAAAAATGGCATATAAAGGATCTTCGGTGAAACCATCATTAACGGTCGCGATATCACCAAGACGGATTCGACTGCCATCCGTTTTACTACTGATGACTATATTTTCAAACTGTTTACGGTCATAAGACTGTCCGAGCACGCGTAAACGTAACTCGCCTGCATTGGTTTTAAGTGTTCCAGCAGGAATATCTCGTGAGGCTTTACGAATCGTATTAGCCACCTCGCCCAGCGTCAAAGCATATTGTTTTAGCGTGGCTTCTGATATTTCAATGCTGATTTCATAAGGCCGTAAGCCGCCGATATCTGCTTGAGTAATACCGGGTAGATGAGTGATTTCTTCACGAATATCTAATGCCATCTCATGCAGTTGTTTTTCGCTCAGATCACCTGATAGCACTACGCTGATGGTTTCGCGCTTGCGTTGTACTTGGCTAATAATGGGTTTCTCAACATCATCAGGAAAGGTTGAGATGCTATCAACACGATTTTTAATTTCACTAGTGATCTTGAGCATATCCACACCGCTAACTTCGACACTAATTTGTGCATTTGAGTCATTTGCATTTGAATAGATATGCTGGATGCCCTGTAAATCAAAAATGGCTTCTTCAACACGCAAGATAACACCTGACTCAACTTCACCAGGAGATGCACCAGGGTAGGCTATGGATATATTAATGACTTCACGTTCAAAAGTAGGGAAGACTTCAGTAACGAGTTTTACATAAATTGCATAAAAACCCATGCCGAAGATGGAAATCATTAGCAAATTAGCGGCTACGCTATTGCGCGCGAACCATGAAATGATGCCGTTCATTTCGGCTTTAATCCTTTATTGCTATTTATATTGTCGACAGCATCCTTGATGCTTACTGGGTTAGTTGTGTTAATAGCAGGCTGAGTAGCGGGATCAATAGATGAGTTAATTAGTTTTACTTTCATATCATTCGTTACAACAGGCGGAGGGGTTAAAATTATCTGGCTATTTAAAGGTAGGCCTGTAGCAGAAATAACCACCTGATCGCCATCAGAATGAAGGATATCAATAGGTTGAATTTTAAGCATACCTCTGATGACCTTTGACGTTTCTTTAGCGGGTTGCTCATCTTTAACAAACAACAAAATATCGGTTTGTTGGTAAATGGCGCTACTGGGTACAACAATTACATTAGATAGTTGCTTACCCATGATGTCGGCCTGTAAGAACTGTCCCAGTTTTACTAAGGGCGAGGCAGCTGCAGTTTTGGTGAAAGGATTATTAATTCTTGCGATAACTGAAATTTGTCGTGTATTACTATCTAGTGCGGCACTGGTACGGACAATATGTCCTTGCCATTGGTATAGTTTCTTATGCTTCTTGTCGGTATAGAAAGTAACAGTAGGTAAGCTTTCCAGTTTAGGCTTTTCCTGATTTTGATAATGTTCTGGAATATCAAGCAACTCATGTTCTTTGAGAGAAAGCGGTAAGCGTACTTCAATGTAGTCGGTGGCAAATATTTTGCCGAGTACCGTTCCAGGGGTAACGTACTGACCGATATCCACCGAGCGAGAGAGCACTCGACCATTATAAGGTGCTGATATTATGGTTCGAGAAAGTTGGACTTTCGCCTGCTCCATTCGAATCTTGGCAGCTTCTAAAGCAGCTTTAGCACTGGCAATATGCGGAGTTCGCATAGCGAGTTCACTGGGTTTTTTTCGTTTCTCTCCAAAAAGATCCCAATCCTGTTTGGCTAAATTGCCTTGTGCGATTTGTTCTTCTAATGCTAATTGTCGTTGTGCTATTTCAGCTTTTGCTATTTTGATGTTATTGAGATAATCCGTTTGACTAATCTTAAGTAACAAATCTTTCTTATTAAGGTAGTTTCCTTCTTGAAAAGCATCACCAATAAGACTGACTTTACCTGCTACTTCAGCCACTAGGTTTGTTTGTGTACGCGCTTCAACCACACCTGATGAATGCACGATAGTTGTATAGTCTTGTATGTTTATGGGCATTACTTGAATGGTTGGAATGTTCTGTTTTTTGGTGTGTTTCTTTATTTCTGGTTTATTCGTGGTAAGCCAGTAAGCACCTGTAGCCGCAAGTACTATTACCATCAAGATTAAAATGACTTGTTTCATCAGCGTTAAATAGTTGTTATTAAGATTAGGGAGAATGTAGCAGACTCAAACAGGCATAAATACACTTTTTTATGTGTGTGTTGTTTTAAAATTTGACATTAGTCTGCGTTGGTCGTTATAAATAAACGTTCATAAGTATTTTCAGATATGATGATTTGATTAAGGAATCTGATTAACTCATGATTCGTTTTTCTGAGGCTAGAATCTGCTGAAGCTTCTAAGTTTCGCTAAAGCTCAGCTAAGTCTCAGAAATTCCGATCAGAGTTAATCAGAGCTTCCTCAATGAATGGTCGATTTATGATTCAACGTTAGTTTGGAATTTTACTATAATCATAACGACTTAGGTCGACTGCTAAGAACTAGGAGAAAATAGAATGAGTGGTTTAGTATTATTTATCGCGGGAATCTTTACAGGTTGGGTTCTCGAGTGGTTGTTTTTTACTTTTATTGTGAAGAAAAAAGATGAGCCTAAAGTTGCTACGGTAGCTGAAAAAGTTGAAGCAGATACAGCAGATAAGGTTGTGGCCAAAGTAGCACCAAAAGCTACGGTAGAAACAACAGCCAAGGCAGAGCCAAAAGCTAAAGCAGAACCAAAAGCTAAAGCAGAACCAAAAGCTAAAGCAGAACCAAAAGCTAAAGCAGAACCAAAAGCTAAAGCAGAACCAAAAGCTAAAGCAGAGCCAAAAGATAAAGCAGAGCCAAAAGCTAAAGCAGAGCCAAAAGCTAAAGCAGAACCAAAAGCTAAAGCAGAACCAAAAGCTAAAGCAGAACCAAAGGCCAAAGCAGAACCAAAGGCCAAGGCAGAACCAAAGGCCAAAGCAGAACCAAAGGCCAAGGCAGAACCAAAAGCCAAAGCAGAACCAAAAGCCAAAGCAGAACCAAAGGCCAAAGCAGAGCCAAAAGCTAAATCAAGCAAAGATAATTTCAATGTTTTTAAGGGAGTAGGGCCTAAGCTAGCTACTTCTCTAACCAGTGCAGGTTTCGAAAGCTACAGTCAACTTGCCGATATAACAGGTGATGAGCTTATTGCCAAGCTTGAAACAGCCGGGGTTAAAGGAATTAATAAACGTGCAGTTTCAGATATACCAAAACAAGCTACACTTGCATCCAAAGGCGATTTGGATGGTTTAGAAAAATTGAAGAAATCACTGTAGTCCTTTCTCGGACAGCCTCCTAGGGCTGTTCAATGCTACATGGAAGTGAGACTTTAGAGCTTGTGAAAGTATTCATAGGTAGGGTGTGCCGACGGAGGAGGCGCACCGTTTATCATACACTTATGGTGCGCTTCGTACCTCAGCACACCCTACAAATAGCATTTGATGAATTGATTGGGTAGACATTTAGAGAATTTCATGTGAGTGGAGATTTGCTTGTTATTTACTAAGTTGAAAATGAAGTTGTTAAGTTGGTAAGAATAGGATCACACCGCCAGCTTTTTAAGTAGTGACTTTTAACTGACTAAGCCTATTTTTTATTACTTCATTATTTTTCAATCTGTTGTAGGTGTAGTTTATATTACTTTCTGTATTAAACTTACCAAGATGTGACTTTATATGATTTTTAAATGCTTTTTCTGTTTTAGGTAGATTCTTAACTTCTTTTCCTAGCAATGAGTTGATAACACTCTGAATTTTTATATCAATTTCTGATTCTTTTTTAACCGTACTTGTTGTATTACATCCTACTCTTGAGCAGTCTCTCCCATTTGTTCGTATATGACTGATTACATTGTCATAACCTTTGTCGTTTGAGATAACTACAAAACTTACTTCATCTTTTTCTAGTACATCGAACTTGCCTAGATAATAGCAAATATGAAAATCTAAATTGTTCTTGGATATTTCAGATGTTTTAAATATTTTGATTTCTTGGAATGAGCAAGTTGGTATTTTGTTCAATGTGAGTGAGTCTTGTTTAGGACCACAAAAGACATACAGTTGTTTATATCTTGATAAATCGACTTTCTTCAGTGAACCAATATTTTCTAGGTCAATGAAGGCATAGGTTGCCTTTTTCATATTTATTATTATATTTTATTTAGTAATGGCAACTTTGTCATAAGCCACTGTCTTGAGCAAATAAATACTACGAACTGCACCCATAAACGATGGATGTAATCAGGGGCAGCATAATGATTTTGATAGGGCTACAGTGTTTGAACTATCAGCACCTTACGCAGTATTGTGCGCTTTGGGTTGCTTCCTTCGGGCGAGCCAGGAAGCGGTCATCCGCGTTGTTATGCAAAAGTCCTATGAAAATTTATGAGGCATCATAAATTCATATTTATATGCATCCGTAGGCTCACTTATACGTAAATATAGGCAAGTATCTTCCACTGGTTCATGAGAACCATGGTTAGAGTGAAGGCACTGCAACTATTTTTGATGAATGTGAGTTTTAATGAAACAGTTTTGCTAGACTTATGCTTACTGAATTATTCGAAGAATAACGTCATATGGAAGATAATTATAATGAGCTGCTTTTACGCTGTGCTAGTCCACATCGTGACAGGGCAGCGTTTAAGAAGCTCTATGAGTCAACATCACCGAGACTGTTTAGTCTTGCGTTGGGATTATTAAAGAATAAAGGAATGGCGGAAGAAATTTTGCAGGAATCCTTCTTTAAGATATGGACCAGTGCAGATAGCTATCATCAAGGTAAAGGCAAAGCGATTACCTGGATGGCTACGGTCACACGCAATAAAGCGCTCGATAAGCTAAGATCGCTTAAAGTGCGGCCACAGGAGACTGAAACCGTCTATGAAGGCGTTGAATTTGCAACTGCTGATTTGGAACCTGACAACCTAACGATGGTTGATCAAGACTTACAGCAACTGATGGATTGTTTAGATGGTCTTCAAGCTGAGCAAAAAGAGTGTATTTTGCAGTCTTATTATCATGGATACACGCATCAGGAATTATCACAAAATATGCACAAGCCTTTAGGGACTATTAAAGCTTGGATTAGAAGAGGGCTCGAAAAAATACGAGTTTGTTTAGAATGAATCGTTATCAAAAACCAGAAGTATATGATCGACTTGCTATGGAGTATTCCCTAGGTACATTGAAGGGACAAGCTCGTAAGCGTTTTGAGAGTTTGATGGAAGAACAGCCCTATCTACTAGCGATTGTTGAAGATAATAATCGCAAGTTTTCACCCTTGGTTGAATGCTTACCAGAAATAAAACCAGATGATCATGTATGGGAAAATATTAGTGCTCGTCTTGATGCAGAGCCATCAATGGCTTCTGATGCTAATCATCTGCTAACTGGCTCTGAAGAAGCAACTAGCTGGTGGAATTTCATGATGAATAAAGGGCTAGCTGTAGCTATGATGTTGCTTATCGTATCGGCAGTATTTCTTCTAAAACCATGGGGCGCATTGGATAACCTAAATAGTGTTGACCCACTGGGTTATAGTGCTACGTTGGTTTCAAAAGCAACCCAAAAACCGATGGTCGATGTGAAAGTCAACAAGAGCGATTTGTTATTGACGATTAAGCTTAAAGAACCTGTAGAAGTGCCTGACAATATGCGTGTGGTTTTTTGGTGTATTGCTAAAGATAAATCCATGCCTATTATGAATATGGGCGCAGTTTCTGCCATTGGCATGACGACTAAACAGCTTGATAAAATGAGCTGGAAAAGCATTGTTGATGCCTCTGAATTTGCTGTGAGTATCGAGCCTGTTGATACCATGGCTAACTCTAGCCCTTCAGGTGATTTGATCTTTGTGGGTAAGCTTAGGGCATTAACAAAAACCTGATATTGAAAA
>JALXAX010000084.1:1300-1783 GCA_026991755.1 Thiotrichaceae bacterium | reverse complement strand
GATCATGGGATTTGCAGTAGCTTCTTAGTTCTCGGACAGCCTCCTAGAACGGCTGGGCTATAAACTTAATTGGAGATTACACATGACAACAGAATTATTTTGGCTAACACTAAGCGCATTAAGTGTTGCGCTATTATGGGTTCCCTACGTATTAAACCGTGTTGCCTTACAGGGTGTTTTAGGCATTATGAAAAATCCTCACAAAGACGACCCGCAACCCTCTCCTTGGGCATCACGTGCGCAAAAAGCACATGGTATTGCCATCGAGAATTTCCCTGTATTTACTACGCTAATCTTAATTGTTAATCATCTCGGTATTAGCAATCACATCACCATAGGCGCATCTATTCTGTATTTTTTCGGTATGTTAGCGCATTACATTTTGTTTAGTCTCGGTGTGCCTTATTTACGTACTATTGCTTTTGCCGTTGCTGGCTTTGGTGCTGAGGTGGCGATAGCTCTGACGGCGTTGGGTGTTTTGTA
>JALXAX010000084.1:0-1290 GCA_026991755.1 Thiotrichaceae bacterium | reverse complement strand
ATAAAAAAAAGGTAATAAAATGAAGAATCTTAATAAAGTAGCGATAGTGGCAGGTGTCGGTTTCGGCCTGGGTGAAGCACTGTGTCAGAGATTAATCAACGAAGGCTATCGCGTAGCAGGGCTTTCACGTAGTACAGAAGTGGGTAATGAATTGGTAAACCGCTTTGGTAAAGAGGCCTTTTTGCCACTACAGTGTGATCTTACTGATCCACATTCAGTTAATATCGCCATTAGTACTGTTGAAGAACAACTCGGCACAACGTCGGTCTATATTCATAATGCAGCTTACTTACACATGGGCGAGTTTCTGGAAACCTCAGCAGAAGATTTTGAAAGCTTATGGAAGGTAACGTGTTTAGGCGCGGTACATGGTATACAACGCGTCTTACCAAATATGCTTGAGCAGAAGCGTGGCACTATTCTAGTCACAGGTGCGACGGCTTCAATCAAAGCTGGCAGTGGATTCTCTGCTTTCTCATCGGCTAAATTTGCCTTGCGTGGCTTAACTCAATCACTCGCGCGTGAGTATAGTCCTCAAGGTATTCATATTGCGCACGTATTGCTAGATGGTCTTATTTGGGGAGCGCAGTCACGCAATAAATTTTCTGCAAAAGAAGAGGATTGCTTACTACCTGAAGCAATAGCAGACAGCTATTTTCATCTCATACAGCAACACCGTTCGAGCTGGACGCAGGAACTCGACTTGCGCCCTGATTGTGAAACTTTTTAAGAATATGACGAGATCGTAAATAACCTCCGAGGAACTAAAATGGTACAAAAAGATACTACACAAAATAAAAAAGCCTTTAAAACAGACGATTTAGTTCCTGCTTTACATGCTAGCACCAAAGACTTTATCGCGGTTGATACGCAACAAATGGAATGGGAAGCCGCACCTGCAAAGGGAGTTTGGCGAAAACGGTTGATGGTTATACCAGGCGAGCCAAGCCAGTTAACAACCTTGGTAAAATTTGAAGCTGGCTGCTCATTCGACCACCATGGTCATCCTTTTGGAGAAGAGCTATTAATTCTGTCGGGTGTGTTTTCAGACGACTCAGGAGACTTTAATAAAGGCAGTTATGCACGAAATCCCGATGGATATCATCATGCACCCTGGACTAATGAAGGCTGTGAACTATTGGTTATGCTCTGTCAATTTCAGGATGATGATAAAGAACGCAAACATATTCAGACTTCAAAAAGCAAACCTGAACTAAAAGCGAAAGGCTTATTCGTTACCCAGCTCCACGACAAAGACAATGAGCATATTGCTCTTTATCAGTTGGACAC
>JALXAX010000083.1 GCA_026991755.1 Thiotrichaceae bacterium | reverse complement strand
TAACGGTATTTTGTCACCCAAACAAAATGATACTCTATGTTATAGATCGTATGACTTCCATAACGATAATCCATCTTTTCTCTCCTATGATAGCCTTACAATAATCATAGATGAAATCTGTTCGCCTAAAGGCGAAGGTTTAAACCTTCTTTATGGAAATTAAGTCATTAAGTTTTGCAAAATCAAGACGATCTGCTGCACAGAGTCTTTCTGAGGTTTTGTTTCTCTCTAGCGTGGAATCTATCACTAAATGGTTCATCACATCGTAGAAAACAGAAGCCATTCCCATCGTGCGTTTAGCTTGATCAGTTCGCCCTGAATGCTCACCAAAATAATCAAAAAGTTCTTCTTCATTTGGAAGACGTATGGATGTTCCATCAATTGCACACAGGCGAAAACCCTTCCATGTTTTAACGTGTTGTTTGTTCTTGTATACATCTAAGATAAACTGATGGTTTAGTTCAATAAAAGCGGAATGATTCAACTTCATTCTGGCATGAAAGAAAGCTGATTTTGTAACCTGTTGAACATCATCATCCAGCCCAAGGTGCTTGTAGAAAAAAAGTATCTAGCTCTGTTTGAGAAGAGTGCTTCCTGATATTTAAAAGTAGAGCACTAATGTGGGGAAATTGAGACCTCGGTTTCGTCTGAAGTCCGCATCAGATTGATGGTGATGATGTTTGAATCTGCCCGAACAAACAGTATTTTTTATGCAAACCATAAAATATTTTTAAATGAAAGTAGTTAATTTCATTAGATGCTTCCTTTGGGTAGACTTAACGTAAACATTCACATATGTTTGTATAAACATATAGTTATGTCTTAACTTACTGGCATTGGTTCTGATCCCTATATTCATAAACCCCTATATTCTTTTCTAAAAGCTGGTCGGATAGACGGTAGCACCATCCGACCTACGTATACAAAACCACAGGTTTAAATCACCACCAATAGTTTAATCTGATGATGGCTTGCCCAATAAACACCATAAGATACCTAGCCCATCATTAGGAGTAGTTCCTTTCTCTGTCATTATAGCTATAGGGATTAAATTGATAACTGCACCTGCTAGCGCTGCAAAAGCGAAAGCTTGGAGTGCAATGGTTTGATAGTCATCGGTAACCGTAAACATCCAGTCATGACCGTTAACAGCCAATAGTGCAAAGAAAATAACCAGCTCTACCCCAGGGCCAGCAAAATAAATCCATGCATTTTCAAAACGGGAGTAGTGTTGATTAGGAGAGGTTTTCACAAAGCCCTCCAGAGGAATGGCACGTATAACCATTGGAATACCAAAAATAGTTCTTTCAATTATCTGGTAGCCAATCCCTATATTAATTTTTGTTACATTCCAGCCTAGTAGTTTTGCCATTAGAGCATGGCCTAGCTCATGAATGAATAACAACGGTATCCAGCTTAGAATAAATAGAAAAGCCCCTAGTTTTCGCGGTTGATAATGAGTGAAAATATCCATGGCTAGCATTAAGATAAAGGCAAATAGAAAGAGACCAATTGCTATTATCTCTGCGGGCTTTAGTGGGTCTTCGTCATATTTTCGTTGATCTAAATGCATATTTTTATCTAACTCAGTTTAATTTAACTTACTTTAGATGCGTTGAATTGGGTTAAATACAACTTCCATTCATTAAATAGCTGTTCATCAGGGGAGATAATAACCGAGCGAGGTTTCATTGAAGTTAGGAAGACATCTTCACCATACAAAGTACAAGAGTAACCACCCGCCTCAGACAGTATTAAAGTACCAGCCGCCAAGTCCCAAAGTTTCATGCCACCATGTAAGTAAAGGTGACCTCTATTAGTAGCCATCCAAGCCCATTCCAATACGCAGCTTCCTAAATTGCGCTGTGACTTGAAGGGTGGATTAATTAATATGTTCTCAGCCAATGTTTTTGAAAGGCGTTTTAGATCAACGATAGCGATGGCTTTATTCATTTCAAAGCCACTAGGCTTACAGCGCAAAGGCTGATTATTTAACCATGCACCTTGGCCTTTTATTGCGCTAAACATCTCATCACGAATGGGGTCATAAGTGAAAGCCATCACCACTTCACCTGTCTTAAAAAGTGCGAGGGATGTTGCAAATAGCGGGATTCCTGCGGCAAAGTTACTTGTGCCATCTAACGGATCTAAACACCACAGTAAGGGTTCATTAGTCAATAAAGCCTCTTGTTGTTGCAAGCTCATTTCTTCGCTTAGAAAGGCAATATCGGGGTGTAATGTGGCTAGAGAGTGTTGAATACGTTGATCAGTAGCCAAATCTGCTTCTGTCAATAAACTGCCATCCTCTTTTATTTCATAGCCAGTTTTAAGGAAACGTGGCAGTATTTCCTCTTTCGCAACTTGTTTGATGAGGTCTTCAATGTTTTTTCGATCAGGTAGCATAATAGTAAAGTAATTAATAGAGATGAGTAAAAGTCATACCGCTTCATATTGAACCTAGAAAACGGTTTGAAGTAGCTTTAGGCTTCTCTTTGAAATGGGAATAAAAGAATAATGAATAGTATTTTTATTGTACTACTGATTCTAGCGGCATTAATCTTTTTTTGGGTTGATTCAATGAAGAGTAGGGAAAGAGCCATTGCAGCAGCGCACAGGGCTTGTAATGAGGTGGCTGTTCAATTGCTTGATCAAACAGTATTTTTACAAAGCCTGAAGCTAGCTAGAAACGCTCAAGGTCGGTTAAGCTTTCAGCGTATTTATGAATTTGAATTCAGTGTTGATGGGGCTGAAAGAAGGCACGGGAGAGCGATTATGAGTGGCCAACGTCTAAAACAAGTACAATTAGACGATGACCAAGGTGTGATTATTGAGGCTAAGGATGAATATTAACACCGATGTTAACCCATCATGAGTAGGTCAGAAGTTATCTCAGATGAGCAACTCTTTTAACATCTGGTAATACACTTCTTCAAGTAGCTCCAAGTCGGCTACTTTGACACATTCATTCACTTGATGAATGGTGGCATTAACAGGGCCTAGCTCTAATACTTGCGCTCCAGTGGGGGCGATAAAACGTCCATCGGATGTGCCTCCTGATGTCGATAGCTCACTCTCAATACCCGTTACTTTTTTAATAGCAGATACAGCCGCTGCAACTAGCTCGCCTTCAGCGGTTAGAAAGGGCTCACCCGATAAGTTCCAATCAATGTTGTAATCTAGTTTATGCTTTTGTAAAAGTGCCTCCACTTGAGCTTTAAGCTCGTCAGCGGTGACTTCTGTAGAGAAACGAAAATTGAACACAATTTCAGCTTCACCAGGGATGACATTAGTCGCTCCTGTTCCAGAATGAAGGTTGGATATTTGAAAGGTAGTAGGAGGGAAGAAGTCATTACCCGCATCCCACTGCATTGCTATTAGCTCAGCTAGCATTGGGGTAGCTAAATGAATGGGGTTATTAGCCAAGTGAGGGTAGGCTACATGCCCTTGTTTGCCGATAATAGTTAAGGTGCAGCCTAACGACCCACGACGACCATTTTTAATAACATCACCTAACTGAGTGGTACTAGAAGGTTCACCCACCAAACACCAGTCGATTTTTTCATTTCTGGCTTCAAGTGTTTCAATCACCTTTACCGTGCCGTTTTTAGCGGGGCCTTCTTCATCACTGGTGATTAAAAAAGCAATTGAGCCTTTATGATCGGGATAGTCAGTAATAAAGCGTTGTACCGCAACCGTCATGGCTGCGATACTGCCTTTCATATCTGCTGTGCCTCGACCATAGAGCATGCCATCTCTCACGACAGGATCAAATGGCTTCGAGTTCCACTGTTCTACGGGGCCAGTAGGCACTACATCAGTATGCCCTGCAAAACAGAACAAAGGTGCTTGATTACCTTTGCGTAACCAAATGTTCTCGACTTCTTCAAAATTGAGCTGTTCTAACTCAAAACCTAGTGATTGAAGATTATCGTTTAATAGTTGCTGACAGCCTTTATCATCAGGGGTTACTGAGTCGCGTGAAATAAATTGTTGTGTCAATTCCAAGGTGGTAGTCATAGGTTTAATCTTATTGTGTTGTGTGATTTTTAATGGGGTACTTTTAATGTGGTGCTTTTAATGTGGTAATTAGAGCAGGGCAGTAGCTAGACTCTAATCTAATAAAGTTTGTTGGTAGTCCGCTTCTTTAAAACCAATGAGTCGCTGCGTGGCAGTTTCTAGCACAGGTCGTTTTATGATAGTGGGCTGGTCTTGCATTACATGCAATGCCAGAACCTCATCCATATTCTGCTTGGTTTCATCAGGAAGGTTTCGCCAAGTTGTACTACGTTTATTGAGTAACGCCTGCCAGCCATGTTCGCTGACCCAGCTACGTAATTGTATGGGATTAATACCTTGCTCGCGGTAGTCATGGAATTCATATTCAATATGGTTTGCTTCAAGCCACTTTTTTGCTTTTTTTATGGTGTCACAGTTTTTTATTCCATACATAATGTTCATAACTAAACGTCCTTGCTGTGCTGTTTTATATAGGATGAGGAGCCTTTACTAAACTTATTCAGAGTCTCTAGAGGCATGATGTAACGTTGGTTTATCGGTGGAGTATATCGCTATGTGCTTAACTTGCAAATATAGGTATACTTGCCGGTTTTATAACAATCAGATTCCCTCAAGTCATTAGTGCTGCTCTATAGGGAATCACCAACAAAATAGGCTATTAGGTGGCAAGAGGCCCTGCAATAAAAGATGAGCGTCATGAGCTGAGGTTATTTCAAACACGAGCAGTTATTGCGGGTTTGTTAGTGACGCTTGCTGTGCTTGGTATTATTGCTCGGTTGTACTTTTTACAAGTTACTCAATACGATCACTATACTCAGCTGTCTCGCGAAAATTATCAAAAGCGTATTCCAATTCCACCTGTTCGTGGCGAAATATTTGACCGAAACGGTGTTTTGCTGGCAGGCAATCACATTGAATATGTGCTAGCTGTTATTCAAGATGAAGTGGACGATATGGACTTTAAGCTTGATCAGCTGAAAAAAATGATGTCCATGACAGATGGTGAGATGAAGAAGGTTAGGAGGAAGATCCGTGTCAATAATCGCTACCAACCCATTGTGGTCAAAGCCAATCTAAGTGAACAAGAAATTGCAATATTCTCATCGAATAGACCGAGGTTCGCAGGTTTTCATCTGCAGTTACAAATGGAACGCTATTATCCTTTGCAAGAGATAGCTGGTCATATCCTGGGCTATGTAGGGAGGATCGACAAAAAAGACTTAAAGCGTATTGACAATAATGAATACAAAGGAACTTCTCATATTGGTAAAGCGGGTCTTGAAAAAAGTTATGAGATGTTACTACATGGTAAATCGGGTTATCGTGTTGTAGAAGTGGATAGCCATGGCAAGCATCAAAAACTGTTAGATGAAAAAAAGCCTGTTGCAGGACAAGACTTGTATCTTAGTTTAGATATTGAGTTGCAAATTAAAGCTGAGCAAGTGCTAAAAGGCCACAATGGGGCTGCCGTTGCAATAGACCCCAATAACGGCGAAGTCTTGGCAATGGCAAGTATTCCCGTTTATGACCCTAATCTTTTTGTTGATGGTATCTCACACAAAAACTACAGTGCATTACGTGATAACCCTGATCGTCCTCTCTATAGTCGAGCCTTTCAAGGTACTTATCCTCCTGGCTCAACCATTAAACCCATGGTTGCGTTAGCGGGGTTGCAAGCTGGGGTAACTACACCTAGTCGAACCGTTTACGGTAAAGGTTATTTTTCAGTACCTGGAAATAAGCATCATTATCGCTGTTGGAAAAAAAGTGGCCATGGTCATGTCAATATGAATCGAGCTATTTTCCAATCGTGTGATGTTTATTTCTATGATCTTGCCTATCGCATGGGAATTGACCGTTTTTCTACGGAGTTAAGAAAATTTGGCTTTGGTGAAAAAACAGGAATTGATTTACCCCATGAGAAATCAGGCCTGATGCCAACAAAAGCATGGAAAGAAAAACGTTTTAATAGACCTTGGTACCCAGGTGATACGGTTAATATTGGTATTGGGCAGGGATTTTGGCACTCAACTCCATTACAGTTAGCCCATGCGGTTGGCATTATATCTATGAGAGGTAAGCGTCCTCGGCCTCACTTGTTGCGCGGTGTACGAGCTTCAAAAGATAAACCCGTTGAGCTTGTACCTGTTCAATTATTACCTCCTGTAGTATTCGATGATGATAGTTATTGGAATCAAGCCATCAATGGCATGATTAATGTGGTACATGGCCCAGGTGGCACAGCACGACGTTCTGCGGCAGGTGCCAAATACCGCTATGCGGGTAAAACAGGAACTGCACAAGTGTTTGGTATTGCACAAAATAAAAGATATAACGCATCTAGGCTCAAGAAGAAACTACATGATCATTCGCTGTTTGTTGCTTTTGCACCCGCCAAAAACCCAAGAATTGCATTATCTGTCGTTGCTGAGCATGCGGGTGGTGGTAGTAAAGTAGCGGCACCCATAGCACGTAAGATCTTAGATACCTATTTGCTAGAGAAGGCTCCTAAAGAAAAATCAAAAAAAAGAAAATCAAGCAAGAAGCGCAAGAAAACATCAAAAAGGAAAACTAATGCGCGATAATCATCAAATAAAAGGTTTTGCTCAACGACTATTCTCAGGTATAGACATTGTCCTATTACTCACTATTGCACTATTAGTATTAGTGGGTGTATTAACGCTGTATAGCGCGAGTGGTGAAGATATGCATATGGTTCAACGCCAATTTATACATTTGCTAGTCGCATTCACAGTGATGCTTGTTTTCACACAGTTATCCAGTCAACTGCTACAGCAAAGTGCCATTTGGATCTATGCGGCAGGTATTGTGGTGCTTATTTTAGTGTTGCTGATTGGTTCCACAGGGAAGGGCGCTCAACGCTGGCTTGATCTTGGCTTTTTCAAATTCCAGCCCTCCGAAATAATGAAGCTTGCTGTACCTCTAATGGTAGCACGATACTTTGCCGATAAAACATTACCTCCTCGCTTCATTGATATTTTCTGGGCATTACTCATTGTTTTGGTACCCGTATTACTTATCGCTAAGCAACCTGATTTGGGGACAGCTTTGTTAGTGGCTAGTGCAGGGATATTCGGGGTCTTCTTTGCGGGAATTTCGTGGAAATGGATACTGGGTAGTCTTGTTAGTTTGATGGTTGCTGCGCCCTTGATGTTTTTTTATGGAATGCATAATTATCAACGACAGCGTGTATTGACATTCCTTGATCCATCTTCGGATAAGCTAGGCTCGGGCTACCATATTATCCAATCTTCTATTGCTATCGGCTCTGGCGGTGTTGATGGCAAAGGCTGGTTGAAAGGGGATCAATCTCGACTAGACTTTCTACCCGAACGCCATACTGATTTTATCTTCGCTGTATTCGGGGAAGAGTTCGGGCTTACGGGCGCTATTTTATTGTTGTTTTTATTCTTATTTATTATTTATCGTGGCTTGTACCTTGCTGCTAATGGTAAAGACACCTTCTCGCGTTTACTTGGTGGTAGCTTAGCGATGACCTTTTTTGTATACCTCATTGTTAATACAGGAATGGTGAGTGGTGTTATGCCCGTAGTAGGTGTGCCATTGCCGTTGGTAAGCTATGGCGGCACCTCGTTAGTAACATTGATGGCGGCATTTGGTCTTATGATGGGGCTTAGAGATAAGCAGCGGAAATATCGTTAAAATATAGTAACTACTCAGCTTACCCACCACTTTACCCAATATATACTTAGAGACCTTTGCATGAAAGTATGGCGAGAGAAAAAAGAGCGTAATTTTTCAGATTTTGTCTAAAAAGAGGGTAATAGCCGAGCTATTGGCTGATTTTTTAGACAGAATCTGGGAAATTTAAGCCTTTTTTATCCGTCATATCTTTCGTGCAAAGGTCTCACTTATAAACTGCGCGCTTTCTCCTTGCTCTTGAACCTAAAATCCTCAGTTAAACAGCCTATAGAGTGATTCTCTTCGGCTGAATGGCGTAGTAAAAAAAGGAATTAATGGTTGATCCTTAATGAGTTTTTTTACATAGCCAGGCAGCTGAAGGGTGCTGCTCTATAGGCTGTAGCGCCTTCACTCTATAAGTGAAGATTGATAAAGCTTCTTACTTTAATACTATCAGTAGTTTAATCAGTGCTGGAAGCGGTTAACTGAGGAATTTAGGTTGAACAAAGTAGTGGGCAATCTGAGCAGTTAGGAATTACGCTGAATAGTTACTAAGTCACTGCAACTCTGAGCAGAATTAATAGAGATACCCTAAGATTTCCCTTGTATAACCTTAGTTTTGCTGATTAAAAACTTTCTGTTACTATGGATGCTTGCAGTATAGGAGCTGGGGCTTCTGCGTACTTCTAGCAATGAAATATATAAAAATAAAGGCTATTTAAACTTCCAAAACTTTCGAAGTATCAACATTCAAGTTCAGGAAAATGGGTAAAAAATTCTATGAAAAAAATACTTTTGATTTCCATACTGTCACTCCCTTTTGTTAGCTCATGCTCACTCACGGGTCAAAAAACATCTAGTAATGAGTCTTCAGTTGCATCCTCTTGTACGGGGGCTTCCGTCTATAAAACAAACGGTAAAAGTTACCGAGTACTTAAACAATCCTCAGGTTATAAAGCCGACGGTGTCGCTGAGGTTTATAGCAATATGCTTCAAGGAAGCCAAACAAAGGGGTGTGAGACTTTTGACCTCAATGGCTTTACGGCGGCTCATCGAACATTACCATTGCCCACACATATTAAGCTGACTAACAAAAACAACGGAAAATCAGTGGTTGTAAAAGTGAATGATCGTGGCCCAGCACAGGGGAATAGTTTGTTAAAAGTGACTCCCGCAGTAGCGAACTTACTGGGTGCGACTACAAGCTTTCCTGTGCATATTGAAGCCATCAGTTCTCATGTTTTAGTCTCTCCCAATAAAGCCACAACCATTCCTGTCGCTACTCGTGGCTCGCGTGTTATAGGTGCAGCTAAACCCCGTAAATATATAGATCGTAGCCATTCTGATCGTTACTATATCGTTGTTGGAACCTATCAAACACAAGAAGAAGCGCTGGATCGATTTGTTCGTGTATCCTCTATCGGGTTGGCTAATGTTGCCATGGAAACTCGTCAACTCAAAGGGCGTAAGCTTCATATGGTGAGAATCGGGCCATTTTATGAGCAAGATAAAATTGATAATGCAAAAGATAGATTAAGAAGTGATGGACTCGTTAAATTTAACGTTGTTAAAAACTAATCTCTTATCTTGGGTATCGCTACATCTTCTAGTAGAATAGCGTCCAGTTAATTTTACCAATCAATGTGTAGCCTTGGAAAAATAATGAACCCATAGTAAACGGGGACTTTGTATGAAACAAAGTTCTTACTATTTTAAACGACTTGAAATCACTAGAGCGATCATGAGAAATTTAATATATAAGATACTTTCAGTCTTGATAGTATCTTCTATCTATTCGAGCGCCGTTGCAGCTCCACTCATCAAACTTCCAGAAATTGATGCTGAAAGCTATTTGCTGATCGATTTTAACTCCAATAACATACTTGCCAAAAAGAATTCTGATCAACAGATAGAACCTGCCAGTATCACCAAACTAATGACAGCTTATGTGATTTATCAAGAGCTAGAAAAGGGTAATATTAATGCTAATGATCTCGTGTTGATCAGTGAAAAAGCTTGGCGGATGCAAGGCTCTCGCATGTTTGTAGAAGCCCGCAAGAAAGTACCGATGGAACGCTTGATTAATGGTCTTATTATCCAGTCAGGTAATGACGCGGCTATTGCCTTAGCGGAACATGTTGCAGGAACGGAGGCGAGCTTTGTTGAAAAAATGAATGCTGAAGCTTCCAAAATAGGTATGAAAAACACACATTTCGTCAACGCGACAGGTTGGCCAGCCAAAGATCATTATACAACTGCTGAGGATATAGCCAAGTTAACTCAACGAGTTATTACTAAATACCCTGAGCATTACAAACTATATAAGGAACGTGAGTACGCTTACAACGGTATAAAGCAATACAATCGAAATAAGCTACTATGGCTTGATCCTACAGTAGATGGTGTAAAAACAGGACATACAGAATCTGCTGGTTTTTGCTTGGTTGCATCCGCCAATCGTAATGGGATGCGTCTTATTTCTGTTGTTTTCGGTGCTAAAACAATAAAAGGGCGTTCAGATGCTAGCCAGCAACTTTTAGAATTCGGTTATAAAAACTATGAAACCAGAAAACTCTACAAAGGTGGCGGAGTATTAGAAAATGTAAGAATCTGGAAGGGTTCTTCAGAAAATATGCCAATTGGGTTTCTTGATGACTTCTACATAACCGTTCCGAAGGGTAGCTATGAACGCCTTAAGGGCACGGTTAAATATCCCACTGATGTTGACGCACCTATACATCGCGGTGATGAAATAGGGGAGGTAATTATAAAAGATGGTGATAATATCGTCGTCGAGTCACCTCTGGTTGCGTTAAATTCTGTAGCGGGTGGGGGCATGTGGCGTAAAATGACCGATGGTTTCCAAAAAGTATTTCACTAATTTAACTACGGATGAGAAACGGATGCTAATCAATGAATAAAACAACGTGCGACATACCTAAGGAAGAATCTTTAATTGAGTACCCTTGTGATTTCACGATTAAGGCCATGGGTATGGCTATTCCCGAATTTAGGGCAGCAGCACTTGATATAGCAAAAAAGCATGATAACCAATTCGATGAAAGTAAGGTTGCTGAAAAGTATAGTAAGAATCGTAAATACTTAAGTTTAAGTCTCAACATCTATGCAGTTAGTAGGGAACAGCTTGACGCACTCTATACGGATTTAACAGCTCATGAACTTACTAAATGGGTGCTGTAATTTTTGAAACTCCTCCTGTTATCCAATATTTAGGGATCCAGCCTTATCATTCTGTTTATCAGCAAATGCAATCGTTCCAGAAACAACGTAACGATGATACTGCTGATGAAATATGGTTACTCCAACATCAACCTGTCTTTACTCTTGGTCGCAATGGCAAAAGAGAACATATACTCAGCCCATCAGATATACCAATAATCCCCATTGATCGTGGTGGGCAAGTAACTTACCACGGGCCAGGTCAACTCATCGCTTATACATTAATAGATCTTAAACGTAATAAATTGGGCGTTAAACAATGGGTCAAACACCTAGAAAATTGCGTTATCCAATTATTAGCAACTTATAATGTTACAGCAGTCAGTGATGATAAAGCACCCGGTGTTTATGTCTCAGGTAAGAAAATTGCTGCTCTTGGGTTACGGGTAAGTAAAGGGCGCTGCTATCATGGTTTAAGTTTAAATGTTGATATGGACTTATCACCCTTTAGACAGATCAACCCCTGTGGCTATGAAGACTTGGAAATTACACAATGTCGTGATGTAGGGATTAATACTTCATTGGATGATATTGCCAGTGAGTTAGCTGAAAGCCTCGGTGCTTAACGATTAATCATTCTAACTTACACGGTAAATTGTACCTGAATCCGTGACTTCAATGCGGATAACAGGGGATAAGATATTGGTTTAGCACGGGAATTTAAAAAATCTTAGCTTCACCCTTAGGTTAAGCGGGCATTTTTTAAACCCGCGATGAATCAATAGCTTATTCACTGTGCCGTAGTGAAGTCACGGATTCAGGTTATAATTATCAACAGCTAACTATTAACAATCAGACAGTAGGTTGATTGTTTTGATACTTTGTTGGGTATTACATTTCTCCGTGTTTTTTGCAATATCTTCTAATTTAAAACCAAAAGAATATAGCTGATCAACATGCTTTGCTCGCTGTATCAGCGCACTTTGTGTCAGGTCTAATGTATTAGACCCAAGCAGCACATGATTGACCTCGAAGGTAAAACAATAGCTGTACTTAAAGGATGCACAAAAGGTAGCTACTTTATTCTTAAATAAAGGATTATTGTCGACAAGATTAGTCGCAACTACGGCATTATTAGACATTTTAGTATTACACAGCTCGTAGAACTCAAGAGATGATAATTCATTGGGGTGCCTTCCCGCACCAGAAAAACTATCTAATAAAATAATATCAAAATGCTTGTCTTCAAAGCTGTGAAGATGTTTTCGCCCATTAATAACATCTACTTTCAAACGGCTATCTAGGTGGATACCAAAGCATACTTCTATAATGGAGAGTACGCCTTCGCTTAATTCTGAAGACTCAATGAATAAATCAGCGATATGATGATGAAGTACCAAGGGTAGCCTGCCTCCGCCAAATCCCAACATATATAAGCGTTTTGGTTTTGGAACAAAAGCTAACGACAAAAACATAGCTTGCGCATAATGGCTTTGAAGCATTAACGGATTTTTAACATCAATAAATGACATCACATCACTGATTTCATCTTCGCCTGTATCTCTATTTTTCTCTACAAAATGTAGATACAAAAAGTCTTCATTTTTAGCGATTATAATTTCTTCATTGTCATCTCTATGATGTATTAACAAACCATCTTCTTTATGACGAACCCAAGCTAAACGTTGATTTATATTACGCTTGTTCTCTCTCATCCAATTCATTGTTGATTTGTTCATTTACAAAGTCCTTTGAGTTTTTTTGAAGTAAAATAGTCGTTACTTCCAATAACCTTAAATCCCCCTCAATCCCCTTCACAGAGGGGGAAGCAGAATGGCGTAAACCTAACTAAAGATTAATTCATCAGGCTAGAGCCTATGAACCTACCAGGCCCTCAGGACGGGTTATTCGTTTAATAATAAGAGTGATTGCAACGTTAGAGAGAGTACAAATATTCTGGGATGAAAGGTGCTTATAAGTTGAAAGGGAATTATAGTACAGGGGTTCTATTCAGCCTTTGAATTATAATTACATGTCTTGTTATACTCCTGATTATGAAAATACACTTCGATGACGACCTCCCTTTAGTTGATGACTTACAGAATCTATTTCTTAACAATACACCGCTTCTAGATGTGCGTGCGCCCGTAGAATTTTCACAAGGAGCCTTTTATTTTTCACAGAACTATCCATTGATCAATGATGATGAACGCCATGAAATTGGTATTCGATATAAAAATAAAGGACAAGACGAGGCAATAAATCTAGCTGCTGAGCTTATTGATGATGAGACAAAGGAGCAACGCACTTCCGATTGGGTTGACTTTATTACTACTCATCCTGAAGGAGTCCTGTATTGTTTTCGAGGTGGCATGCGCTCAAAAATAAGCCAACAATGGATTTATGAAAAAACGGGCATTAAATATCCAAGAGTGCAGGGTGGTTATAAAGCTTTACGTCGTTTTCTTATAGATAATAGCCAACGATTGATTGAAGATACATCCTTCGTTTTACTGGGCGGCAGTACGGGGTCGGGTAAAACACGCCTTCTAAAACATGTGCCACAATCTTTAGATCTTGAAGGTCTGGCCAATCACCGTGGATCAGCTTTCGGAGCTAATGCATCACCACAGCCCACTCAAATTAATTTTGAAAACACCATGGCAGTACAACAACTCAAGCATGAGCAAGCAGGTGTTAACAGTTTGTTGCTAGAAGATGAAGGAAGAAATATTGGAGGCATTCATCTACCTGTTGAACTCTATGAAAAGATGCAAACTTCTCCTATATTACTCTTAAAAATAGCAACAGAAGAACGACTTGAAACTAGTATGCAAGAATATGCTATTGATATGCTTGAAGACTTCCAAAAGCACTATGGTGAAGAAAAGGGCTTTAGTTATTTTAGAAAAGCGTTATTAGATAGCTTAGACCGCATCCAAAAACGCTTGGGTGGTGAACGCCATATGGCATTACGCAAACTAGCCGTTGCTTCACTAGATGCGCACGAAAAAACAGGTTCACCAGAATCTCATGCTTCATGGGTGAGTAGTCTACTGCTAGATTATTACGACCCTATGTATAGCTATCAGTTGGATAAGAAAAAAGATCGAATTATCTTCACAGGTAATCAGCAAGAAGTATTAGCGTTTTATCAGTCAGAGTATGTTAACTCCTAAATATATTCATCGGCTCTATTAATAATAGGTACCGATATTTACATCAAAACCAAACTCGTATAAGCTCCTGCACCTAAACTACGCTACTACACGCTGACAACTCGCTTCTAGAGCTGTCATACCTCACGGAGAGGTGTCCGAGTGGCCTATGGAGCACGCTTGGAAAGCGTGTGTAGGTTTATCCCTACCGAGGGTTCGAATCCCTCCCTCTCCGCCATTACTTTATATTCAATTAACCCTTTAATTTGTTACGTTTAGCTATTGGCTTAGAGTAGGGGGTTTGCTATAGTCTGCGACTTTATTTAGCCCCTGTTTCAGTAGTTTAATGAGTTATCTTAAACCCCTATAATATTTTGTATATCATGTAGATATATATTTATTGTTTTTATTATTGAGTTCATGCCTCATGGAATTAAACCCCGTTTACACCCAAATAACAGATCTTATCGCGCGTACCGCCGATCTTAGGGGGTACCTTTGACTATGAAAACAAGAAAGAAGAGCTTGAAGAAGTCAACCGTGAGCTTGAAGACCCTGCCATTTGGGATAACCCTGAAAATGCTCAAAAACTAGGAAAAAATAAAGTCCTACTTGAAAAAGTCGTACTGACCATTGATTCATTAGAGTCAGGACTAGAAGACTGTAAAGATTTATTAGAAATGGCGGAATCAGAATCCGATGAAGATACCGTCAATTCTGTTATTGAAGATCTTCAATCTTTCGCCAATGATGTAGGCATATTAGAATTTCGGCGCATGTTCTCAGGTGAGATGGATGCAAACAATGCTTTTCTTGATATCCAGTCAGGTTCAGGTGGCACCGAAGCGCAAGACTGGGCGGAAATGATTTTACGCATGTATCTACGTTGGGGCGAGCAAAAAGGCTTCAAAGTAGAGTTGATGGAAGCGTCCGCTGGTGATGTGGCCGGCATCAAAAGTGCCTCTATTCGTTTCGAAGGTGAATATGCTTACGGTTGGTTACGCACAGAGACAGGTGTGCATCGTTTAGTTCGTAAATCACCGTTTGATTCTAGTAATAGACGACACACCTCCTTTTCTGCTGTATTTGTATCGCCTGAAGTGGACGATGATATTGAAATAGATATCAATCCTGCTGACCTTCGAATAGATGTCTACCGTGCATCTGGAGCAGGGGGGCAGCATGTCAACAAAACGGAATCGGCAGTGCGAATCACACATTTGCCAACTAACACGGTAGTACAATGTCAAAATGGTCGTTCTCAGCATGCTAATAAAGACACTGCGATGAAGCAGCTCAAAGCTAAGCTTTACGAGCTGGAGATGATGGAGAAAAACGAGCAACAACAAGCACTTGAAGATACTAAGTCAGACATAGGGTGGGGAAGTCAAATACGCTCCTATGTGTTAGACCAATCACGTATTAAAGATTTACGCACTGGCGTTGAAACAGGAAATACCCAAGCCGTTTTAGACGGTTCATTAGACCAATTTATTGAAGCTAGTTTAAAAAGTGGGCTTTAGAAGTTAGAACCACAATAGAAACTAGTATTACAGCAGCATGAGACTGCATTTAAGGAATAAACATGAGCGACCAGCAGGATAACAATTCACCTCAAGATGAAAACCAGTTAATTACGTTACGACGTGAAAAACTCTCATCAATTAGAGAAAATGCAGACAACGGTATCGCTTTCCCCAATAACTTTAAGCGTGAACACTATTCTGCGCCTATTCATATGGAGTATGGTGAGTATGAGCGCGAATGGTTTGATGAAAACTCGGTACGTGTTTCGATAGGTGGTCGAATCATGCTTAAAAGAGTCATGGGCAAAGCTAGTTTCATTACAACTTCTGATACCACAGGACGTATTCAGTTATTTATCCAACAAGCACGTGTAGGTGAAGACCTTTATAAAGATTTTAAAACCTGGGATACAGGCGATATTGTGGGTGCTTCAGGTGAGTTATTTAAAACTAAAACGGGTGAGTTATCGATCCGCGTTGATGAGTTACGCCTTTTAACTAAATCGTTACGTCCACTTCCTGAGAAATTTCATGGTCTAACCGATCATGAACAACGTTATCGTCAGCGTTATCTTGATCTCATTATGAATGAAGACTCTCGTAGCGTATTTATGATGCGTTCTATGATTGTTAGCTACATTCGCAACTACTTCCTGCAACGTGATTTCTTAGAAGTTGAGACGCCTATGTTGCAAACAATTCCTGGCGGTGCAACAGCAAGGCCTTTTAACACCCATCACAATGCACTTGATATTGATATGTACTTGCGCATCGCGCCTGAGTTATATCTAAAACGTCTAGTAGTAGGTGGATTTGACCGTGTTTTCGAAATTAATCGAAACTTTAGAAATGAAGGCTTATCAACAAGACATAACCCTGAGTTCACGATGATTGAATGGTATCAAGCTTACGCGACCTATCATGATCTTATGGATACTACTGAAGAACTTTTAAAAGGTGTCGCTCGTGATGTATTGGGGAAAACCAAAATTACTTATCAAGGTGATACGTTTGATTTTGGTAAGCCTTTTGCTCGCATGACAGTAAAAGAATCTATTTTACACTTCAACCCAGACTTAACTGATGATCAACTCAATGATAAGGAAAATGCAACAACAATTGCCAAAGCCTTAGGTATTCCTGTTGAAGATTATTGGGGTTTAGGCAAAGTTCAAATTGAAATCTTTGAGAAAACAGTGGAGCATCGTTTAATGGATCCTACCTTCATTACTGCTTACCCTGCTGAAGTGTCACCTCTTGCTCGTCGTAATGATGATGATTCTTTTGTAACTGATCGATTTGAGTTGTTTATAGGTGGACGTGAAATTGGAAATGGTTTCTCAGAGCTTAATGATGCTGAAGATCAGGCTGAGCGCTTCCAAAAACAAGTAGCAGAGAAGGATGCGGGTGATGATGAAGCGATGCATTACGATGCAGACTACATCCGAGCGTTGGAATACGGTCTACCGCCTACAGCAGGTGAGGGGATAGGTATTGATCGTTTAGTGATGTTGTTTACGGATATGCCATCTATTCGAGACGTGATTTTATTCCCTCATATGCGTCCTGAATAATACCTTGAGACCTTTGCATGAAAGGATGGCGAGAGAAAAATGAGCGTAATTTTCTCTATTTTTGCTAAAAAAGAGGGTAATAGCCGAGCTATTGGCCGAATTTTTAGCAGAAATAGAGGGAATTCAAGCCATTTTAATCCGTCATATCTTTCGTGCA
Organism: Thiotrichaceae bacterium; assembly: GCA_026991755.1. Taxonomy (GTDB): domain Bacteria; phylum Pseudomonadota; class Gammaproteobacteria; order Thiotrichales; family Thiotrichaceae; genus HyVt-477. The sequence goes on along the minus strand of JALXAX010000083.1, from coordinate 3,391 downwards.
AAGGTCTCACCTGTTATTTTCACTCATAAAAAAGCCCCGACATCGGGGCTTTTTTATTTAACTATAGATCTTCACTAAAATAATTTCCCGTAGAGAGTTGCATGCAACGTCTCTACCACAGTAGATAAGAAATGTAATTTGTGAATACCTATAGTAGATAAAGATTAAAAGACGACGATCATCCAAAAATCTTACTAGCTATATTCATTGCTCCAGATACGCCACCAATTGAGTCGAGTATTGAACCACCACTGCTAGCATTATCAACTAACTGAGGTAAGGCATCTGCTAATCCGCCAGCAGCCTCGTCATGGCTTAAACCCAATTGAGAAGCAAACTCAGATATTTTATCAGAGCCAAACATACTGGTTACTTGATCAGTAGAGATGCTTTCATTGTCGCCATCACCTAACCAAGACTTTGCGACACCTGCCAGTCCACCCGAGTCCATATTAGATAGTAATGAACCAAGGTCTAATCCACCACCGTCAGAGCTTCCACCACCGCCCAGTAAACCACCTAGAGCAGAAGTTAAAAGGCTAGAATCTAATCCACTACCTGCATTACCACTAAGCTTGCTTTGAATAAAAGCACTTGCGCCCATTTTTAATAAACTTCCCATATCCATCATTAATTACCTTTGTTGTGTATTCATATCTCTATCTTGTTACAAATAAAGAGTTGTTACTTGTTTGAACTAGTGCGGTCGCTATTATTACCTAGTAGATAATAGAGCGATGCTCTTAATATTTAATCATTTGCAGGGATTCTGATTTTTTGCCCTGGGAATATTAAATCAGGGTCTTTTATAACCTGTAGATTTTCTTCAAGAATTATTGTGTACTTACTTCCATTGCCATAGAACTTATCAGCGATTTTCCAAAGGCTATCACCTTTTTGAATCTCGTAATACTGAACGTCATAATCAGCCGCAGGAGCGGTTACATCATCTGCACGAACTTCTTCTATACCCATTGCATTACCTGCCATGAGTATTGCTTTTTCAAGTGCGCTAGCCGAGTCGGCTTCACCCTTAATGGTAGCAACGCCATCTTTAACTGTTATCTCAAGATCCTTAATGCCTGGATTATCTTCTTCGATGTGCGCCTTTATCTTCTCAGGTGCCTCATCTTCATTACCAAATAATTTATTGCCAATTCCTTTAGCGAAATCAAAAAGTCCCATGTTTGTCTCCTTTGTGTAAATTAAATCAGTTGTGATATCAACGCCTCTTTCTAACATTATTAGCTAGAGGTTCTTTATGTATAGTGTCTTATTGCGGTTAATCAAACTTTCTTACAAATTAATAATTAATCCCGATAATACATGTGCATATTATTTCTGATGCGACACAGATAAACAAGAATATTAGAATTAACGAATGTATGTTCCAAACTTAACAAAAGCACGTCGCCAATAAGGTGTATCAAGTTTTGCTTTTATCACTTTACGTTGGCCTGTAGATGCATGAATAAATTCACCATTACCAACAAAAATACCCACATGATTGGTCGTTCTGCCCGTTTTAAAGAAAATCATATCACCTGGTAATAAGTCAGAGTAGGAGCGAATAGTTTTGCTAGCATCACGTTGCTGGGCAGCCGTTCTGGGTATGTTAATCCCCGCTGACTTATAGGTATGTCGGGTTAATCCACTACAGTCGAACCCAGAAAAGGTATTACCACCGTATCGGTAGGGTACTCCCAGAGCTTGATAGCTACTTTGGACAATTCTATTACGTACAGGGTTATTACTACCAGAAGAGGGTAGGTGACCATAGGGCGAAGAATAAGGCAAAGAAGTTGGAACAGTCGGTCTGCTAGGAGACTGCGAACAAGAAATAAGAGCCAATGAAAGCAATATAAGAGTAAAAGCTTTAATTACAGTAGTCGTACTTACAACATATAGCTTCATTTTTATAAAATAGATTTTTGTTATTGTTGGAAAACAGCAAGTTATAAAATACGTTCAAGACACACTTAATCCCACTTATTGTTAATACATTATGCGTCTTAAACACAATGCGAATATAGTTTAAAATTACTGAAAATGAAAGATTTATTGATCAAATGTTGAAAAAACAAGATTAATGGAGGTCAGGTTGAATCAACCTATTATACTTAGTAGCTCTTTAGGAACATGAGAATCAGCATGATCTTTCATAAGGATCTAAAGCATGCTTTATAGAATTGTCATCTCCATTGCACTGGCTAATCTTGTAGTATAACTAAGATAGAAGTTTGTTCTTAATTTAACATAATATACATTATGCGAAGTTATCGCTACACCTATAATTCATAGCTACTTCTTTGCTGAAGACTCCGCATCATTGAATACTTGAGCCATATGCTCATAATATATACCCACATACTCACCACCATTCTTCTTATAGAGTTCTTTAAGCTCAATATCTGCGTGTTTTCCAACTAATAGCCGATCATCCATAGATAAAGTTTTAAATGACTCCTGAACTTGCTCACTTAGCATTTCACTCATTGTTGAGTTTCTACTTTGACTAAAGCGTTTTGATAGTGCGGTAAAGTAAGCTACTGTTTCTAAGGGTAAACGTATACTTGTAGGTATCAATAACCTTTCATTATCCACTTGTTCCATTTCTGCGCGTTTCCTTTCTTCCATATATTGTTGCTCAATCCAGTTGGACATATTGACCTCTCATTAATATTTTTAAATACAAATGTATTCACTTATAAATACATTTGTATTTTTATCGCAAATATAGAGTGAAGTCAAGCATTGTAGTATGTGTTTAGCATGGGGTTTGGAGTCGCTGTGCTTTTCCAAACCCGCTGCCACAGGGTTTCTTATTCTTATCTGTAAGTAATTCTAAGCCCGCTCGTACATTTGTGACACAACCCCGCCCAACGGATGTTATCCGATGGATCGAGGTTGACAGGTTTGAGTTATGATGATGATAGGGTGAGGGGTACAGTGCTAATTGACTTCGCTCCACAGGTTGCGCTCATTTCAATTAGCATTGAACCCCTACACTCTTTGAAGAAACAGTCATATATTGTAAAGCTGTTTACTCATTACTGCTTTCCGCTCCGAGCATCTACGCGGTTTGCAGTAATGAGTAACAGCATTCTATATCTCAGAAAGCTTAAAAGTCTTCTCGATGGTTCCATCTGGTGTTTCATAAATAAGGCAAATAGTTGGTGTTTTAGTCATAGCATTTTTTTTAAATAGTTCATCTTTTAAACTTCGGATTTGGAATGTTGAACCGCGCCACTGATGCTGTAAATGCTGTGTTTACCAAGCAAGTTTTATATCTTCCTTGATATATCTACAGCCTTCATCATCCCAAATCTGATGACCATCAAAAAACCAGCCATCCCACAATTCAACTCTTTTTTCACGCTTATTTTCAGGG
>JALXAX010000082.1 GCA_026991755.1 Thiotrichaceae bacterium | reverse complement strand
ATTTTCAAACTCCTAAAGTCAACATCTATGCCAACACAAAAATGACCCTGCAACATGCTACAGGGTCATCAAAAAAAGTGTACGAATAATATATTTGTTATTTGCTACATAAGGATTATTTCATCTTTAGTATATGAGGTCACTATTTCAGCACCGTTACATTACCCGTCTTCGTAAATGGCTGGTCATTCAAACATACACCTTCCAAGTAATATACATACACACCCGGATTGAGCGGCTTACCTCGGAAAGTACCATCCCACTTATCTCCAGCAATGTCGGTAGTTTCAAATATCAACTCACCCCAGCGATTGTAGATACGTAGCAGACTCAATTCACGCACCCCTTCATATCTTATCTCGAAGGCATCGTTATGACCATCTCCGTTGGGTGATATAATATTTGGAATCTCCAATGCACTATCATTACACTCGTCATCAACACGCAGTAGTATCTGGTCTACACTCACACAACCGTAGGCATCCTCTGCCGAGAAGTAATAGATAGTCGCAGCATCCGGCGTAACTTCTACCTCCATACAATTCACACATAGCACCTCCTCATCGGTATACCAACTTACCGCCAATGAAGGATCATCCACCAATCCTACCAATGTAGTAGTCTCTCCTTTAAATATGCTTGCTACAGATGCTATATCCACCTCCGGCGGATCATTTACATACACCGTCATCGTTGTCGTTGTCAGCTCTCCTTTGCAGTCGTATGCTGAAATCGTATAGGTCGTAGTCTCCTCAAGCGAAGCTATTGGATCTACACAATCCGTACAACTCAACCCAACAGATGGTGACCAAGTCACCGAATCACTACCACTCACAAATAGATCTACCGAACTACCGAGACATATGTACTCGTCATTGGCAAGCAACTCTTCCCAAAGCATTACTTCCACTTCTACAGTCACCGTACTATCACAACCTGCCCATGTAGAATAGGTATAAGAATAGCTACCTGCCTCTGTATAATACTCCCCACCCAACAATATGCTATCTCCTTCACACAATACTTCTACATACTGCTCATCGTAGCTATGGTGTACCGTCAAGTCCGTTATAACAATACTATCACATCCTGTATTCCAACTCGTCAATGTATCGGAATAAAACCCTGAAACAATTGGATATATACCTCCTATCAAAATACTATCACCTTCACATATCGTCATTTCTGTTGCCACAAAAACTGAAGGAATAATTTCAATTGTCGTCACCCCTATACTATCACAACCATAGCTATTTGTATACACATCTGTATAAACTCCGGCGACCGTTTGGTTCGCTCCTCCTGCATAGTAGCTATCCCCTTGACAAATCTCTACATACACGCTATCGAAGTGTGTAGGCAATACCGTCAAGTTCGTTACGATTATGCTATCGCAGCTATGAATAGTCTGCAGTGTATCAGAATAGTAACCGGTAGTGGTTTGCTCCATTCCTCCTACAAAGTAACTTTCTCCTTCGCAAATACTTACCGCTACAGTATCAGCATAGGTCGGATATACGCTTAGGTTTGTCACCAAATACTGTGGACATCCATTACCTCCCACCAATGTATCATAATATAATCCGGACTCCGTTTGATAATCACCTCCGACATAATAACTATCACCGGTACATATCTCTGCATTTATATTAAAGGTAAACACTGTTATCACCGTCAAATCCAACGTAACAATACTATCACATCCATATTGACTTGTCAGGTTAGTCACGTACACACCCGTCTCCGTATACATCGAATCACCCACTTCAAAACTTTCCCCCTCACAAATAGAC
>JALXAX010000081.1 GCA_026991755.1 Thiotrichaceae bacterium | reverse complement strand
CCCTAACCCTCCCCCTGCTAGGTGGAGGGAACTTTGTCTATTCCATGAATAGATTTATAGCATTGAACAGCCCTGATTAGCCTCCCCCCCCTTTTTTTTTCACAATGTTAATAATTGTACTGATATTTCAGTACTATCACGTGTGCAATAGTTCTATGTGCACATCCTCGACTCTTCTAAATACCTGAATCAAGTATCCCTTTTATCTTTATTGTTACTTTATTAACAATATTTAAATTCCTGCTTAAGCCCAATAATACAAGATATATAGTCTGAATATATCAAATACTCCTTCAGTATTATCTAAATACTTCCTCAAGTAAGTAATGGCTATTGCTGCTATTCAATATTTAACTATTTGTATTTTATCTATATAACCTACTATAGCCACATTTCTAATGTGTAGCAGTCATATCATTCAGTTTCTGTTAATAAAACTTTGACAACTTATTAGACATGAACTAATATACTTTTAAGATTTGTGAATAAAGTAACAAAAACACTGTAAGCACTTTTTTCAATATCCACTGGAGGATTATAATGATTTATAAAAGAACCCTGATAAGTCTGCTAGCTCTGCCACTTTTACTCGCACAGTTATTGCATACAGCTTCCGCAATGCCTGCATTTGCAAGATCAGAGGGAGTTTCATGTTCAACTTGTCACACTGCTTGGCCTCAGTTAAATGCAAAAGGTAGGAAATACAAGGAAAACGGATATAGATTTAGCAGTGTAGATGATGAAGAAGAAGCTAGAAGCTTCTCTGACTACTTCGAAAATGGATTGCCAATTGGCTCGATAATCACTTCTAGACCTTATGATAAAAAGAAGTCAGGTGATGCAAAAAATAGAGCATTACATGAAGTGGAGTTTTTTGTTGCAGGTAATTTGAATAATAACTGGTCAGGTGTTTTTGAATTAGAAGCCGAAGATGAAACAGACTTCAACTTAGAAGTACCGTGGGCAAGACTAAGTTATAACAAAAGTCCGGCTGTTAATGTTCATATGTCTTGGGCGCCTTTTTTTGATGCAGATAGCTATGGTTTCCTGGGTGATGGTTTTCGTATGACTCGTGGTCATATCAAAGTACTGGATTCTCAATTTGGCGGAGTTGATGGGGAATTACGTCGCACAAGACAAAACTTTGGTATTTCTGGGCGACCAATGGATAAACTTTTCTATAACGTCAGCTACAGTGGTTTGGCTAAAGATGCAGAGGGCACAGATGCTCAAAACTATATGGGGCAACTCTCTTATGATGTAGCAGATAATATTAATGTGGGAGCTTTCGCCATAACGGGTAAAGACGGAGCAACTAAAAGTGATTTCAGTCGCACGGGTGTAAATTTCATGGCTGATGTAGGCGACACACGATTACATGGAGCTTATGTTCAGGGAAAGGATGATGTACAAAATACTACCGCCCAAGTAAAAAATAATGCGCTTTCAGTTCAAGCAATGCATGTCTTTAAAGAAGGTAAGCGTCCTACATGGGTTCCTATAGTGCGTTACGACACTTATGAGAAAAATGATGGTAAGGACGACTACTCAGAGCTAACGCTGAACCTTACGCACTACTTCAAACAGAATATCAAAGGATATGTTGAATATTGGAAACAGCTCAATACGCCAAATACTGTCACTGAAGACGATAGAGTAACAGCACAGCTAAGCGTCGGATTCTAAGCGAGGGTTTTAAATCGGCAGCTTTGTAATAGCTTTTATTTCTCCTGGAACAGCTCAAGCAATTACAAAGGGTCGGTTTATTTTTTACTCACTCAAAAAATTTTACTAACTATTATATAGATGAGGTCATCATGTCTAAGTTAATTCAACGAGGAATATCCTCGACACCTTCAATGACGTTATTCATACTTTTAGTGAGCTTGTTACTGATTGGCCAAGTTCACGCCGATTCACAACAAGTAATTAAACAATGTGAAAGTTGTCATGGTTCAAAAGGAAACAGTCAGAAGAAAGATATCCCCAGTATCGCTAGTTTTTCTGTGGGTTATTCACAGAAAGTGATGAAAGCTTTTAAAGCAGATAAGCGACAAGGTAAGCGTGTCAAAGCTACATCATCGTCGAAAGAAACTTCGATGAATGAAATCGCAAAACAAGTGAATTCAAATGACCTAAAGGCAGCATATACCTATTTTTCCAAACAGAAGTTTGTACCTGCTCGACAGCCCAGTAATCCTACTTTAGCCAAGAAAGGTCAGAAGGTTTATAACAAGCGCTGTATGAAATGTCATGGTGATACAGGGGCGGATCCAGAAGATGATGCTGCCATTCTTAAAGGTCAATGGATACCGTACTTACGCGCTCAAATGAAGGAGTTCCAAGAAAATAAGCGTCCTATGCATAAAAAGATGAAGCAGCAAATTAAGCGTCTAAAACCAAAAGACTTAGAGCCATTGATGCACTTTTTCGCTCAACCCGCATGAATCAACCCACTTATTTATAAAGTCAATGTTGTGGTGGAAGGTGAGGGGCAATAAGGCCCTTCACATTAGTTTGTAATACTTAGGGAGTTATTATGGGGAAGTGGTTAATACCAGTTACTTTTTTTATAGGTTTTTTCACCTATGCGACAATGAATGTTGTATTAAAAGAAACCAATACATTGGAATTTTGCACCTCCTGTCACACGATGCAGCAAAATTTTACTGAATACAAACAATCACTTCATTATAAAAACCATGCTGGGGTTCGAGTTATTTGTTCGGATTGTCATGTTCCAAAAGCTACGATTCCAAAATTAGCCGCAAAAATAGGGGCAGTGAAAGATATTTATCATGAAATAATAGGCACAATAGATACCCCAGAGAAGTATGAAGCACAGCGCTGGGAAATGGCCAATAGAGTGTGGGATCGGATGAAAGAAACAGATTCTCGCGAATGTCGCTCATGTCACAGCTGGGATGCGATGATGTTTGAGAGTCAGGATCCTTTGGCAACAAAAGTCCATCAAAGAGGGAAGCGAGAGGGTAAAACTTGTATTACGTGCCATCAAGCGATAGTTCACCAAGAGCCAGAGGAGCCTGAAGAAAGTGAGGCTGAACCAGTAATGAAGTAGGAACAGCCTATAAATGTTTCTGATTCATGGTTTCACTAAGAACTCTGCGTTTGTTGCAGAATTTGAATAAACTCATTTTTCCATTGTTCTAACTTCGCATTTAATGCTTTATCTTTAATAGTCGTTTTAAGGCTTTCAGGGTTCATGATGCTAACGACGCTTTGATCTCCTTCCGCGTAAACTAATACTTTAAAAGGGAAGAACGGGATCAGTTCGGCATGTTCTTTGCTGAGTTTACGTACTTCCTCAATCCGACCAAAAAAGACGACGCGATACTTGTCAGTATCGTAACCCATATGCTTTAAACCACCATCACAGCGTTGTACATGAGCAACTTCAAAGCCATTTTCGTGGAGTACTTTTTTTACAATTTCTAGCGCGTCTTTAAAGTTATGATCGGTACGTGTGAGTAACATACTGCTGCCATTCAGATTCGTATCGCAGTGGGCGATAGGAGATAGCGTTGCTAGTAGCGTAATAACTAATAGTAATAATTTTTTCATAGCGTAACCTCGTCAATAATGTCGCTATAGCTTTCTTCTATCTCTTTAAAAGCTTCAGCGAGCAAATCATTGTTAAATATTTTTGAGACGGCTTCTACATGGGTATAGACCATCTGTACTGAGCCATCTTCATTTTCGACAATAGTAATCTTGCAGGGTAGTAATGTGCCAATGCGGGGTTCAATTTTTAGTGCTGCATAAAGCTTATTGAAATTGCAAAAACGGATAATGATTTGCCGCTTGTTGACAGAAAACTCATCAGTTAAACCTTGCTCTAGAAACCGATTTGGAAATACTCGAAAATTATGTGAACGAACCGTTTCTTGAATGAGCTTGACGGTTTCATCAAAAGAGTGAGGGGAGTCAACGATAATAGTGAAACTCTCATTACCTGTTTTCGGAGTAGCTAGTGTTCTTTTCTGGCTACGAATATAGCTAATGAGATGGTGCGTATCTGTATGTGAGAGTCGTTCCTTGTATGCGAGCATGGGTGTGCCCTCTCGACCTTGCTGGATAATATGCAATAAAGCATGATCCGAGATGGCATCCTGAAAGCCAGGGTTGTTAAGAGCGGGAGCCATGATAGCTAACTTGCGCTCTCTGGAAAAAGTAACACCTGTTCCTTCGTCAGAGCCTTGAAGTTGTTTGCCGTGGCATTGCTGACAATGTGCTGTATATAGTAGTTTTCCTTTTGCAGGGTCTGCTATTACCGTTTCTGCGGTGTCAGTAATCAGCTTTACTTCTCCCCACGTGCGCATAAATTGAGTGATAGCTTCCACATCGTCATCACTAAGTTGGCTAAAAGCGGGCATTAACCGACCAGGTCTACCTGAGCGAATGGTTTTGTGAATATAGTCGTTAGTCATGCTTTGAATTACGGAAGGCTTAGAAAGTGGCAAGCCAATACTGCCAGTGCCATTGATCCCGTGGCAGCTAGTGCAGTGTTTTTTGAAAAGCAATTCACCTTCTTGAGTGCTGTTAACAGGCGTGGTGTCAGCTAGTGTGCTTGTACTGATGCCGAATATAAGTGTAACAAGCACTAGTGCTGATAAGGGGATGGAAAATGGCAATGGTAACTTAGTAATCATAAATACAAGTATATTACTATTTACTAATATTCTGTATGATATATATCAGTCCGTTGTAAAATGATATATTCTTCGGACAGATGGTTGCTTTACGAATTGATTGATGTAGAGCAAGGAAATAGGCTTAACCCTAGAATAAAATCCCCGCATGAATATAGAATTTGATCTTGAAAAGATAAAACGTTATGACGGGGCAGGGCCGCGTTATACCTCTTACCCCACTGCTGTTGCTTTTACATCCGACTTTACCGAGTTTGATTTTAAACGGCATGCGATTGAGAGTAATTTAGAGAAAAATAGTACGCCGTTGTCTCTGTATTTTCACATTCCTTTTTGTGACACCGTTTGTTTCTATTGTGCTTGTAACAAAATAGCGACTAAGGATTATTCAAAAGCGGATGTGTACTTAGACTATCTATATCGTGAAATAGATATGCAAAGCCAACTGTTCGATACTTCTCGTGTCGTTGAACAGTTGCATTGGGGTGGGGGTACACCTACTTTTTTGAATCATGATCAGATACGTGCATTAATGGCACATATTCGCCAAGCCTTCAATTTGCTAGATGACGATGAAGGTGATTACTCTATAGAAATTGACCCACGCAGTGTTAGTGCGGAAACCATCAAGGTATTGCGAGAAGTTGGCTTTAATCGCTTTAGTTTGGGTGTGCAAGATGTGGACGAGAAGGTTCAAAAAGCCGTTAATCGCATTCAGCCCATCGAAGATACGCAAGCAATTATTGATGCGTGTAGAGAGAATAATGCAAAGTCCATCAGCATTGACCTGATTTACGGCTTGCCATTGCAGACGGTAGAAGGTTTTGCGATAACACTTCAGCGTATTATTGATATTTCTCCTGATCGCTTATCGGTATTTAATTACGCTCATTTACCTCATTTGTTTAAGCCACAGCGTCGTATTAACGAGGCTGACTTACCTAAAGCAGAAGACAAGCTAATGATATTACAACAAAGTATCGAAGCGCTTACTGCGGCAGGGTATAACTATATTGGCATGGATCATTTCGCCAAACCGGATGATGAGTTGTCGATAGCTCAACAAGAAGGTCATCTACATCGTAACTTCCAAGGCTACACTACTCACGCGGATTGTGATTTGGTGGCAATGGGTGTGAGTTCGATTAGCCATGTAAATAATAGCTATAGCCAGAACGACAAGACGCTCGAAAATTATTATGAAGCCTTGGATAAGGGGCATTTGCCGATAGTGAGAGGTATACGTTTAACCTCTGATGATCAAATTAGACGTCTAGTTATTCAGCAACTTAGTTGTCACTTTAAACTCGATTTTAAGCAAATTGAGGAGCAGTGTCGCAATCAGCTGAATCTAGTTATTCATTTTGAAGATTATTTTAAAAAAGAGCTTGTCCAGTTAGCGGAATACGAAGAGGATGATCTATTAACACTAACCCCAGATACTCTTGAAGTATCACCGAGCGGTCGTTTACTCATTCGGACTATTTGCATGGTGTTTGATGAACATTTGCGAAATCAGAAAAGTGAACAGCGTTTTTCAAAAGTGATTTAGCTAGATGTTCTAATAGATGTTCATCTATTAAATTTCTTATCGACTGTGGTAGAGATGTTGCATGCAACGTCTCTACGGAAATTATTTAAGTGAATAAAAGCAACAGAGCGTATTCCGCAAACGCCATACGGGCTACGTCACTTCTTTAACCAAAGGGGGAGGTTATAAGGATATACCTCATCAAGGGCTACTATAAAACTCCAGCAGAGCTTGAATACCCTCGTAGCCATATTTCTTATAGAGTTTTTTCAATCGTCGAGCCATCTTTTTGGGTGCTTTTCGATCTTTGTTCAAAAAGTCTTGTAGTTGATCTTTAAGATAAGGCTTCCATTGTCCCTTTAGTAAGCCCGCATCATCCTCTTGAATGCCACCGGCTTCACTGTGGCACCGCTCACAATATTGCTTATGCAGTTCCTCTCCTAGCTTGGCTTTCTTGGAGTTGACCGATTGATCAGCAGAAACAAAAACCTGTTGATAATAATAGTCTCCCAGTTGCTCGATTTCTTTACTGGTATAGCCTTTGCTAATACGTCCCATTATCGTTGAAGGGACTTTGTCGCTTTTAAAATCTTCCATTATTTTTACGAGATAGGTGGGCGATAGTCCAGCAATCGTAGGGATAGAAGGGCCCGCACTGATGCCGTTACTACCATGGCAACCTGCGCAATTATAGGCAAGTGCTTCATTGTTGGCGTTGTCTAGTGTGGCGATATTTTCTACTGCTTGAACGCCATGGGATGCAAACAAAGATAAAGCTATTATTATTGTGAGGTTAATCTTAAGTTGGGTTGTTTTTCTATGACTGATTAAGAGACCTTTGCACGAAAGATATGACGGATAAAAATGGCTTGAATTTCCTCTATTTCTGCTAAAAATTCGGCCAATAGCTCGGCTATTACCCTCTTTTTTAGCAAAAATAGAGAAAATTACGCTCATTTTTCTCTCGCCATCCTTTCATGCAAAGGTCTCATTAAGTTTATTGGCTGTGTGAAAGCTATCATACGGACTCTGCTACTAGTTGGCTAAAGCACTCAATCGTTGTGTAATGCTGAGTGTCTTTAGGTGTTTGTTGCGAGTCAGGTTGTCTAATTGCTAGTAAGTGTGCAATTCCGTGATGTTCTGCTGCTTGTAGCACACTCATATTATCGTCAATAAATAGACAGTTTTGAGGGTCAAAGCTTTCAACATTATGTAGTTTATCCCAAAAGCCATCTTCTTCTTTAGCAATACCGATTTCAGGATCGTGGGCGGTGATGACTCGATCGAAGTAAGATTCGATCGATGCATGTTCAAACTTTAGCTCGACGGTTTTACGGTGTGCATTGGTGAGCAGTACAACGCGGCAAGCTTTCTTCTCTATGTGTTTAAGGAAGGTTTCTACATGAGTGCGAATAGCTATTTTATTAGAGACTAATCGCTTCATTGCGATGATATCCATATCCAGTTTTTTATTCCAGTAATCTATGCAGTACCAATCTAGTGTACCTTCAATGTGTGAACACATCTCGCCAAAATCTGCTTTGGCTTGATCAACGCTAATATCGTGCTTATTGGCATAGTGAATGGGCAAGTGTTCTAACCAAAAGTGGTTGTCGAAATGCAAATCAAGTAATGTGCCATCCATGTCTAAAAATACGGTTTGAATTTCATCCCAGTTTATCGTTATGGGAGGGGTAGCTTTAGCCGATGGGGTAGCTTTAGCGCTGGGTGTTGATGGTTTCAAGGTGTTACACTCCTGACATGCCAAATCAAAAATCAAAATACAAAAAACCAACCATACACCAAAAGCAGATCGTTGCCAGTAGCCGATTATTTAATATTGAGCAGCTTGATCTGGAATTTTCTAATGGTGAACAACGCCAATATGAGCGCTTAGTAAGTCGCGGTAATGGCGCGGTGCTTATTGTACCGATGCTTGATGATGATACGGTGTTGCTGATTCGTGAATATGCGGGCGGCACGAATCGGTACGAATTAGGACTTCCCAAAGGCAAGGTTGAAGAAGGTGAAGCTATTTTACACGCGGCTAATCGCGAGATTATGGAAGAGGTTGGCTATGAGTCAGCAAGCCTTACGCACATTAAAGCCGTTTCTTTAGCACCACAGTATATGCAACATCATACACAGATTGTATTGGCTCAAGAGTTAAGCCCAAGAAGAGAAGAGGGTGATGAGCCTGAGGAGCTGGAGGTTGTTCCCTGGAAATTATCGAACCTGGAAGCATTACTTGGCCGTGATGATTTCAGCGAGGCTCGCAGTATTGTTGCACTATTTATGGTGCGTAATCACTTGTCGAACTTTTCGTCATAGGGCTTGGTAGATGCTGATAGAGAGCCCCGTGTCTGAGTTGCAATTGGCAATACTCTTGCCTGAAGTTGAACGTATAGCACGTAAAGCGGGTGAATTGATCATGCAAGTATATGTGCGTGACTTTGAGGTGATGATCAAGGAAGATAAATCACCGGTAACCGAAGCAGATTTGCTAGCGAGTGCTTATATCGAATCGGAGTTAAAGAAGCTGGCTCCAGAAATCCCTTTTTTATCAGAAGAATCTGCAATAGCGCCCTTCTCTGTGCGCTCAACATGGCATAGCTATTGGTTGGTCGATCCACTGGATGGAACGCGTTCATTTGTAAAAAAAGAAGGCGAGTTCACGGTCAATATCGCTTTGATCCATCAACATAATGCAGTGTTAGGAGTGGTTTATGATCCTATCACGAGTATTAATTATTACGCTGCTAAAGATGTCGGTGCTTTCAAGCGTGACCCAGAAGGAAATGTAGATAACCTTGTTGCGAAGCCATTAGGTGAGTTGCCAGTTATTACAGGCAATAGGTCAAGAACAGGCACAATGCAACGTTTTCTCAAGAAAGTGGGTAGGCATAAACTGATTGAAATGAGTAGCTCATTGAAAATATGTCTTGTTGCTGAGGGTCGAGCTGACCTTTATGCTCGTTTTTGGCCCACTTCAGAATGGGATACGGCTGCGGGACATGCAATTATTGATGAAGCAGGTGGTCGCTTGGTGGATATTGAAATGCAACCCTTGCTCTATAACACGAAAGATTCTCTGTTGAACCCCCACTTTTTTGTAATGGGTAACCACCAAAGAGATTGGTCACAAGATGTGTCCTATGATGCTTCCTATAGAGGTGAGGAGAAAAGTAACAATGGCAAATAATCCGAATAAAGGTATAAAGCGTTTACTCAATGCAATGGTGTTTTCATGGCAGGGTATTAGAGCAGCTTACAAGCATGAAGAAGCTTTTCGCCAAGAGGTTTTACTGTTTATTGTTGCAGTGCCTTTAGCGTTTTGGTTGGGTAATTCGCCGTTAGAAACGGGGTTGATGATTTCGAGTGTAATTTTGGTGCTAATAGTGGAGATTTTAAACTCTGCTATTGAAGCAGTGGTTGATCGTTTTGGTGGTGAAATTCATGAGCTATCAGGTCGAGCTAAGGATATGGGGTCAGCCGCGGTAACGTTGTCATTGCTCAATGCGGCTATTATTTGGCTATTTATAATTATCAGTTAGAGTGCTGCTTTGCCAACTTAGATATAGACGAGGTTGGATATGTTGTTATTTATGTCTCGCAGAAGCTCCTAACTATTCATTGTATTAATCCCTTCCAGTACTCCAACAAGTTAGGTTTGATGAATACAGCGAGTCAGGAAGTGGTTAGCCGCTAGGCGCGTCTTGCAGGGAATGGTTGTTCCCTTCGCAAAAGGCGCAACAACGCAGATGGCCGCTTCCTGGCTCGCCCGAAGGGAGCAACCCAAAGCGCTCAATACTGCGTTATGGGTCTTGCCAAGGGAACAACCATTAGCTTCAACCCAAGCCTTGTCTTGACCGCTTTGGATTGCTCTGTATCCATCAAACCTAAGTTGCTGGAGTACTAGCCTTAAATCCAATCTTTGATGTACATCATATTTCTCATAGATAGTTATTGGGATGCCTTGTGTATTAACGATTAAAGAAATTTATAACTATCTCTTCTCGTAATTTTTATCAATTAAAACCAAGTACTTGTGTGTCTACTCCGAGATGCTGTTTATGTGTTTGGTGATCTGAATAAAATTAAAGCAATATTCATAGGTTATTTAGAGTGCTTTTCTATATTCACATTTCCTAATATTAGTGTATCCTAACGGCAATTAAGACTTAAACTTTCCGAGGAACATAGAAATGGCGCATAGTGCAACCGCTCCCATGGAGCAATATAACTATGATATCGTGAAGAAATTCGCGCTCATTACATTATTCTGGGGCATAGCAGGGATGAGCGCAGGTGTTTACATCGCGTCCGAACTAGCATGGCCCTTCCTGAATTGGGATATTGCTCAAATCACCTTTGGTAGATTACGTCCACTACATACTAGTGGCGTTATCTTCGGTTTTGGTGGTAATGCGTTATTCGCAACTTCTTTCTATGTTGTTCAGCGCACTTGTCAGACGCGCTTGTGGGGCGGCAGATTACCCGATTTCATCTTCTACGGTTGGAATGCGGCACTATTGATTGCTGGCGTTGGCTACCTGATGGGTATTACTCAAGGCCGTGAATACGCTGAGCCAGAGTGGTACGTAGACTTGATGATTGTTGTGGTTTGGGTTGTTTACTTCCTGGTTTATACAATGACATTATTGAAACGTAACCAGCCTCATATCTATGTAGCTAACTGGTTCTTTATGTCGTTTATTCTGGCAACAGCGTTACTCCATATCTTTAATAACCTTGCGATGCCTGTAAGCTTATTTGGTGCTAAATCGTATAGCTTGTTCTCAGGTGCGCAAGATGCGATGACGCAATGGTGGTACGGGCATAACGCTGTTGGCTTCTTCTTGACAGCAGCCTTCCTCGGAATGATGTACTACTTTGTACCTAAGCAAGCGGGACGTCCTGTTTATTCTTATCGTCTATCTATTGTTCACTTCTGGGCATTAAGCTTCATGTATATGTGGGTAGGTACTCACCATTTACATTGGACAGCGATTCCTGATTGGACTTCATCTCTAGCGGCTGCATTCTCAATTCTATTGTTGATGCCATCATGGGGTGGAATGATCAACGGTATTATGACGCTATCAGGAGCATGGGACAAGTTACGTTCTGACCCTATTATGATGTTCTTGATCACCTCGCTATCCTTCTACGGAATGTCAACATTCGAAGGGCCAATGATGGCGCTTAAGAGCGTTAACGCTCTATCTCACTACACAGACTGGACGGTAGGGCATGTTCACTCAGGTGCATTAGGCTGGGTAGCAATGGTTTCATTCGGTTCGCTATATCATATGATTCCAAAACTTTGGGGTACTAAGATGTGGAGCCAGAAGCTGATCTATATTCACTTCTTCTTCGCAACCATCGGTATCTTGCTATATATCACTGCCCTTTGGGTATCGGGTATCGGTCAAGGCTTAATGCTTCGTGCGTTCGACCAGTACGGTAACTTGAAGTACAGCTTTATTGAAACTGTCGTGTTCATGCACGGCCCACTGGTAGCTCGTGCAGTAGCGGGTATGTTCTTTGTATCAGGTCTGTTATTGATGGTTTATAACATCTGGAAGACCATTGCTAATGCTCAGGAAGCAAGTGACACCACTATTGCTTCTGCAAACGCTTAATAGGAGATTCGAGCTATGATGAAACATGAAAGTATAGAAACGAATGCAGGACTACTTATTGTTCTGACGTTGGCAGCTATTAGTATCGGTGGGTTGGTTGAAATTGTTCCTCTGTTCCATATCGAAGGTACGGTTGAGAGTGTTAAGAATGCTGAAGGTAAAGATTCGGTTCGTCCTTACACTGCATTAGAGCAATTAGGTCGTGATATCTATACACGTGAAGGTTGTTATAACTGTCACTCACAAATGATTCGCCCCTTCAGAGATGAGGCATTACGTTATGGACATTACTCTTTAGCAGCTGAATCTCAATATGATCATCCTTTTCAATGGGGATCTAAGCGTACGGGGCCAGACTTGGCTCGTGTAGGCGGTAAGTATTCTAGCGCATGGCATGTTCAGCATTTGAATCAGCCAACTAGTGTTGTACCTGAATCTATTATGCCTAACTACCCTTGGTTACTTGAAACTGATCTAGATTACTCAGACTTACAAGGTAAGATGAAGGCACTAAAGAAAGTAGGTGTTCCTTATTCTTTAACTAAAGAAGAGTATGCGGCAAACACTGACCAATTTGGTGAAGATGTTGCTAAGTTATTAGATATTAACCGTGCAGAAACCAATATGGTTGAGCAGGCTAAAAAAGGTAATTACGACAAGAACCCAGCAAAGCTAAGTGAAATGGACGCATTGGTTGCCTATTTACAGGTACTAGGAACGATGGTTGATTTCAGTAAGCATGATGAAGCTGAGTTTGTTCAGTTCAGATAAGCGCTCATTGATTGATTTAATGATTAGTTTTTGTTTAAAGTGTTTTTTCAAGGTATTAAAAAGTGGATAACTTAATTGCATGGTTCATGGATTTATCCAACAGCAAAAGTGTAGGCTTAGTTATCTTCTTTATTACCTTTGTTGCAATTATTATTTACGTCTATGGGAATAAGAAGCGTAGCGTGAGATTTGAATCTTATCGTGATATTCCTTTCCTTGATGATGAAGTGGATGAGTTGCATCAGCAAACACATAAGAAAAACACCTCTAAAGAAAGTGGAAAATAGTTATGGCACATGAAGAAAAAATTATAGACCCAATTACAGGGGCGGAAACAACAGGGCATGTATGGGACGAGACTATACGTGAGTTTAATAACCCGCTTCCTCGCTGGTGGTTATGGGCGTTTTATGGAACCATTATTTTTACCGTTGTATATTTTATAATGTATCCAAGTTGGCCCACTAACCTTGTGGAAGGTGGCTATATGAAAGGTTTAAAAACAATTACCTATAAAGCGGATTCTGGTGAAGAGGTTACCACTCATTGGAATACCCGTGCGCTATTAGCTAAAGCCATGCAGACAGATGAGCTAGAACTGAGACGTCAAGAAATGGTTAAAACGGTTGCGGCTACTTCAATTGATGAAATCGCAGCAGATTCTGATAAATCACAGTTTGTACTAGCCTACGGTAAAGGTATCTTTGGTGATTACTGTGCGGCTTGTCATCAGGCAGGTGGTCAGGGCGTTATTGGTCACTATCCTAACTTAATTGATGATGCTTGGTTATGGGGTGGAGATGCAGCTGATATCGAAACGACTATTCGTAAAGGACGTAAAGGTAACATGCCAGCACATAGTAGCTCATTATCTAAGACAGAAATCACTCAAGTAGCTAACTATGTATTGAGCCTATCGGGTGAGCAAGTAAGTAGTGCAGATGCTGAAGCTGGTAAAGGCGTATTTAATACTAAAGGTTGTTCGGGTTGTCATACACCTACAGGCGTTGGTATGAAAGCATTAGGATCTGCAAACCTCACCGATAAGATCTGGACTCAGGCAAAAGTACCAAGTGCAACAGATGCAGCAGCAAAAGTAGCAGCAGTATCTGCTATTGTTAGCGGTGGTATACAACGTGAAATGCCAGCTTGGGAATCACGTCTAAGTGATGACGAGATCAAAGTATTAGTAAGATATATTAAGTTGTTAGCTCAGTAACTTTTAGAGCAACTCACTTTGTAACAACGGCTGGTATAATAACCAGCCGTTGTTGTTTCTGGGTTTAACCTAAAATCCTCAGTTAAACAGCCTATAGAGTGATTCTGCTGAAGCTTCTAAGTTTTGCTAAAGCTCAACTAAGTCTTCGGCTGAATGGCGTAGTAAAAAAAGGAATTAATGGTTGATCCTTAATGAGTTTTTTTACATAGCCAGTCAGCTGAAGAGGGTTGCTCTATAGGCTGTAGCGCCTTCACTCTATAAGTGAAGATTGATAAAGCTTCTTACTTTAATACTATCAGTAGTTTAATCAGTACTGGAAGCGGTTAACTGAGGAATTTAGGTTTAATAAAACTAACACTTATTGAAGGGTTAATAATTATGAGTGAATGTAAATCATGTCAGTCAGGAGTTGCAGAAGCGGTGGTGATACATCCTCGTTCTGTTAAAGGCCTTTTTAGATCGTTTAAGAGTGCTGTTTTAGTGGCAGCGTATACAGTGTACTTCATTCTTCCGTGGATTCCCTGGTCTCGACCCGTCGGCGACCCGCAAGCGGTTATGTTTGATCTGGTCAGTAAGAAATTTTATATATTTGGCTTAGTGGTTCATGCTCAGGATATTTTCTGGTTAGCGGCTTTATTGTTCCTAGCTGCGGTTTTATTGTTTTTTGCGACGGCATTAGCAGGACGAGTCTTTTGTGGCTACTTCTGTTTCCAAACCTTATGGACGGATGCTTTTCGTTGGATTGAAAGCTTTATACAAGGAGATCGGATCAAACGCATCCGTTTGGATAAGCAACCCTGGAATACAGAAAAGATACTAAAAAAAGGCTGTACTCACTTTTTCTGGATGGTTCTGGCTTTCTCGACGGGACTAACGTTTACTCTATATTGGGCTTATGCACCTCAGCTCGTTGTTGATTTTTTTACGGGTAATGCTGCATCAGCTGCTTATTACACTACCTTTGGTTTAATGATAACGACTTATATTGCGGGTGGCTTGATGCGTGAAAAAGTCTGTCAGCACGTATGCCCTTATGCGCGTTTCCAAAGCGTTATGATTGATAAAGATTCGTTAGTGCCTACCTATGATCCTAAAAGAGGTGAGGGAACAGCGGGTCGCGCAAAACCCATCAAGCTATTGAAGACACTGGAACAACGTCAAGAACAGGGCGTGGGTGATTGTGTTGATTGTGGCATGTGTGTGCAGGTTTGCCCTGTAGGCATTGATATCCGTGATGGTATGCAATATGCCTGTATTCAATGCGGATTATGTATCGATGCCTGCGATACGATTATGGATTCAAAAGGCTGGGACCGGGGTCTTATACGTTATGAATCTGAGAACGGATTAGAGAAAGGAAAGACCCATTTCTTTAAATTACGTACTTATGGTTATGGTTTGGCAACCATTGGGTCTGTACTATTTTTGTTATGGAGCATGAGCGCACAGCGACCTGTTGATGGCTCTGTTCGTCAAATCAGAAGTCCACTCTATGTAAGAATGTCTGATGGTCGAATCCAAAACCGTTATTTCATTAAAGTAGAAAATAAAACCATGCAACCCGCACGCTTCGAATTAACCTTGGCAGGGTTGGATAATGCTGAAGTTGATATGGGTAAAATTCCTGATTTTGACTTGAAGCCTGATGAATCTCAGCGTTTAATGATAAAAGTGCGCAAAGCGATGAAATCAACAGATCCCAAAAATGTTGAATTTCAGTTTGTACTAACGCCTAAATCGGGTGCGGTTAAAGAACCCTTAATTATGAATTCGCAATTTATTGCACCCTGATAGTAGTTGGATAAGCTAAGGATATCTTGATTAACTACCTTCCTTTAGAACCCACTTTCGGTGATAAGTGTAGACTTAATCAGACTCCCACATCCCTGATGAAACCATTATGAATAATTACAATTTATTAGTTACCTTGGGAATCGGTTCAATAGCCGCTTTCTTTCTCTACTTTGTGTTCTTTAAGCTTCTAAACTGGAGCGGAAAGATGGCGGCGCTGGCAACGGCTGCTCTCATGTTACTGATGTACATTCCGCTAGCTGCAACGCATTGGGCAGGTATTGATGTATTCGCTATTCACTTTGCCTTTTTTATGATGATTCCTTATGGTTTGGGGATTATTGCTAGCGTACGAGAAGAGCGTATGCAGAGAGAAGGTGTTGACAAGTTAGAAAAAGGCTTGCATTGGATACCAGGCGTTATCATCGTTTTCTTTATTTTACTAGCGACTGTTGATTCTATTATTATTACCTTTGCAACAAAAGGTATTGAGGGGGATCTTGCAGATATCGTACTCCCAAAAAGTATCAGTGGTGATGCAGGCGAAGGTGTACAATCCCAGTTTACGGGTACGGTTGCTTATGATCTTCAAGATGAAGAAGAGCGCTTTGACGAATACGTTCAACAGCTCAAAAAACAAAAAGAGCGTGGTTGGAAAGTAACAGGTGGTTGGCAAAAAAGCCCTATTCTTCATGAAGATTCGGTTTTCAAGCTGGATATTGCAAACAAAGCGGGTGAACCAATTGTGGATGCGGATGTTAAAGTTAGTTTTTTAAGAGCTTCACAAATGAGTGTTGACCAACATTACGCACTGAAAACTGATGGTAAGGGTGGTTATAGTGATCGAGTAGAGCTGCTGAAGCCTGGTTGTTGGCAGATGCAAATTATGATCACACGTGGTGACGATATCCATGAAATCCGCGGAAACACTGAAGTGGCTGAAAAAGTAGATGGAAAAATCATCCATCGTGAATGTGTAGATGGTGAACCAGAAATGGACACAGCGCGATAAAGGTCAATAGTGACGGATTCCTCGACACATTCGTGCTTTCATTGTGGTTTACCTGTCCCTAATGATGTAACGCTGAGCGTTACCATTGATGGCAAAGCAAGGGACATGTGTTGTGCTGGCTGCGAAGCAGTGGCTAACGCCATCGTCGAGAATAACCTTACTGATTTTTATACTTACCGAACCAAGAATTCTGACAAGCCACAAGACCTAATCCCCGAAGAATTACAGGTCTACGATAACGAGCAACTACAAAGAAGCTTTGTAAGGCCTGCCAACGAAAACACCGCTGAGACAGGGGTGAACGACTTGGGAGAAGTGCGCGAAGCCTCGTTGATCTTAGAAGGTATCGTCTGTGCTGCCTGCGTCTGGCTTAATGAACGGCATGTGCTACAGCTAGAAGGCGTGTTGGGTTTTAGAATCAATTACACCACACACCGAGCCACGCTGCGTTGGGATAACCAACGAATAAAACTTAGCGAAATCCTGCAAGCAATCGCTAGCATTGGCTATAACGCACATCCATTTGATCCTGGTCGTTTAGAGGCTATTCAAAAGAAAGAACGCGCATTGAGCTTGCGTCGTATTGCCATTGCTGCAGCAGGTATGATGCAGGTGATGATGCTGGCGATATCGCTGTATCTGGGCGATTCGTTGGGGATGGACGCTAATACTGAGAAGTTTTTGCGTTGGATTAGTCTTCTGCTAACTACCCCCGTTGTACTATTTGCTTCCAGTGTCTTCTTTATATCTGCTTGGCGCGATTTAAAACGCAAACGCTTTGGCATGGATGTACCTGTCTCTATTGCTATTATGGGTGCTTATCTGGCTAGTGTGTGGGCAACCCTAACGGGCACAGGCGAAGTCTATTTCGATTCGGTTAATATGTTTACCTTCTTCCTGCTTGTGGGACGTTTTCTGGAAATGGAAGCGCGTCATAAATCAGGTCAAGTAGCTGAAGCGCTAGTGAGGTTGTTACCTGATACGGCAACTAAATTGGTGGATGGAAAGCAACATGTTATCCCCGCTAATGAATTGAATCTGGGCGATACTATACTCATCAAGCCTGGCGAAGTTATCCCCGCTGATGGTCTTGTCTTGGAAGGTACAAGCAGTGTGAACGAATCACTATTGACAGGCGAGAGTATGCCGCTTGATAAATCGGTCAATAGTCAGCTGATTGGTGGCACTGTCAATGTAGAAAGTCCATTGACGATGAAAGTTGAGAAACAAGGTGAAGGTACGGTGCTATCTTCTATTGTACGCCTACTTGATCAAGCACAGACAGAGAAGCCTGATATTGCCAAGTTTGCCGACAAGGTAGCCAGCTGGTTTGTAGTGGTCTTGTTAATGGTTGCTCTAGGTGTATTTGCTTTCTGGGCTGTTAACGTCGAGTTATCACATGCTTTTTGGATTACGTTATCGGTACTCGTTGTGACCTGTCCTTGTGCCTTGTCTCTGGCAACTCCTGTTGCTTCGACTGCTGCCACAGGTGAATTGACCAAGAAAGGTGTGTTAACAACGCGTGGTCATGCTTTAGAGACTTTAGCTAAGGTTGATCATGTAGTATTTGATAAAACAGGCACCCTAACTTATGGTCGATTGAGTGTTGAAGATTATGTGTTATCAGGCTTGTTGACTGAAGCGATGAGTTTGAAACTGGCAGTCACACTAGAATCTGTTTCTGAACATCCGATTGCTCAAGCAATTACCCGAATGTCATTTGTAGATTTGGGTGATAAAATGGATATGACGGATACAGTTAGTGCTTCAGGAAAAGGCGTAGAAGCTCGTTATGATGGGCAACTCTATCGAATAGGTAATAAGCCATTTGTTTCAGAAATTATTAAAGATGATTTACCTGAAGTGGAGGGAACTCAAGTTTATTTAGTCAGCGATAAGGGCTGGATTGCGACGTTTAGCCTTCATGACTCACTTAGGGAGGAATCGAAACAGGCGGTAAAAGCTTTGCATGACCTAGGTATTACAACGAGTATTTTAAGCGGTGATGATCAAAGTGTAGTCGCATCAGTAACAAAAGAGTTGGGTATTGGTCATGGTGCAGGTGAACTTCTTCCTGATGATAAGCTCAAAAAGCTATCAGAATTACAGCAACAAGGCCATGTTGTTGCCATGTTGGGTGATGGTGTGAATGACGCACCCGTACTGGCAAAAGCACAAGTTTCTATTGCTATGGGTAAAGGCTCTCAATTGGCTCAAGCTAGTGCTGACATGGTGCTACTTTCTGAGAATTTGTTACACCTACCTGAAGCCATCGTTATTGCACGAAAGATGCAGCAAGTTATTAAACAGAACTTCTTATGGGCGATAGTCTATAATTTATTAGCCGTTCCATTGGCTGCGGCAGGTTTTGTTGCTCCGTGGATGGCTGCGATTGGAATGTCGGCAAGTTCATTAGTTGTTGTATTGAATTCATTGCGATTGAAAACAAACAAATAGAACCTATATAGATGTGAGAAGCTCTCAATGCAGAGTAAATTAATAGAATGAATGCTTTATATTTACAAATTTTAATTGGTGTAGGGGTGATGATAGGTATTATTATTGCGTTTATTCTGACTATTAAGTCTGGACAATATGATGATTTAGATAGCCCTGCCCATCGTATTATTATGGATGATGACGACCCCAGAATCCCAGAGAGTGCAAGGCCAAGAAAGGCAAGTGAAAAAAAAGAGTAATTTGGATTTTTATTGGAGTCAATAAATTAGCCTACCTCTTGTCAACGTATTCTTAACGCTTACGTTAAAATCGGAACAAAAACGAATATAAATATATTTCTACTCTATAATTACTAATAGCGTGCTCTAATTGCCATACTTCGCTCCAACGGAAGGACAAGTTGTGCTTATGCATGCTACTAGTAAATTCATCTCGACAAAATGAATAGCATGGATGTTTGAACAATATAAAAAAAGGAATTAGGTGAAACAATGTCAGATAGAAGACTTCAGGTTTTTCATACTGTGGCTAAATTGCTAAGCTTTACAAAAGCGGCTGATCAGTTGCACATGACACAACCCGCAGTAACTTTTCAAATTCGCCAACTAGAAGAGCAATTTGATACGCGTCTTTTTGATAGGGCGCATAATCGTGTCTCTTTAACCGATGCAGGAGAAAGAGCTTTTGAATATGCCGAGAATATCTTCGAGCAATATTCAGAAATGGAAAATGCCATTCGTGAAATTACGGGCGATATCAGTGGCTCTTTAGTCATCGGTGCAAGTACAACCGTTGCTGAATATATGCTACCTGCGTTACTTGGTGATTTTAAACAACAGAACCCTGAAGTTAAGATGCGCCTACAAGTAGGCAATACAGAAGGTATTGTTTCCATGGTTGAAAACAATACGATTGATCTTGGCGTGGTGGAAGGTCCTGTCAATAACAAGCATCTCCAAGTTGAGGTGTGCCGGAAGGACCAACTGGTCGCTATTGTTTCCCCTAAACATGCTTTAGCTAATAGAAAAAAAGTATCGTTAGCTGATATGATGAAACATCCATTCATTTGTAGAGAGAGTGGTTCTGGTACACGCGAAGTGATTTCTGAGAAACTACGTTCGGCGGGTTTGGATCGTCAGTCAATTTCTAACTCCTTAGAGCTAGGTAGTCCTGAGTCCATCAAAGGTGCTGTTGAAGCCGGTATGGGAGTTTCGATTTTATCTAGCGTTAGTGTCATTAAGGAAGTGGAGCTCGGAACACTAGTGGCTATTCCTTTATCGCCAAAGATACAACGTAACTTCTCTTTTGTGCGTCAGCGTAATAAATTCCGTGCACCTGCAATGGAAGAGTTATTAGAGTTTGCTAGAACTTATTGTAAGGCTAGCTAGACAAGTAGCGTAAAGTAAGTATTAGAGACCTTTGCACGAAAGATATGACGGATTAAAAAGGCTTAAATTTCCCATATTTTGTCTAAAAACTCAGCCAATAGCTCGGCTATTACCCTCCTTTTTAGATAAAATCTGAAAAATTACGCTCATTTTCCTCTCGCCCTCCTTTCATGCAAAGCTCTCAAAATAAAAAAGCCTCGTTTAAAGCGAGGCTTTTTTATTTTCCAATAGGCGGCTTTAGCCCGCACGGATGTGCGATAGCCCGTGGTTAAAACCACCGTCTTTTAGACGCTTTCTCTTTCAGTCGGCGGTTTAGTCCGCCGATAGAGCGATGTATCAT
>JALXAX010000080.1 GCA_026991755.1 Thiotrichaceae bacterium | reverse complement strand
ATAGAGTGATTCTCTTCGGCTGAATGGCGTACACCTACAGGGATGTAGGTGTTAGGGCGACGCAGGACGCTAAAGCCGAGTAAAAAAAGGAATTAATGGTTGATCCTTAATGAGTTTTTTTACATAGTCAGTCAGTCGAAGACTTAGTTGAGCTTTAGCGAAACTTAGAAGCTTCAGTAGGGTTGCTCTATAGGCTGTAGCGCCTTAACTCTATAAGTGAAGATAGATAAAGCGGCTTACTTTATTACTATCAGTAGTTTATTTAATACTGGAAGCGGTTAACTGAGGAATTTAGGATTATTGTGCAAGAAAAATAAGAACAGATTCTAGCCAGCTAAAATAATGGAACTTGTCAGTGTAGGCTCCTTAGGAAAGATCAGCCCACATGTAGCGCCTTATACAGCTTCCTCGCTGACTTATAAAAATAGGCTCTACCCATATTCTTATACCACTCAAGTGTATAAAGCTCTATAACGTTACCTGCTATTGGGTTGCTTCCTAGATCATTACAGTAACAACTTGATAGAAAGTCTATCTGGGAACATTTTTGCTCTATGAGATGCTTAATAACATGCATCATCAAAATCATCATCGGTGAAAAACGTATCCCATCCCCCTTTACCGAAGCCATTTGATAGACTTGAACCGTATTGTCTTCTGTTTTGTAGTAACACACAGAAGCCAGCAACCTTCCTGACATCACCAAAGAGACAATTTCGACTTTACGATCCAGCGAGAATATATGACAAACATCCTCATGAAACTTCATATAGTGTTCTGCATCAAAAGAACACTTACCCGCAGATGCTTTCCTTTGCTGACTACATAACAATTGGGTTAGGGACTGAAGACCAGAGTGGATTTCGTGTGGTTCGCTGTACATCCTAATATCAACAGCACCCAAAACTTCTGCCTTTTTTCTATCCGCTTTGTAATTGATTCGCCAGCCCACACTCTGCTTCGAAATAAAATGGTCTATTGATGCAGGCAGTGATAGAGATAAGGTATGTTTTGTAGCATTCAAGCCCGACACATGAGTCTGAGGAAATTGGCTAATCAACTGATACAACATGCTATTTTTGGTAACACCTTGTAATATCATATTGGAGTACCGACCTAGCTTTCTCAGCTGCTTCATCAGTACACCCAGAATGAGAGGACGGTCTTGTGGATTGCCTTCCGAGATAATATCAAGTTGCTCACATTCTGGGACATTGATATTCATATCTGCCTGACCTAACAAGCGTAGCGTCCCTTTATTACTGATCCTGCTCATCGGGTTTGAAAAACCTTGTTCTCTTTTTTTCTCAATATAGAAGGGGGCAATAGCAATTAAGGAGTCATTAGCACTGGAGGCGACTGATAAACCAAATTCATCCCGATAAATACAGACAATAGCTAACTTACTAGCTGTTTTTTCACCGAAGCAAAGCCACCATGAATATAACCAGTCATGAGACAAGTAAAGATTTCTATTGCCAGAACGTTTCAATAATTCGTTCCACTGCCTCGCTATACGAACAAACGCACGTCTACCGGTGATTATCTCTACACCTAGTTTTTCTATTCCGTTTTTTGAAGATTTTATCCTTTCTTGGACAATACCAGACATCACCATTTTGTTTTCCCTAACAACATTCGCTCAAAGTTGTGTGTTCTGAGGTTTACTCAGATAGATCTTTTTATAATTACAACTTCCTTAAGGAACCTCTGGTCAACTCATGATTCGTTTTTCTGAGGCTAGAATCCGCCAGAAATTCCGATCAGAGTTAATCAGAGGTTCCTTAACTACGAAAGAGTAATAGTTAAAACCTTTAGACTAAAAAGTATCTAATTTTTTGGGAAAATTGTCCTTAAACTATGACAGATTGGCAGAAGCAGACGCTTAACGGCAATATAAGGGCAGCTAGGAGGAATAAATATAAGTTGAGACCTTTGCACGAAAGGTATGACGGATAAAAATGGCTTGAATTTTTCTCTCGCCACCCTTTCGTGCAAAGGTCTCAAGTTAAGGTTTAGTGATAAGACCTTTATCAGTATGGAGGAGGAGGCACTGGTAAAGTCGATATTATATACAGAAGCCGAGGCTTTAGAGGCTGTGAAAGTATTCAGAAAAGCCCCCTCAGTCTCCCTTAGATAAAGACGGGAGGAGTAATATTCTTTTACGGGTTCTAAATCCTAAGAAACACCGTAATCAGACTTAATCAGAACCCTGATTAATGACTACTTCTCTTCAGGAAGGGTGATATTAAGCTCTAGCACATCGTAGCCATGACCATTCTCTACCTGCACTTTCACCTGATCTTCATCAATAGGAATATACTTCTGAATCACTTTCATAATATCGTAACGAAGTTGTGGCAGATAATCAGGGCCATTCCTATTAACTCGTTCATGAGCAATTAATATCTGCAAACGTTCTTTAGCCTTGTTGGCAGAAGACTTTTTATTCTGGCGAAATAAATCAAATAATCCCATTTCTATTTCCCAAATAAACGTTTTAAGAAACCCTGCTTCTCGACATCAAGGAAGCGGTGCTCTACGGTTTCACCCAAAAAGCGATCAACAATGTCCTCGTAGGCTTGGCCTGCTGTACTCTTAGTTTCAAGAATGACAGGGTTACCTTGGTTTGATGCCTGTAGAACAGACTCCGACTCAGGGATAACACCTAGTAGTGGAATCGCCAGAATATCAAGAATATCCTCTACACTTAGCATTTCACCATCTTCTACACGTTTCGGTGAGTAGCGAGTGATCAGCAGGTGTTCTTTGATAGAACCACCCTCTTCCGCTTTACGTGATTTACTCTGTAATATACCCAAAATTCGGTCAGAGTCTCTTACTGATGACACTTCTGGGTTGGTGACTACAATGGCTTCATCCGCGAAGTACAAAGCCATGAAGGCGCCTTTTTCGATACCCGCAGGCGAATCACAAACGATATAATCAAAGCCATCTTGCTTTAACTCGTTAATAACACTTTCAACGCCCTTCATGCTCAACGCGTCTTTATCACGCGTTTGTGATGCGGGTAATACATAGAGATTATCAACCCGCTTGTCTTTGATAAGCGATTGTCGAAGCCCTGCTTCACCATTAATTACATTCACAAAGTCGTAAACTACGCGGCGTTCAACGCCCATGATTAAATCGAGATTTCGCAGCCCTACATCAAAGTCTATAACGACTGTTTTATAGCCTTTGCTGGCAAGACCTGTAGCAAAAGCAGCACTAGTGGTAGTTTTACCTACGCCGCCTTTACCTGATGTAATTACAATAACTTTACTCAAGGACACTCTCCTAAATGTACAACATCCTATTGAGGGATATAGATGTTTATTGGGTTGAGAATATTAGCAGACTAGACATGACTTTTCCTGCGATAATTTTCTACACGTTTTCATGCTTTTTTTCGACTAAGTATATGAATTGGCCTTCTTAAGAAACTTAAATCATAGGCTCTATCACTAACTTATCACCATCCAGTGAGATCATAGCGGGCTGGCCTTTCAGTGGGGTATCAATCTCATCCAGTAATTGATAATGACCTGCGATTGCGATTAGCTCAGCTTCTAAACCCTGACAAAAAATACGTGCACTACGATCACCATTAACGCCGGCAAGAACACGTCCTGCAATATTGCCATACACATGCACAGAACCGTCAGCTAAAACCTCTGAACCTGCACCTGTTTGTGATAAAACGACAATATCGCCATTCGGTGAATACACTTGTTGGCCAGAACGAACGGGGCGATTGATCACCATCACTCGGTTTCCCAATGATTCATTCATTGGCTCACTCTCAGCTGAATCATTATCAGTATTGTCTCCTGATGATGCTTGTACACCTGTGTTGTCTGTTGATTCCGTACTTGTCGGCTTAACCGCTTTCTTCGCTTTTGAGTCTCTAAGAATAGCCCAACCCGCCTTGGTAACAGATTCAACGACATCATCCGATACATTACGAATACCGACAGGCACAAAACTCAGTGCTTTAATGCCTTCTATCAAAGCAGTAAAATCTAATGCCTCCAGCTCAGACTCTACCGCTTTGCAATCAACCGTAATGGGACTGCGTAAAAAAAAAGGCGGTGCTTCATCACGCTTTGCAGCAAGAGCATGTAATATATCTCTTACTTCTGTACTATGAATATGTAAAATATTTTGCATATTCATTTCACCTTTTAGGTCAATGGGACTAACTGAATCTGTAGAGGGGTGACTCAAAATATTCTCCTAAATAGTGTTTCTTATTAATGCCTTCATCTTCCTAAAAATTCCCTCATATGAATATTCATAAAAAGGTTAATATAAACAGATCAAGTACATACAATATTGGTGTAAGTAGTTGCTTACTAGGTCATGCGGTACGTTATGATGGCGGACATAAATATAACTCACTCATCGTTACAGAGCTTGAAAAAGAGTGTACGTTAATTCCTTTTTGTCCTGAAGTGGCTATCGGCATGGGTGTACCGCGACCACCTATCTGTCTAGTCACTATTAATAACAACTTACACGCTATTAATAAAGCTGACAAAGCCAATTTTGAGCTTGATTATACACAACAATTATCTTCACAGGCGAACAAATACCTAGCGGATAACGTTCGTCTACATGGATATATCTTTCAAGAAAAATCACCTAGTTGCGGTATTGCCTCAACGAAAGTTTATGATAATAATGGAGCTTTAGTGAGCACACAAGGCTCAGGGATTTTTGTCAAAAGTATGACTTTTGCCTTACCTAAAATACCTGTTATAGAAGCCTGTGATCTAAATAGTCGCCCATGAATAACTATTCAAGCAACTGATAATATAGGAATAACTTCCCAATAAAGGTAACGGTGTTCGTAATTAATCCTATATCCTCACCCAACATGCCAATCAGATCTATTGTAGTAGCCCAGACTCATCTAAAAACTCATTCAGATAGCAACTCTGACATTAGGAGAAAGTCGTTCAAATAGGCTGTAGCGCATGAAATAGTTTAAAGCAACAAGCGTTGTTTGGTTTAGTGACTCATATCTTGATACGGCTGTTCTTGCATGAGCAAGGAAAGAAGCTGGGGTTAGAGGAGAATCACCAGGCCCAGAAAAGACGTCATAATAATAAAGTGCGTGATTATTTTTATAAGGCTAAAGGGTATTATAATCAAGTCTTTTTCAAGAAACTGTCTAAAATAACCCTGAATCCGTGACTTCACTACGCACAGTGAATAGGCTATTGATTCATCACGGGTTTAAAAAATGCCCGCTTAACCTAAGGGTGAAGCTAATATTTTTTAAAATCCCCTGCTAAACCAATATCTTACCCCCTGTTATCCGCATTGGAGTCACGGATTCAGGATAACCAAACAGGCTTGGCGGTTCTTGAGAAGCTGCTTTCTGAGAAAAAGCTCTCAGCGGTTCCTTGAACGCGAATTGCGGCCTGTTTTGATGGCGTATTTTTGACAATGCCGGACACCGTTATTAATTGTTGCAAAAGTTTTTACATACAAGCACCGCCTTCGACTCCGCTCAGGCTACAGAGTAGCACCCTGAGCGGAGTCGAAGGGCGCGGTTTTTACTGAACATACTTTTGCAACTATTAATACTTATAGAGTGAAAGCGCTACAGCCTAGAGCAACCCTGCTGAACCAACTCACTTAAAGTGATTAGCATTGATCCTCTGAGAAGACGATACGTCGCTTGCACCTGATAGCGACAATAAACCACTGCTACCTAGTAAACTAGGGATACTAATTGCCAATGTATTACCAATCGATAAAGCGGTTGAACTACCACCTGTTAAGCTGGGTACTCCTGATGGAGTAAATGCAGTGGTATTACCCGTATTCACTGGACTACCCAAGCTTGGAATAGAGAAAACATTGGAAGTCACTGATAATGGGGCCGCGTTACCACCCGTTAAGCTAGGTATCGTAGTTGGTGAGAAGGCTCGACTGTTTCCTGTATCTACTGGACTAGTTAAGCTCGGAACGGAAGAGACGTTAGACGTCACCGATAAAGGAGCTGTACTGCCACCCGTTAAGCTAGGTATCGTAGTTGGTGAGAAGGCTCGGCTGTTTCCTGTATCTACTGGACTAGTTAAGCTCGGAACGGAAGAGACGTTAGACGTCACCGATAAGGGAGCTGTACTGCCACCCGTTAAGCTAGGTATTGCTGTTGGTGTGAAGGCTCGGCTGTTTCCTGTATCGGCTGGACTAGTTAAGCTCGGAACGGAAGAGACGTTAGACGTCACCGATAAGGGAGCTGTACTGCCACCCGTTAAGCTAGGTATTGCTGTTGGTGTGAAGGCTCGGCTGTTTCCTGTATCTGCTGGACTGGTTAAGCTCGGAACAGAAGAGACATTAGACGTCACCGATAAAGGAGCTGTACTGCCACCCGTTAAGCTAGGTATCG
>JALXAX010000079.1 GCA_026991755.1 Thiotrichaceae bacterium | reverse complement strand
TCAACCATTAATTCCTTTTTTTACTCGGCTTTAGCGTCCTGCGTCGCCCTAACACCTACATCCCTGTAGGTGTACGCCATTCAGCCGAAGAGAATCACTCTATAGGCTGTCTAACTGAGGATTTTAGGATAATCTATTATTTTCCCTATAAAAAGCTTAAAAAATTCAAGTAAATTTGTTACATTGATCTATAACATAATGATTAAAGGAATAAATGTGTGCTTATAAATCAATTGGTATAAGTGCTTAACGCTTGGTTCTGAATGGGTTTACAGCCCTATTGAAAATTAAACAGTATGGAACCAACCTAATTAAAAAAGGAATAACTATGTACTCAAAGTACCCGCAAACATGTTTAAAAACAATAGCAGGTTTAGCTTTAGCAATGGCTGTTTCAGCTACTTCACAGGCATCTGAGCTTGATCTTGCACTCAGCAATGAAACAGCAGCCATTGAAGTTTTACTGGATACGGATCGTATTAATGCTCAAGGTGCTAATATTAATGTTGGTGCTTTATATAATGAAGATGATGATCTATTAGGGTTTATTGGTGTTGCTTCAGGTAATGGCACAGATCAACTGGATAAGCCTTATTCTCTCGGAGTAGGAGCACGACTGTATTACGCTAATATCGATACGCCTGATGTTAACGTTTCTGCTTTAGCACTAGGTGCGAATGGTCGAGTTAAGTTTCAAGCAGGCTTGCCTTTAGCGTTAGCCGGTGATTTTTACTTTGCACCCAAAATTACTACCTTTAGTGATGGAGATGATCTTTGGGATGCGCGTGTACGCCTTGAAACTAGCGTTTCAGATAATGCCGCTGCATTTGTGGGTTATCGTAAAGTACAGGCAGGATTGAAAGCGGGCGGTAGCCATAATCTTGATGATCGTGTTCAATTAGGCGTACGTTTCAAATTCTAAATAGTAGCCAGCCGTCACGGTAACTACTTTGTAGCCACTGTGGAGCAATAGCGGTACAGGATCTATGTAAAGAAACTGTGTTCCTCCGTCAAGACAGGCTACAAAGTGCTTTTGGCTAGTTAGGAAGTGGGACTTCTGAGCTTGTAAAAGTAGTCATAGTAGGCTGTGCTAATGGAGGAGGCGCACCGTTTATTCTGCACTTATGGTGCGCATCGTATCTCAGCGACACCCTACTAACAGTATTTTTTGAATACTTTCACAGCCTCTTCAGGTTCCTTAATTTGGCACATTTTAACTAATCTCATGAATAAATTACTGTTATTTCTCATTCTAAGCTTGTTTTCTACAATGACCCAGGCGGATAGCATGTCTGCAACTCAAGCCTCTTATCAACCTTCCATTCAATCCAACGCCAAGCTAAAAGCAGGTATTGCGACAGCGCATCCTCTTGCTACCGATGCGGGTTATAAAATCTTGCAACAAGGTGGAAATGCATTCGATGCAGCGGTGACGGTAAGTGCTGTGCTCGCAGTAGTAGAGCCTTATAGTTCTGGTTTAGGTGGCGGGGGGTTCTGGTTGTTACATTCGTCTAATGAAACCAATAAATCCAAAGACATCATGCTAGATGGTCGAGAAGTTGCACCTATTAAGGCATCAGCTGATATGTACCTAGACGATAAGGGTGATGTAGTTAGCGATTTATCAGTGAGTGGTGCTTTATCTGCTGGCATTCCAGGAGAACCTGCTGCACTTGATTGGTTAGCCACCCACAAAGGTAATCTGCCTTTATCCAAAACATTACAACCTGCTATAGATTTCGCTAAAAATGGTTTTGAAGTCGATGAAATTTATCTCAAGATGTTGTCCTTTAGGTTGCAAGCAATACAACAATCAGAAGCAGCTAGTGAGATTTTTCTCAAAGATGATGAAGTACCTAAATTAGGTACAGTGATTAAACAACCGGATCTTGCACGTACCTTGGAACTATTAGCAAAAAAAGGCAGGGCAGGCTTTTATCAAGGTGAAGTAGCTGAAAAGTTAGTTGAAGGTGTTCGAAAAGCAGGTGGAATCTGGACAAAAGATGATTTGAAAAGCTATCAAGTCAAACTACGTGAACCCGTTAAATCTCATTACAAGGGGATGACAATAACATCAGCAGCATTACCGTCATCAGGCGGTATCGTACTCAGCGAAATCTTCAACATGCTGTCATCTTATGATTTACAGAAACTAGACAAAAGCACTCGTATTCACTTGATAGCAGAAACAATGCGCAGAGCGTATCGAGATCGTGCAGAGTATATGGGCGATAGTGATTTTGTTGATGTACCCGTGAAAATGCTGACAGATGTCAATTATGCCAATGGTTTGAGGCAGTCTATTCGCAAAGATAAGGCCACGCCAAGTAATAGCCTCGCACCTACTTGGCGTGATCAATATAAAGGCACGGATACCACGCATTTTTCTATTTTAGATAAAGAAGGTAATCGCGTATCGGCTACATTATCTATTAATTTCCCCTTCGGCTCGTGCTTTATGCCCAAGGGAACAGGCGTGTTGCTCAATGATGAAATGGATGATTTCTCTGCCAAGCCAGGCGAGCCTAATGTGTATGGTTTAGTTGGAGCTAAAGCCAATGCAATAGAACCTCGTAAGCGGATGCTATCCAGCATGTCGCCTACCTTTTTAGAAACAGATAATCAGCTAGCTATTATTGGTACCCCTGGGGGTAGCCGTATTATTACTATGGTGCTGTTAGCAAGCCTTGGTTTTCATGAGGGTATGACGGCTGACGAGATGGTGAATTTACCGCGTTTTCATCATCAATATTTACCTGATCATATTCAATATGAAGCTAAATCATTAAATGCTGAAGTGATCAATGTGTTAAAACAAAAAGGTCATCAGCTACAAGAAAACGAGGGTACGTGGGGCAATATGCATGTGGTGGTTCAGGATAAGCAATCAGGGCAGGTTAGTGCCGCATCAGACAAGCGTGGTATTGGCAAGGCGATTCCTTAAGGAGCTTTGATCCTGTTGTTCTCAGAGAGAATTTTTAGGTTTAATAAGCTACTGAGCTACTGAGCTACTAGTACACCTTGTTTCGTATTCTCAGTAAGCTTCACAAAGCCAATATCTTCCATAATTCCGTACATGGCGGGTAGCACAAACATAATTAGCATAGTGGATGTCAGCATACCAAACACAATGCTAGTTACTAGAGGCACTAAAACCAAAGCTTGGGTGCTAGTTTCAAACAATAAAGGCGTCATACCTGCCACGGTAGTTGCTGAAGTCAAGAAGATGGCTCTAAAGCGATCACGCACGGCTTGCTTGGCGGCATCATGAAATGCCATACCACTTTCTTCTACATGGTTTTTAACGAAGACCACTAATAAGATAGAGTCATTCACAACGATTCCTGCAAGCGATACAAAACCGATCATGCTAGGCAGTGTAAAGTCCAATCCCATGATTAAATGTCCCCAAATCGCGCCTATTAAGGCAAGAGGAATATTCAGCATAACAATGGCGGGTTCGCGGTAGTTTTTGAAGATTAAACTCAATAATAAGAATACGCCCAATGCACCAAGTCCGAAGCCTGTGAGTATAGATAACTTGGTTTCTGTGCCACTTTCAACTTCACCTTTAAAGCTGATTTTTACATCGGGGTAGCGAGCTTTAAGTTGGTGCATAAAATCTCGTTGTGTGGCTGCAATAACCTCTGATGTATTGGCAAGAGCAGCATCAACATCCCCAAAAATAGTCACAGTGCGCACATGATTGATATGAGCAATACGTGCAAACTCTTGCTTTTCTGTGATGGTGGCAACACTACTTAGTGGTATTGAATCTCCTTTTTTAGAGAAGACTCTTAAATTGTCGAAATCACTTTGCTCTTGACCCGTTGCACTGTCGAGTTTAGCGATGATTTCATAAGCTTCACGATCCTTATAAATATCACTCACCTTGGTGCCTTGATAAGCAGCTCTTAGCTGAGATGAAATACTACGTGAATCAATGCCTGATGCTAATGCACCGTGTTTAAGCTGGATAGAGTATTGAGGTTTGCCTGGACGTAAATCATCCAGCAGATTGGATACACCATCATAACCGCGTAGCCAGTTTTGTAACTCCCATGATGCTTTGGATAGCCTGTCTAGATTACGTCCACTTAAACGGACTTCAATCGCACGCCCAGCGGGGCCAATTTTGGGTTCTCTAAACTGGATGCTAATCACATTGGGCAAGCCACCCGTATTCTCACGCCATAGCTTAGTGAAATCCGCCATTTTGGTATGGCGGATTTCTGTACTCAGTAAATCCAGCGTTAACGTGGCAATATGTGTTCCATTTTCGGGAACATCACCGTGTATGCCATAGCTAAGCTGTACGTTTTTAACAAGAGGCTCTGGTTCGTTTTTGTTTAAAGTATCAACAGTTTTATCAAGCGCTTTTAGAATCCTATCCATGACTCTTTCAGTTTCTGCCAGTGGCGTACCTTGAGGTAGTAAAATCCTGGCATCTACTTGATTACCTTCAAGGTCGGGGAAAGCCTTAAATTTAACGGTGCTGGTGGCAATGAGTCCAACTGAAAGAACCAGCATAGCAAGAGCTATACCCACCGTAATGTACCTGTAATCAATTGCTTTATCGGCTAGCTTGCCAACAGCTTCGCGTAGCACTCCAAATCCTTTCTCAAATTTAACTCTAAGCTTGGGTGGCTCTTTATGGTGTGACCTTTCAAGCGAGTGTTTTAAATGATGAGGAAGAATCAAAAAAGCTTCCACTAAACTCACTGTTAAAATAGACAGAAGGACGACGGGTAACACGCCAAGGATTTGTCCTATATCGCCCTTCATCATTAGCAAACTACCAAATAAAAAGGCTGAGGTGAGGAAGGAGGCAAAAACGCCTGCCAATACGCGGTTAGTGCCATCAATGGTTGCTTGTTGGGGGGATTTACCTTTTTTGTATTCATGCGCAATGCTTTCGGAGAGTACGATGGCATCGTCCATGAGTATACCGATAGCCATCAGCAACGCGATCATAGAGATCATATTGATGGTCACGCCAAACAGTACCATCATGGCTAAGCCACCGAGAAAAGAAATCGGCAAGCCTAGTGCCACCCAAAAAGTATAGCGCCAGTTAAAGAATAAAAATAAAGTCAGACCTGCTAACAATAGCCCCTGCCAACCGTTTTTAACAAGCAAGATGAGACGATCACCTACCAAAGATGCACCATCTTGGGTGATAGTTAATTCAGTGCCTTTAGGTAAAAGCTTGTTTTCGGTTTCAACAAAACTTTCTATTGCATCAAACACTTTAATGATGTCATCGGTAGTATTTTTAGTGACTTTTAGTATACCTGCGGGTTTACCATTGAGTTCGACCCGTTCTTCTCGCTTTTCGAACCTATCTTCTATTCGCGCGATTTCACCCAGCTTGATTTCAGCACCTTCTGGGGAATTGATGATAACGAGGTCAGCCAGTTCCTCGGCTGTTTTTTTGACATTATCAAAGCGAATTTGAGATCTTTTCTCGTTACCTTCCAGTGTGCCAACAGGTAATTCTATAGTTTGTGCTGCGATTAGATTGGCGATGTCTTGAACGCTTAACTGATATTTTAATTGGCTATCAGGATTGATTAGCACTTGCAGTTGATGGGTTGAAAAACCATCAACAGTAACAATAGGGATTCCTGGTGTGGCAAGTAGCTTATTTCGATAGTCTTCTGTTAATGCTTTGAGCTCAGAAGTGGTTAGATTGTTGGATGTAATAACAACGCTGGCAACAGGGCTAGTACGTCCAAGCTCTTTAATGACAGGTTCTTTCACTTCTATCGGGAAGTCTGCAATGCCATCAATAGCCGCTTTGATATCATCGTAAAAAGCTTTAATGTCGCCTGCTTCTTGTATTTCTAGCGTGAAGATCGTCATATTGTCGCGCGCATCACAGGTTTGTTCTTTCAAGAAGCTAATACCATCGGTGGCATCTTCCAAACGATTACACAGTGCATCCTCAACATCAGCAGGGCTAGCGCCTGGGTATGACATCATGACCTGAATTTTGCTGGGTTTAAGTAGTGGGAAAGATTCTTTATTGAGCTGTGGAATAGAAGCAAGCCCGATAGCGATAATCGCCATCATCAAAATATTAGCAACTGTGGGATGCTTGATGAAGTAGCGAATCATTGTGCGTCACCTGAAACGGTGTCTGCTGTGCTATCTACTTTTAACGCTTCACTTTTTAGTTTCTTCTCATAGTCCTTGGCTTCGATAATGTTTACCGGTAAGCCTTCCATTACAGGGACTACTTCACTAATAATAATTTGCTTGCCTATTAAATGTTCGTTTTTATAGTTATCCAGTACTACCTGATTGCCTTGTTGGAAAAGAATATTCACGGGTTGTATTAATAAGGTTTTGTTTTCACTAACCACATAAACACGCCCTTGATGTATTGCCTTTCGAGGTAATACTAGTGTT
This sequence comes from Thiotrichaceae bacterium, assembly GCA_026991755.1. Taxonomy (GTDB): domain Bacteria; phylum Pseudomonadota; class Gammaproteobacteria; order Thiotrichales; family Thiotrichaceae; genus HyVt-477. The sequence goes on along the minus strand of JALXAX010000079.1, from coordinate 14,497 downwards.
GGTTTAGCAGGAGAAAGCAGTTCAACGGAAGCATACATGCCTTTCAATAAAGGAGGTCGCTCACCAGGAATAATGCCTTCATAGGGCTTATCAATCGCTATGACTAAGCCTAGTGTGTCACGGGTTGGGTCGACGGCCTCACTCATGCGTATAAGCTCACCCGACCAATAGGCTAGATTATTGGCATCTGTATTGGAATCACCCACTAGGCGCACAATAGCTTCAAGGTTCATTTTGCTTAGTATGGTTTGCAAGCTTTCGGGGTCCTTCAGGCTGATAGCATTCGTTGCTGAATCATTTTGTGAAAGCCTGTCTTTGAGGCTAGATGAAACCAGCGGCCTAAATTGCTTAGTCGGCAGTTGTGCATTGATTTCTACTGCTTGTACGCCCAGTGCTTCAAATAACAGCCCACCCGCAGGTGTGAACCCACCTTGATCAACAGAGACGGTGCCGATTCGTGCATCAAACGGCAAACGCACTTCTGTTCTACCGAGTTTGTCTTTACTTTGATTTACTTGGCTTTTAGATTGGGTGATTTGCGCACGAGTTGCCGCTTTACGGCTTGAATAGCTGGAGAGTTTGCCTTTTACATCTTGCAATTGTTGACGTAAGGAGAGAACTTTCTGCTCTTCTTTATCTAAAGTAGAGCGTGCGATAAGACGCTTTTTCCAAAGTGACTGAATCCGATTCAGCTCTTTAATCTCAACATCAAGATTTCTTTGCGCAAGTTCTAGCGCACGTTTAGTGCTTTTTTCTTCGGTTTTTAGTTGCGCTAAGGATGATTGGCTTCCTGCTAGACCCGCTTTACTTTGATTGAGTGATAATTTGTAAGTAGTAGGCTCGATACGCAGTACTACCGTGCCTTTTTTTAGGCTTGCGCCTTTTCGGAGTTGAGGGTGGACATAGCTGATTTTACCGCTGACTTCCGCTTTAGCTTTCAATACTGTTGCAGGTTCAACATGACCAAATGCCATTGCTCTAACACGAAAGGGTATTTTATTAGCGGTGATAACCTCCACTGTTCGAGCAGGGTATTGTTGATCCTCATGATCTAATGGAGCTTTTGACTTTACTTGATAGACGACAAATACAAGGGCAGCCCCAAGAAGAAGAGGTAACAAGAGGAAGTGTTGAAAAAGTTTCTTCATGGAAGGCTCGCCTTAATTAGGTCTCGTAGCAGTAAAGATGTCAGTTACATTAATATTTTTACCTTAAATAGAACTGAAAAAAGCCACATAAAGTGGCTTTAATTAGAGGTATGTTTGATATGCTAGTAGGTTGTTTTTAATACAAAAAATATTATTTTATCGTCTTTTTACCTTCAGCAATCCACTTGGTAATTCCATTTTTAACGTTATAAACTGTTTTATAGCCAAGTTGGGTAGTAATCATCTGTGCAGCAACCCCTGATCGATTTCCCGTGCGGCAAATAAGTACAACGGGTTTATCAGCGGCTGCAATACGTTTTAACGAAGGTACTAATTGAGGGTTGATAGCACCTGTGCTTGAGAAAAAGGTTAGCTTTTTGCTACCTGCAACTACGCCCGTTTGTGCCCATTCTTCAGGTCTGCGAATATCAATTAGCGTTACTTTCTTATCAAGCAAAGTTTGTAGTTGAGCGCTTGAGATATTAATAACCCCAGTCTTGTTGGTATCAACGGTTGCGCTAGTGTCGCTAGATTCATCACTACTTACATTGCCTGTATTGCAGGCAGTTAAAGTGATGCTAGAAGTAAATAGTAAAACAGCAGTGGCTGTTGTTGCGAAAAGTTGTTTTGTTTTCATAGTTGTCTCGTTTGTTTTATTGCTATTAGATGGCAACATTATAGTTGTCTAATATAGATAACGCACGAAAACTTGCATAACTATCAATCTTCTTCCTCAGTTGATTGATTAAGTTTCTTGTCTACCTGTGGTAGAGACGTTGCATGCAATGTCTCTACGGGAAATTATTGAGTGATCTTTGAACCTAAAATCCTCAGTTAAACAGCCTATAGAGTAAGTCAAGGCTGATTGGTTATGTAATAAACTTTACTCAGCTTTAGCGTCCTGCGGCTAATGGTCGTTCAAAGCGTTAGGTAATGAGAAGATTCTCACCTGCGGGGCAAACCACCTCTTTATCTGCCTTTGTCCCTTCAGGGAACTCCTGTGATGCTACCCATACCTGGCTAATAATATCGCTGACTTCAGGTAACTTTTCAAGCGTGGCTACTGTTCGTTGATGGTCAAAGAAAGCAAAGGGTTCATCAAGAATAATGAATTGCTTATCGGTATCGTTAGTTTTTGCTAATTCTTCTGACATGGCAATGCGAAGTGCGAGCATGATTTGTCGCTGCGTCCCTGATGAAATCTCATCGAAATCCATGAAGTCATTCTTTTCTTTAGAGAAAACAGCAATGTTTAAATCATCATCTATTTTGACATTGCTGTAATGATTATTGGTGAAGAACGGTAGAATATTTGCAGACGCTTTGGTAATCGAGTTGTTGAAAGCATCGGTAAACTCTTTAGCAGCACTGCGTAGTAAATCAATGGCTGTGTTTTGTACTTTGATATTTCGGGTGTGATGACGAATGCCTGCATCAAATTCAGCCAGTTTTTGACGAAACTCGGAAGCGATAGCGGTTCGTTCCATTTCAGAAGTTATTTCGCCAGAAATAATAGAAAGATTGGCATCATTATGGCGTTGTTGCTCTTTGATGTGTGAGCGCAGCGCATCTACAGTATTTTCTGCATCACGCCCATCGGTGTGGAAATCAGAAATTTCTTCTTTTAAAGTAGGTATTTTGGCTAGCTCTGCATGATCAATAGTGATTTGCGGTAATACGCCACCATTAGCCTTTTTCACCAAATCAAGGCTACGGGTGGTAAATACGTTGTTGATATCCGTTTTTGCGTGTTGATAGCTTTCGTCTAATGTTTCGGAATAGAGTTGTGCTTTTTCTTTTAGAGGAGTGATTTGTCTATCCTCTGTACGCCATGTCATTAGCATGGAAAGGAAAAAGCCTATGGCTAGTGTTGCGGCCAGTAACGGCATCCATAATTCTGACCATTCACTGACAGCAGGGAATTTGTCCAAACTATAAGGCATTAACCATTGCTGTGTTTGATCTGGCAAATATTTAATACAAGCCCATAAGCCAAGTGCAACGGCTAGAGCTGCCAGTAACAAATCAGATAACAGGCTAAAGCTTCTATGTTTACGCTGTGCTGCTAGATAATTGCTTCGATCAGCGGGGTAGTTATCAGCTGAGTTGCGTAGCTGAGCAACGAGTTGACCTTTATAATCTTGATCGGTTTCGATAGCTTCACGTGACTCTACTAATTCGGGTAGCCAGGTGTCGTCAATGCCCATTGCTTGTAAATCTTTGTAGGCTTGTTCGTATTTCGGACGTAAATAGGCTAACTCTTCATCATCCACCTCATTGGCACGATGCATTTTATTACTGATTTTTGAATAGACGCTAATACCTACCATATCTTTGATACTGTCACTGTTTGGATGAGGCGTTGAAAGCTCACGCTGTACCAGATAGTAGGAATCAGAAAAAGTCTCGTAGCCATAACCAAGTATTTCTTGCAAAACGGTTTCGGTTTCATCGGGCGTGTCAGCTAATAATTCCGCTTTTTCTTCATAAAAGAGTTGAGCGTCTACTTCCCCTTGCGTATTAACGATACGGGTAAGCTGGTAGGTTTTGCCTTTATTGATAAAATTGAGAATGACTGATGCGTTTTTCTCGCCCCAGGCAATAAGTTTATGAGCATTTTTTTCAGAGGTAAGAAAAGTACGCCCAAATAAAGCATAACTCAGTGCATCGGCAATACTGGTCTTGCCAGATTCATTTTCGCCGCTAATCGTTATTAAACCTTTTTCAGGGATGTTTTCGATTTGCAGACGTTTGTATTTACGAAAGTTTTCAGCGGTTAGAGATTTGATGATCATTATTCTTCATCCTCTGTGGTTGCATCTGAATTAAGGCTGTTTTCCGATATGGTATCTGCCTTCTCTTCGTCCTTGCTCTCAAAGTGTTGAATAATAAGCTTAACGGCATCTTCATAGATTTCAGCATCAAAATGTTCTGTACGTGATCTGGTTTCTACTTCTTCATCACAAAACTCAACAAAGCGTTGTGCCACTTTAGTCGTAAGTTCATCTTCATTAAGCCAGCGTAGATATTTAGAATGTGCCATTTCTGATCCGTCCTTCAAAGACTATTAATAACGGGTTTGTTTTAATCTAATGTAGTTTAACAGATAAGCAAAGGAAACGGTTGATAATATAGACAACTATCTCACTATTTTCTCATTACGATTTTACGGTCTTACGTTAACACTTGACAGTTAAAATGCGATTAAGGATTATCAGCCCTTAACTTACAGAAGGGACCCCTGAATGACCAATAATATTCATGATGATCGCATCTTAATTCTTGATTTCGGATCACAATATACACAACTCATAGCGCGTCGTGTTCGCGAAGTAGGGGTTTACTCAGAAATTTATCCGTGGGATGTCTCTGAAGCTGATATTAAAAGCTTCGCACCTAAGGGAATTATTTTATCAGGTGGACCTGAATCGGTCACCGGTGATGAACCTCCGCAAGCACCACAAATGGTGTTTGATCTGGGAGTCCCTGTTTTAGGTATTTGCTACGGTATGCAAACTATGGCGGCTCAACTCGGTGGTGAAGTCATCAATGCGGATCATCACGAATATGGCTATGCCAAGGTTCGCGCACGCGGGCATACTGATTTATTAAAAGACATTGAAGATGAAAAGACGCAAGAGGGCTACGGCTTGTTGGATGTTTGGATGTCTCATGGTGATCGCGTAGAGAAAATGCCTGAAAACTTTAAGCTTATGGCAAGTACCGATAGCGCGCCTATCGCAGGTATCGCGGATGAATCACGTCATTATTACGGTATTCAGTTCCATCCAGAAGTGACTCATACCACACAGGGTAAACATATCCTGCATCGCTTTGTACGCGATATTTGTAGCTGTGAAGGGCTGTGGACATTTTCTAATATTATCGAAACCAGTATTAGTGACGTACAAGAGAAAGTCGGTGATGAGGAAGTCGTACTAGGCCTTTCTGGCGGCGTAGATTCCTCCGTGGTAGCGGCTATTTTGCACAAAGCAATTGGCAAACAATTAACCTGCGTGTTTGTCGATACGGGGCTGTTACGTCATCAAGAAGGTGATCAAGTCATGGCTGTCTTTGCCAAAAATATGGGTGTCAAAGTCATCCGTGTGAATGCAGCTGATCGCTTTATGGAAGCCTTAAAAGGCAAGACTGACCCTGAAGAGAAACGTAAAATCATCGGTAATATGTTTGTAGAAATTTTCGATGAAGAAGCAGGCAAACTGAGCAACGCAAAATGGCTGGCACAAGGTACTATTTACCCTGATGTTATTGAATCTGCGGGGGCTAAGACAGGTAAAGCACACCTGATTAAATCGCACCATAATGTAGGTGGTTTGCCTGAAGATATGAAGCTGGGTTTAGTTGAGCCATTGCGTGAGTTGTTTAAAGATGAGGTTCGAGAGATTGGTATTGAGCTAGGCTTGGCTAAAGAAATGGTCTACCGTCATCCATTCCCTGGACCTGGTTTAGGGGTGAGGATTTTGGGCGCAGTAGAGACTGAATATGCTGATATTTTGCGTTTAGCAGATCATATCTTCATCGAAGAACTCTATAAAGCCGATTTATACGACAAAGTATCACAAGCCTTTGCTGTTTTCTTACCGATAAAATCAGTGGGCGTAACAGGTGATGGGCGACGTTATGACTACGTGGTGGCACTTAGAGCCGTTGAAACGATTGACTTTATGACAGCACGCTGGGCGCACTTGCCGTATGATTTTCTGGATGAAGTCTCTCGTCGTATTATCAATGAAATCGAAGGTATCTCCAGAGTAGTTTATGATATCTCAGGCAAGCCACCAGCGACCATCGAGTGGGAATAAAGACAGACCAACACTTTATGCAACGTGCTTTGGAGCTGGCTCAACAAGCCAGTGCTGAAGGCGAAGTCCCTGTCGGTGCGGTAGTTGTTAAAGACGGGGAGGTTATTGGTGAGGGCTTCAACCAACCCATTACCCATCATGACCCATCAGCTCACGCTGAAATGATAGCCATTCGCGCAGCGGGTCAACACCTCAAAAACTACCGACTTCCAGATACCACACTTTATGTGACGCTAGAGCCTTGCCCTATGTGCGCAGGGCTAATGATTCATTCAAGAATAGAGCGTCTAGTCTTTGGCGCTTATGATCCAAAAACAGGTGCAGCGGGTAGTATGTTCTCTCATGTGCAGGATGAGCGACATAACCATACTATTGAAGTTGAAGGTGGGGTGCTTAAGGAAGAATGCTCACAATTGCTGAAAGACTTTTTTAAAGCACGAAGAAAACATTAACTAACTCTTGAAAGCTCAAAGTAGGGACGGTGCAACGCTAGCAAAAATGTCATAATCGCCATCAAGTTTGGTCGATTCGGTAAACTCCACTTATTTCCTTATTTCACTGACTCCATTTATTTAAATAAACTTTACACTGACCCCAGATATTCTGACCCCAGATATTCCTGACCCCAGATATTTCAAATAATACGGGTAACCATCTTGATATTTTCATATGCTTTTGTTTTCAATTGGGTTTATCTTGATTCATCCATAAACCAGTGTATCCATAGTATGGATGTTAATTACCCAAATCCTCAGCATAATCCAGTAGCTTATTGATTAAAGCATTATGACGGGCGTTCCATGCATCTACTTCATTTATACTATCGCCATAAATTTCATCATCTCCATTGGCTAATAAGATAACACCAACGTGTTTCTCTGGATCGTATTGCATATAAGTATAAGCACCAAATTCACCTCCATCATGCCCTATTAACGTTCGTCCTTTTTTACTTGTTTTACCTTTCTGCCAGAATACGCCTATGCCAAAATCTTTATCAACGTCTGGTAACATCTTTCGAACAGAATCGGCGCTCAAAATACGAATATTATTCATTTCACCGTTGTTCATAACCATTAGCAGGTACTTTGCAAGATCATTGGCACTACTACGCAAACCGCCATCAGGCCATGTTGATGAGCTGTAGAGTGGTAAAGCAGTCAGTTTTTGAGTGTCCTCATCCCACAAGTAAGGAGTGGCAATATTTGTTTGGTCAAGGTCATTTAGTAGCCAACTGGTATTGTTCATTTGTAACGGGTTAAAAACATGGACTTTAGCGTAGTCAGCTAGAGATAATCCTGTTGCTACTTCCAATGTATACCCTGCTAGTGCTGCGCCTACATTGCTGTATTCAAAGTGGGTTCCAGGTTTTGAGACTGAGAAATTATCCTGCTCTGAGTAATAAGGCTGACCATCAGTTAAATAAGCTTTTAGGTAGCCCAAGAGTGTGACGGGTAAGGTTTCATCGCATACTTTTGTATTAAGATAATTGTTCAGCAAACTATAATGTTGTCCATTTTCATCTCCAACATAGAAGGCACAAAAATAATAATCTATATTATCAACGACCGAACTCGTGTGATTCACCAGATGTTTTAACAAAATGGGTTCATTAAAGGGTTTACTTAAGGAGACTCCCGCTTGATTTTCTAATAGATCATAGATATCAGTATCCAGGCTAAGCAAGCCCCTCTCTCTGGCATGCATGATAGACACTGCAATGGCTGTTTTACTAATAGAGGCCAACCAGAAAGAGGTGTCTGCTGTCACTGTCTGTTGTGTATCAATGTTAGCCACGCCAAATCCTTGCGAAAAAACAATCTTGTCTTTATTCACCAACGCGACTGCCATACCCGGTGACTGATCTTTTTTCATGGTAGCCGTTACGTCTTCTCGTATATTTTTCTTTATCTTTTCACGAGAGACTGATGTTAAATTCGAGCTATTCTGACAAGCTGTTAAAAGGAAGGTAGTTGAAAATAGAATAATACTTGCAACAGTATTTGTGTATGTAAATTTATAAGAAAACATAAGCACTTCTCTAGTCATTTGGAGAAGTTACTATAAACAAAGTAAGGCTTAATGACTGTTGGTGGTTTGTTGTTGTTTTGTTATTGAATGGTTACATTAATTACACTTGATGACTGGTTAAATAATTAGGGTCAGAGTCAATACCAGTAAGTTAAGACTTAAGGCCATGATTAAGCTATAATAAGTCCACTATGAAATACCGTTTATCATCCATTTTAAGGAACTCCCACTGACAATAGCTGACCTCATTTAAGAATATTTATGCGCGCATAAATAATACTATTAGTGACTCTTCTTTTAAACAAAAACACCGCCTTTCAAAAACAGCCTTTACTCGCAAACGTACCTCGATTTTCCTACGCTTATTTTTTATCTTCATAACTTGAGAAAACATTCAAATCAAACTGAATTAGATCAGTTTTTTAAGATGATTCAAGGTGAGAAAGAAGCCTCAAAAGTCATCACTAAATCCGCTTTTTTTCAAGCCAGAAAACAGCTCTCCCACATTGCTTTTCAAACCTTAAATCATCAATTGGTAAAGCAGACTCATCACAGTGATTGGCAGCCTAAGTTATGGAAAGGTTTCCGTCTATGTGCCATTAATGGAACCTCCATTCGCTTACCCAATGAAGCCGATATTATTGAGTATTTTGGTGTTCAAAAAGGGCGTGTAGAACAAGGGCAATGCATCATGGGAATGGCATCTGTTTTCTACGGTATATTAAACAAGATTGTGATTGATTCTGGGATTCACCCAAGAGCTACTTCAGAAAGGCAATGTGCGGAAGATCATCTAGCCTTTTCACAAGAGAATGATCTGGTACTCTTTGATCGTGGCTATGTTGCTTTCTGGCTATATGCCTACCTTTTGAAGCAGAATATTAAGTTTTGTGTGAGAGCTAAAACCAATCAGGATTTACTCATTAAAGACTTTGTAAAATCAGGAAAAAGAGAAGCGGTTGTTACTTTTCATCCCAACAAACCTTCTATAAAACCTGAATCCGTGACTTCAATATTATAAAAAGCCAAATGAAAAATTAAATAAGATTTCCCATCCAGACAGATAGTGATAAAAATAAAATCATCTATTAAAAGGATTCTAATTTACCTATTTATCGTTTAAATAGATCGAAAAAGACATTCAAGGGGCGAAGGTGACCATCATGGTTGTTCACCTGATATCTTGTCTAAACTTATGTTGACCAAGTTGGTCAATGTAATGTAGGCTAATTTCATATTGAGGTACTTTTTATGCGGCAGTTAAATATTTATGAAGCAAAAACTAATTTCTCTAAGTTGGTAGAGCAAGCTAATAAAGGTTCTAGCTTTCTTATTGCTCGTTCGGGCAAGCCGTTGGCTAAACTTGTTCCTTTAGATGTGAAAAACTCCTTCCAGTTTGGTACGTTACAAGGGAAAATTAAAGTTTCCGATGATTTTGATGCCCCGTTGCCTGATGACATGCTTGACTTGTTTGAGGCTGATTTATAGTGCGTTTGTTGCTGGATACACATATTGTCATTTGGGCTTTGTCTGAGCCTGATAAGCTTTCTAAAAAGGCTAAAACGGTTATTCAAGAAGCTGAGCAGTTGTTTGTAAGCTCGGCTTCAATCTGGGAGATGTCGATTAAATCCAGTATGGGTAAGTTAGAGGTTAACCTTGATGAGTTAACCGCCGAACTTGTCAATATGGGTGTTATCGAACTTCCTATTTCGTGGGAGCACTCAAAGCAGGTGCGAGAGCTACCGCATCATCACCGTGATCCCTTTGATCGGTTAATCGTTTCTCAAGCTATTTGTGAGCCTTTAATCCTCCTTACTCATGATGAGATTCTTGCCAAGTACACTGACTTGGTTCATTTGGTTTGAGCTTCATCTCAACTGACTCACTTTCTTCACCGCATCAAACATAAAGTCCAACGCTTTGTGCTGGGTAAAATTCTGTAAGCACTGCTGTCTAAAGAAGTGCCATAACGGCTATGCTCAATAATGAGACTCTGGTTCTTATTATTTATTAAGGTGTATTTAGGGCAGGGCTGTTCAATACTACATTGGAAGTGAGATTTTAAAGCTTGTGAAAGTCTTCGTATGTAGGGTGTGCCGACGGAGGAGACGCACCGTTTATCATGCACTTATGGTGCGCTTCGTACCTCAGCACACCCTACAAACAGTATTTTTGAATACTTTCACTGCCTCTAAAGTCCCACTTCAAATACTAAATTATCGTTATTTGTTCAATAATCAATAGTATTGAACAACCCTGGTATTTAGGGAATTAGCTTTTCTTTATTTGTTTTAATTTCAACCTGAATCCGTGACTTCAATGCGGATAGCAGGGGATAAGATATTGGTTTAGCACGGGATTTTAAAAAATCTTAGCTTCACCCTTAGGTTAAGCGGGTATTTTTTAAACCCGTGATGAATCAATAGCTTATTCACTGTGCCGTAGTGAAGTTACGGATTCAGGTTCAAGCTAACTTTATCGTTTAATAGTCCCTAATACATATTCACTTACGGGGAAATTTACGCTTTAGATGTGTTCCTTGTATCGGGGGTATGCATCTTTCTTTACTATTAGACGTATTCATAGCTCATCCAAGGACACTGCTATGAAAGCATACACACGTAGGATTGCTGTTTTACCATCGTTTTTTGTATTACCTTTCTTTTTGACTGTCTTTATGGCTATGGCAACCTTTATGGCTACGGCAATAGCACAGCCGTTTAAGAATGGATTTGATCTGAAAAATAGCCAGATAGCTGCTGTCAATATTCATCAAGGCGGGCCTGTTAAAGATGGTATCCCCGCTATCAATAAACCCAAATTTGTTAGCGCATCACAGGCAAGCTTTTTAAAGGCTGATGATAAAGTGTTAGGTGTCGTTTATGGCGGTGAGGCTAGGGCCTATCCCGTTAAGATTTTAAACTGGCATGAAATTGTCAATGACACTATACGTGGTAAAGGTATTTCAGTGACTTATTGTCCATTATGTGGAACAGGCATGGTTTTCCTTTCACGATACCGAGGCAAAACGCTTCACTTTGGTGTTTCTGGATTACTTTATAATAATGATGTTTTACTTTACGACAAAGAAACCCAATCCTTGTGGTCGCAGATTTTAAGTAAAGCCATCAATGGGGTTATGGTAGGTACGCCGTTAAGAAGTATTCCTGTTGCACATATCCGTTGGAAAGATTGGAAAAAGCAACATCCACACAGCAAAGTGTTATCAACAGATACAGGTTATGTACGGGACTACAGCCGCTCACCTTACGGGACTTATGACAATGATCGTTCTATTTACTTTCCTTTGTCTGCGAAGAGCAACCAATATCACCCTAAAGAACGCGTGTTAGGCGTTTGTTTTAAACAAGCTTGTAAAGCGTATCCGTTTGCAGAATTAGCACAGTTAGGTCAGCGAAGTATTGCGGATAGTTTTGCTGGGCAGCGATTGACGATTAATTTTGATCCCAATAATCGTGATGGTCAGGTAGTGCTTAATGTGCCTAATAAAGCAAGGCAAGTCGTCTCAAGTGTTAATAGCTTTTGGTTCGCATGGTTTGCGTTTCATCCGCAAACTGAAGTCTACAAAGCACCAACTCGTAGAAATTGATAATAGGTTTAGCTTGATAATCATCCTTCTTTTAGCTATAAAGCCCTCCTTGGCTATTGTCAGTAGCCCCTGTCGACGCACCAGGTAAAAAACACTGAGACCTTTGCATGAAAGGATGTCGAGAGAAAAATGAGCGTAATTTTTATCCGTCATATCTTTCGTGCAAAAGTCTCACACAGAGTGCATAGCTCTCAAAGAAGGATATATGAAAGCCCTAGTAGTTTGTTCTGGCGGTTTGGATTCGGTCACTTTAGCTTATAAGGTGGCGAACGAAGGCACGCTAGTATCTATGTTGTCGTTTAATTACGGTCAACGTCATGTCAAAGAGTTAGATTTCGCACGCCAATGCGCGGATCAATTAGGTGTTAAGCATACTGTGATTGATCTCAGCCAAGTGGGTGCGAATCTCACCTCAGCCCTTACTCCCACTTCTGATGATAATCGTGAGATACCCGATGGGCATTATGCTGAATCGAGTATGCAGGCTACGGTTGTGCCTAATCGTAATGCTATTATGATGACCATCGCTTATGGTCTAGCTGCCTCCCAGCAAGCCGATACAGTAGCTATGGCGGTACATGGGGGAGATCATTTTATTTATGCGGATTGTCGACCTGCCTTTATGGAGTCGTTTGCAAGCATGCAAAAACTCGCTTTAGAGGGTGTGGCGGATATATCTTTGTACACGCCTTTTTTGCATCAAAATAAAGCGGATATTGTTCGTGAAGGTAGCAAACAACAGGTGCCTTTTGCAGAAACATGGTCGTGTTATAAAGGCCTAGATCAACACTGCGGCCGTTGTGGAACGTGTGTTGAGCGTCGTGAAGCTTTCCATTTAGCCAATACCCCAGACCCCACACTTTATGAAGATGCCGATTTCTGGCTGTCGGTGACTTAACTATGTATATCATTAGCAAACAATTTAACTTTAGTGCTTCTCATCAGTTACTTAACTTACCTGATGAGCATCCTTGTGCGCGAATGCACGGACACAACTATGTGGTTGAGGTAGAGCTGCAATCTGCCACATTGAATCAATATGGTTTTGTTCGTGACTATAATGACCTTGATGCGCTCAAGCATTATATTGACGACACGCTAGACCACCGTCACCTCAATGATGTCTTAGGGCATGACGATACAACCGCAGAACTTCTTGCCAAGTTTATTTATGATTGGGCAAAGCCACAATGGTCTGAAGTGACAGCGGTGCGTGTTAGTGAAACGCCTAAGACATGGGCTTGTTATCAGCCTGTTTCAGGAGGTGTGTCGTGAATGCGCCTCTTATTATTCAAAAGCCTTTGCAGCGTCAGTACCTACGAGAGCAAGAAGGTACTAACTCAGCATTAATCAGTATCTGTGAAATTTTTGGTCCAACTATTCAGGGGGAGGGTGCTTTAATCGGCATGCCGACAGTATTTGTACGTTCAGGCGGTTGTGACTATCGTTGTTCGTGGTGCGATACGGGCTATGCGGTATTACCTAAATTTGAAGATCAGTGGCAGATGATGGATGCCCAGTCTATTTTCAATGAGATTGAAAAACTAAGTAAAGGTCATCCTCTGTGGGTAACGCTATCAGGTGGAAATCCTGCCATGCATGATTTTGAAGCGCTGATTAGGCTAGGGCAGAGCAAAGGCTACCAGTTCTCAATGGAGACACAGGCGAGTATTAGCAAACCTTGGTTTTCCTTATTGGATCAACTAACGCTAAGCCCTAAGCCACCCTCAACAGGTATGAGCTTTAAAATTCGTGGACTTGAACGTTGTTTGGAAGCTTGTCAGTCTGATCTTTGTGAGATTGATGGTGATCATCAGGTAGATGTTTCTTTGAAGTTTGTTGTAGCGGATGAAAGTGATGTGAAGTGGGCGAAAGCTATCGCGGATCAATATCCGAATATTCCAAGCTTTATTCAACCCTGTAATACGCAGGCATCGCTTGAGGGGTTTGAGGGTGATGTTATACATGAATCAAGTGCTAATGATTGTGATAACAAAGACAAGGATCAACAACGGTTACTCTGGCTAATTGAAGCCATACAGACGTTGCATTGGCATAAAGTCAGAGTGCTTCCTCAGTTGCATCGCTGGTTGTGGGGTGATCAAGCGGGGGTTTAGCAGCTTAGTGTGTATCTCACAAGCCGCTTTTTTCCGCCTGTTTTATATCCTCTAATATTTTGCGTAGCACTTCTTTACGAGGCTTTGCATCTTTTGCAGACCAGTTTGTTATAACGGTTTTCCCATCTTTGTTTTCAAGGGTGTAATCCAGTAACGGACAAGCATGAGGTGCTATTTCTTTGATAGCTTGACAGAGTGCTTTCTCATCTGAGTTTGCTTGCAAGGCTAGCGTTGCCCTCGCTATCTTACGCAAACGCTTTTGGGTCATGTTCTGGTTGTACCACATGCTATAAAAAGCGAGTCCGATAGCTACGAGGCTGAAAATAATGCCTGCAACGGTGAGTGAGTCCATGGTTTTATCCTCTGGTAGTCATATTAGTTGGCTGAACCTAAATTCCTCAGTTAACCGCTTCAAATATTAAATAAATTATTGATAGTATTAAAGTAAGTAACTTTATCTGCCTGAGGATTTTAGGCTGAAAGTAATGAACTTTATGAGGGTACTTTAGTAGGAAGCTAACAGGAATGGTGTCATCTAGGTGACATTTATAAGAGGGTATTAGGGTTGTGATTTATTCTGAGACCTTTGCACGAAAGATATGACGGATTTAGCAAGCTTAATAATTGAGTTGACCGTTTTGATAAAACGGCAAGCTCACTAAAAAATGGCTTGAATTCCCTCTATTTCTGCTAAAAATTCGGCCAATAGCTCGGCTATTACCCTCTTTTTTAGCAAAAATAGAGAAAATTACGCTCATTTTTCTCTCG
>JALXAX010000078.1 GCA_026991755.1 Thiotrichaceae bacterium | reverse complement strand
GACAGGCGGTAATAATTTTTTAAGAATTGCTTCTTTGCGTTCTTGTGAATAAGCCATACTTTGATCCTATCCGCCCCTCTGATTTATGAAATTTTAGGGGTGACAACTAGCCTGACATAGGGGGTATTCTGTAAATTTTATCAAATATTTGGGTTCAGTGCCTTTGAGCCGTTTCCCCCTTATGAGGGCGATAGCAGACTTACATGTTATCTATCAAAGACTCAATATCAATGTTTTCTTCAATGGCGTCGGCTAGTCTTTCTAACTGTTGTTCGCGTAGTTCATTAATATCAAAAGGTGTGGTTGTTTTTGTACCCGCCCACTCTAGTAGGGCTTTTAAGCCTTCAACCGAGTCAAATAAGCCGTGTAGGTAGGTAGCAAAGATTTGGTTGTCGTCAGAAATAGCTCCATCGGGCTTTTCATTGAGAATAACGGCAGGCTTTTTTAATGCATTCCCTTGTGTGATTCCAGCATGAATTTCATAGCCCTTTACTTCAACGGGGGTGGTAGTTAAGGCAAGTTTTCCAGTGGAGTTAGTCAGTTGCTTAGTTGCTTGTAGATGTGTTTCAAAGTCTAATAAATTCAAACCTGTGTGGCTTTGTGGATCACCTTCGATACCCAATGGATCATGAATGGCTGAGCCTAACATTTGTAGTCCTCCACAAATGCCTATCAACTTGCCACCATAGCGCAAGTGTTTATTGATAGCGCTTTGCCACCCTTGAGATTTTAACCATGCTAAATCGAAGCCTACGTTTTTACTGCCTGGCAGGATGATTAAGTCGGCAGAAGGGATGTGATCAAGGTGAGAAACATAGTGAAAATCAATATCAGGATGTAAGCGTAGTGGTTCAAAATCGGTATGATTACTAATGTGAGGAAGACGAGGAATGATGACTTTGAAGGAATCTTTTTGTGAGGTATTGACGTTATCAGGAACGGCATCTTCCGCGTCAAGATGTAAACCATGCAGATAAGGTAAAACACCTAAAACAGGTTTTCCCGTGTAGGCTTCTAGCCAGTCCAAGCCACCTTGAAGTAAGGCTATATCACCTCTAAAACGATTGATCACAAAACCTTTTACCAATTTTTGTTCTTCTTTAGGTAATAAGTCTAACGTACCCACTAAATGTGCAAATACGCCACCTTTATCAATATCAGCAATAATAATAACGGGACAGTTTGCGTGTAATGCAAAGCCCATATTAGCGATATCACCTTGTCGCAGATTAATTTCTGCGGGGCTTCCTGCGCCTTCTACCAAAATGTAGTCATATTGCTTAGCTAATTTTTCGAAGGAGTCGAATACTACTTTGGCGGCTTTAGGTTTGTAATCATGATAATCAAGCGCTTCAATATTGCCAATGGAATGACCTTGAAGGATAACTTGTGCGCCTGTATCAGTATTGGGTTTAAGCAATACAGGGTTCATATGCACACTTAAAGGGACGCCCGCTGCGACGGCTTGCAAGGCTTGGGCTCGACCAATTTCACCACCATCAGGGGTAACTGCGCTGTTGAGTGCCATGTTTTGTGGCTTGAAGGGTGCAACGGATAAGCCACGTCGTTTAAAGACACGACAAAGCCCTGCTACAAGAATGCTCTTGCCTGCATCAGAGGTGGTGCCTTGTACCATTAATGCATGGGGCATTTTATAAGTCTCATGTGGTTGATCTTGATACTTGTGCTAATGCTGTAAAATATATTATAGATCAATGCCTTTCTGCGCTTTAATACCTTCTCGATAGGCGTGTTTAATATCAGCAATTTCAGAAACAGTATCAGCAGCTTCTTTTAAGGCATCGCTAGCAGCTCGTCCTGTTACCACTACATGTTGATTGTCATGACGGCCATTAATATCGGCTAACACGCTGTCACTATCCAAATATTTATAGCTGAGTAGGTAGGTTAATTCATCAAGTACGACCAGCTTGTAACTGGGGTCTTGCAGCATATTTTGTGCAATAGCCCAGCCTTTTTCTGATGTTTCAATATCTTGTTCTCGGTTTTGAGTATCCCATGTAAAGCCTTCCCCTGTTACATGCCAATCTACATTCGGGTCACGAGAAAAATAACCTTCTTCGCCTGTATCGGTACGACTCTTTATAAACTGAACAACCCCCACTTTCATGCCGTGTCCTAATGAGCGGGCTATCATGCCAAAGGCTGAGCTGGATTTTCCTTTGCCATTACCTGTTAATACCAGCAAAAGCCCTTTTTCTTTATCTGCTTGGGCAATGTTTTTGTCGATAACAGCTTTCTTTTTTTCCATGCGTTTGTTGTGGCGCTCATTAATGTCAGTCATCGTTATTCCTGAAAAGGTAAAAGGGGGGGGAGTATAGTATTTTTTCGGTGGTGGGTTAAATCTGTGGTTTTGTATATGTAGGTCGGATAAGGAACGCCATCCGACAAGGTACTGAATTAACCTATTTGTCGGATGGCGCTACCGCTTATTCGACCTACTTTTAGAAAAACATGTTGCGGTAAAACACAGGTTTGACCCACTACTTTCTTTACAAGTGGGTTAGTATTAAAACCTGAATTTATTCTCGTTTTTATTTATCTATCACACGAACAACATTTGTCTTTGTCTCATCCCAGTACCAACAGTCTTGTTTATCAGGATTACAATGATTGTGAGTACCCCCAAACCAACGGGAAATTCCATTGCTTTTAACCCAGTGAGCGTGGTGATTGAGTAGTGCTCTGCCGAAGTCTGTTAAGGTTACTTTCCACTCAACCACTTTATTACTCGGTTTATGAAAAAGGATGGCAGGGTGCTTACTTGTCGCGAGGCTATCTAATATCTTCCAATACATAGCATCTCCAAGAAACACTAAAGGTTCGTAGTGAAGCACATACCATTTATAAAAGAGTTCAGTGGCTTGCATATCACCTTTATCACCTTTGTCAGCGAGGATTTGCAGTGTTAATCGCTCGGTTAGGCTTAAGCCATCTTGTAACCAAGGTAAGTCACGCAGTTGTCGCTGCATGGCTGGAATTAATTCAGGAAAACCAGGGGTGTCTGAATAGGCTAGTTGTTGAAATTGAGTGGGGTTTGGTGCGGTATAAGCTTGCCACGCTTGTTTGCCCCATGTTAACTGTTGATCAGTAACCGTTTGAAACTGTTCCCATAAAACACGCATGGCTTTGGCGGGTAGTTGACCAATGCCATTAAATTTTTTAACACCTGGGTAGGAGGTAATACAGATATAGTGCATCTCTGCTGGACGTTGTGGTTGATGACTATAGAAATGTAATAACTTTAGAAACGTAAAAATATCATAAGCATCATGTTCAAACCAAAACATGACTCTTTTGTATTCAACGGCTTTATAGAGTGCAGCGTAGTCCTTAGATAAGTCTTCATAGGCATTTTTATGATCTTCAAAAGCGTTGGAAATAACCTTGGCTCGAATGTGAATAAACTCACTTTCTGTTTCAGTTTGTGGGGCTGCACCCATCACATAAGGATCGGCAAAGGTGAGGAAATCACCTGTAAATCCTGCTACTGCCAGTGAAGTCATAATGTCGTTTCCACAACGAATATGCAGCGTTTTTTTATCACCATCGAGAGATGAAGGCTGTCCGCTTTTGATAGCTTGAGTGGAGATTTCACTAGCTTCAATATGATGTTTGAGCTTTGCCCATGAGCTAAACCCTGATCGCATAGCAATAAGCCATTGGATATCCGATAACTTGATATTTCCAACATCAAGTGCTGTTGTATTAGGGTGGTGTTTGTTGATATATGACCAGTTAGTGTCAGTGGTAGACTGACGCAGTTTTTTTAGTAATTGTTTGGCTTGTTTTTTCTTAAATTCTAGCGATAGCGGAATAATTTTACGTGGGTCATCGGCTTTAAATTCATAGAGTGGTTGAGTATTTTGAAGAAACTCCTCACGAATAGCAGTGAGCTTTTTGATAATAGATTTATCAGTTTTAGACTGGGGGTTTTGAGACATAATGGACTCCTAAAGGGAATCTCTGATTAACACTGATCGGAGTTTCTGAGGCTTAGCTGAGCTTTAGCGAAACTTAGAAGCTTCTAGCCTCAGAAAAACGAATCATGAGTTGAGCAGAGCTTCCTTAATGTAAGTGCCTTTACTCGCTATAGGCATTAAGGAAACCATATAGATGTATCTGCAAACCCACTGGTTAGCATACTAAGAGCAGGTTTGTTTTGATGGGTTAAACCCTTTCCGCGAGTAGGACGCTGACAAACCAGCGTTAAATTTACGGTAAAGGAAATTTAACGAGGAGTCAATATGCCTATATCAATCAGAATTTTTAGTTAACCACTTTTGGTTATTGCTAGATAGCTTATCGCTTCTAAAGTAGTTAAAGCCAAGGTTACTCAGGACAATAGTCTACATACCCTGACTAAATCTTAAAATTCTCACCCAAGTAAACCTCTCGCACTTTCTTATCAGCAAGAATGACTTCAGATGTGCCAGAGATGAGGATTTTACCATCGCTTAGAATATAAGCTCGATCACAGATGTCTAACGTTTCCCTTACATTATGGTCTGTGATGAGTACACCAATGCCACGCTGTTTTAAGTGAGTAACGATTTTCTGAATTTCTATTACTGATATGGGATCTACTCCTGCAAAGGGCTCATCAAGCAATATGAATTTGGGTTCAGTTGCCAGCGCTCTTGCAATTTCTACACGACGTCGTTCACCACCTGATAGGCTTATGCCCAGGCTGTCTCTGATATGGGTGATTTGGAATTCTTCTAACAGGCTTTCTAGCTTGTCTTGTCGTTCTTGTTTGTTTAGTTCCTTGCGTAGTTCTAAAATGGAATAGATATTTTGAGTGACGGTGAGCTTTCTGAAAATACTGGCTTCTTGCGCGAGGTAACCTAGTCCTTTTCTGGCTCTTAGGTGTATGGGTAGGGGAGTAAGATCAGCATCATCAATTCGGACGATGCCTTTATCAATGGGAACTAATCCCACCACCATGTAGAAGCAGGTTGTTTTTCCTGCGCCATTAGGACCGAGTAAGCCGACGACTTCCGAACTGTTTACATTAAGTGATATGCCCGAAAGGATGACTTTTTTTCCGTAGCTTTTATGCAGGTTTTCAGCAGATAATATGGCCATAATGAATAGTCTACGTTTAGTTATTGGCTGGATAGAAAATGGCTCTAACTCGGCCTGTAGATTCCTTATGGGCATCTTTACCTTTTGCACCTTTTGCATTACCAGCCTTGAGTTCTCCTGTTTTGGTGGAGTACTGAATGTAGGAGCTGCTGAAAGTGTCTTTATCTTGGGTTAATGTGGCGTTGCCTGCAAGGGCGATTTTCTTTTCTTTGATGAGATAACGCACGGAGTTTGCTTTTCCTTTTGCCCATTTTCCATCATCCATTTTTTGTTCGAAGGTGACAGGTGAACCCGTTGCTATTATTTTATTAATGGCGTTATTAGGTGCAAATATTTCAATTTTTGAAGCCTTTATCTTTAAAGTGCCTTGAACAATAGATACACCACCTTCATAAATGGCATAGCCTTTTGCTTTGTTAAAGGTAACTGAGCTTGCATCAATTTTAACAGGTTGTTTGAGATCGCTAGTTAATGCCCATGAACTAGGGCTGACTACAGACAGGCTCATCATCAAAATAAAGAGTAAATTAGCGTATGAGAAACAAGCCTTCATGACGTTATCCTTATTACTGTCTTTATTCTTGTCTTTTTTCTTTTTCGGAAACTGCTGGTTTGTATTCCGCATGTACATTTGATTTCAACCTGGTTGTTTGAGAGATGAGGTCTTCACTCATGCCTATTGCAGTTATTATACTGCCATCTGTGGTTTTTAGTATGACTTCTGCATCGGTATTTACTTGTTGTGTATTAGGTGAATAGCGAATATCCGCTGTTTCGATCATAAAACCTGTGGTGGTCGGGCTTTCTGCTTTTTCTATCTTTACTTTTCCTTGTAATTGCATGTCGCCAGCTTTATTTTGCTCGGCTTTGTTGGCAGTGATATGCAATGACTCACTACTATCTTTTAGGTTATCTTTTACGAGAATTACAGGTTTATAGATCTCACTTTTTTTAGTAGCTCGTTGATGTACGAAGTGTTCACCTGATAGGTCAAATTGTTTATTGCCATCCTTATCGGTGGTATAGAGGGAGAAGTCACTAAGATAGTAGTCAATCTGACTGGTATCCAGCTTTTCGGTAAAGACTTGTTGGGTGCGCCATAGATCTAGAAACCAAGTAGCGACTCCTGCTACTAAGATAGCTAATACTAAAAAGATAATGCCATTGTATCGCATGTGCTAACCGTTTTTACTCTTTGCCTAATTAATAAATAATCCATATTTAAGAATCCCTGAACTTAACCAGTTACCTAAGATAGGAATCTAGCATGCTAGCAAGTTTACCCTGAGCATCAAGAATCATCTCCGAAACTTCGCGGACAGCACCACGGCCGCCTGATGCTTGAGTGACCCAATCTGAATGCTTAATCACAAAATGGTGTGCATCATTAACTGCAATCGCCATTCCAACTTTTGACATAATGGGAAGATCAATCACGTCATCTCCTACATAGGCTATGTTTTTGGGTGATAGTTCGGTTTTTTTGAGTAAGTCCTCGAGAGCAGGGCGCTTATCACGATAGCCCTGATAGATTAAGCTGGGTGATATTTGTAAATTCTTTGCTCGGTGTAGTAGGAGTTCAGAGGTACGGCCGGTGATGATAGCAATTTCAATACCCGCATCTTGTAGCATACGTATGCCATGACCATCTTTTGAATTGAATGCTTTATATTCTTGCCCCGTATTATCAAAAAACAGACTTCCATCGGTAAGTACTCCATCGACATCTAATATGACGAGTTTGATGAGTTCTGCTAATTCTCTGGCTTTTTTCATTCTTATTACCGTTGTTTATTTTATTGTTGTTGGAGTACTAAAATGACGCTATTTTCAGGTAGGTTGGCGCTGAGGTACAAAGCCCAACATGGCCAACACGACGACTTTCGTTGGGGTTCCTTCGTCACCGCCAACCTACAATCTTGTTTTTCTAGACAATACCTGCCTTTAATAAATCATGCATATGAATAATACCTTCAATCTGTTGTTCATTATTGACGACGGGCAAAATGGTAATTTCATGATCTTGCATAATATTAAGTGCATCTACCGCTAACTCGTTACTTTTGACCACATAGTTACAGCTTTTGATGATGTTGCCAATTGGCTCGTTGATATGTTTATCAATACTGTCCTTTTCAAAGGTTCTGCGTAAATCACCATCGGTGAATATGCCTAACAAGGTATTGCTGTCGTCACAAATAAGCGTCGCTCCCAGCTTTTTAGACGTCATGATTAAGATGGCATCTTTAATCGGAGTTGTGGGTGACACAACAGGCAGTTGATCATCGGTATGCATGATGTCTCGTACATGTACCAATAAACGCTTACCTAATCTACCCGCAGGGTGGGAGCGCGCAAAGTCTTCAGGGGTAAAGCCTCTAGCTTCTAATAGCGCAACTGCTAAGGCATCGCCTAGTACTAAGGTAACAGTAGTGCTCGATGTTGGTGCTAAACCCAAAGGGCAAGCTTCTTCAGTAACGCTGATATCCAAATGGATATCACTTAACTCGCCTAATGCTGATTGAGGATTGCCCGTCATGGCGATAATGGTTGTGCCGTTACGCTTGGTAGCAGATGCAAGCACCAATAGTTCTTCCGTACTCCCTGAGTTAGAAATGGCGATAACCACGTCCTCAGCTAATATCATTCCCAAGTCACCGTGCAATGCTTCACCAGGGTGAACGAAATAGGCGGGTGTGCCAGTGCTAGCCAAGGTGGCAGCGATTTTATTGCTGATGTGTCCTGACTTTCCCATGCCTGTGATAATTAAGCGCCCCTTGCTTGTTAGAATGGCGTTGCAGGCTTGGGTGAACGTATCATCAAGACGTGCTGCCAGGTCTTCGATAGCTTTCTGTTCTATCGCAATGACGTTACGGGCGATGTCTATAAAAGGGTGGTTAGTGTTGGCTGAGTTGGGCATAGTAAATCGCTGAGTGTCTTGAGTTGTAATGCGGAGTCGAAAGCAGTGCTTGTAAGTAAAAACTTTGCAACAATTAGAGACCTTTGCATGAAAGGATGGCGAGAGAAAAATGAGCGTAATTTTCTCTATTTTTGCTAAAAAAGAGGGTAATAGCCGAGCTATTGGCCGAATTTTTAGCAGAAATAGAGGAAATTCAAGCCATTTATATCCGTCATATCTTTCGTGCAAAGGTCTCAATTAATAACTACAAACAGAAAAACGTTGTGCAAGTAATATCATGGGTGCTTTGATAGAAAAGTATAAATTGATAACCAAAGAACAGTGTTAAAAGAATAGCACCTTTCCAAAAGCCTATAACTCTTTTCTGCCAACAACCCCATGCGAACATGAGCAGTATTAACGACATGATAAGAGCAATTGGCATGTCGCGATAGATAGCATTAGTATCGGGCATATTGGGGCTGATAATTGCAGGTAACGCCAGAACTCCAAGTGTATTAAAGAAATTGGAACCGACTATATTACCAATTGCAAGATCCGTTTCTCCTTTTTTCGCACTAACCAAGGTAGCAGCAAGTTCAGGCAAACTAGTACCAATCGCAACAATAGTTAAGCCGATAACAAGATCAGAAACCCCAAGTCTAACGGCGATATCGCTCGCTCCCCATACCAGTAACTGTGAGCTTACTAAAAGCAGTAGCAAACCGATGAGAGTCCATAACATGGCTGTTTTTTTATGGGGTGTATCAGGGAAGTGTTCTTGAATATTATCTATTAACGGGTCATTGGGAGGAGGGGTTTGAGTATCTGTTCTGGCAGCTTTTATCATCCAGGTTAATACAAAAGCGAGAGTAGCTAGTAGGATGAGGCCATCCAGCAGATTAAATTCACCGAAATACAAGGTAGCCATCGCAATAATACTAATAACCAATAATAGCGGTAGCTCTTTTTCTACAATACGAGACTCAACAGGGAGTCGATAAAAAAGTGCAGTTGCACCCAACACCAACGTGATATTAGTAATATTGGAGCCTATACCGTTGCCGATACCCATATTAGGGTTGCCATTAAAAGCAGCGACACCAGAAACCAGCATCTCAGGGGCTGAAGTACCAAAGCCTATAACAAGCATACCTACCATAATCGGTGATACACCAAAGTGGCGAGCTAAGTCGGCAGCACCATCGACAAAAACATCGGAGCTCCAAATTAATAGAGCAAAACCAGCAAGTATAGCTAGAACAGGAAGAATATAGGGATCCATAGGGGCGCACTTACATGGAAAAGCGCGGATTATACAAGAGATTATGCATGTCCTAAAGTTTATTCATTGCCATGTCAGATAACCGCCTGAAAATATACGACAGATATGTGCTTAGCACGTTATACTTCCACCCATTTATTTATTGCACTTTAACTAACTCCAATACTGAGAGGTTTTCATGGATTTAATTTCTCCTATCAAAGGTCTACGTCCAGCAAAAGGAAGAGCTGATGATGTCATCGCACCTCCTTACGATGTACTTAACACTGCCGAAGCACGAGAGCGTGCTAAAGGTAAACCTTGGAGTTTCTTACATATCTCCAAACCTGAAATAGATCTCCCTGAAGATACCGATCCGTATCATCCTGATGTATACGCAAAAGCTGCTGAAAATCTGCAAAAAATGATTCAAGAAGGCGTGCTTCAACAAGATGATAAACCGTGTTATTACGCTTATCGTCTTATTATGGGAGATATTGTGCAAACGGGTTTAGTAGCAGGTGCATCGGTTGATGACTATGATACCAATCGCATTCGCAAGCATGAATATACCCGTCCTGTAAAAGAGGATGATCGTGTTAGACAAATAGAAGCGGTTAATGCACAAACTGGCCCTGTTTTATTGGCTTATCCCGATGCCCCTGTAGTCGACAAGATCATAGCTCAAGTTAGTGCAAATGAGCCTGATATGGACGCAACGGCCGATGATGGTATTCAACATACTTTATGGGTGATTGATGATGACAAGCTTATCAGTCAGCTAACGGAAGCTTTTAACGCCATGGATGCTATTTACATTGCAGATGGTCATCATCGCTCTGCCTCCGCATCACGTATTTGTGCAACTCGTCGAAAAGACAATGTGGATAGTGATAGCAATGCAGGAAGCCAACCTTGGGAATATTTCCTAACGGTTATTTTCCCTCACCATGAAATGAAAATATTTGACTATAATCGAGTCATTAAAGATCTCAATGGGTTATCCGCTGAGGACTTTATCAGCAAAGTGAGCGAAAACTTTATCGTAGAAAAAAGCAATAGCCCCGTTAAACCCGCGCAAACCTCTGAATACGGAATGTACTTGCAAGATCAGTGGTATAAGCTAACGTTAAAACCTGAGCTGATTAACAATGATGATCCTGTTTCTAGGCTTGATGTTAGTCGTTTAGCGGACAACTTGATCGATCCTATTCTAGGTATTAGCGACCCCCGTACGGATATGCGTATTGATTTCGTGGGCGGAATCCGTGGCTTGGAAGGACTAGAAAAACGGATAGATAGTGGCGAAATGGCAGTTGCCTTTTCGCTGTTTGCGACACGTATGGAAGATTTAATGAGTGTGGCGGATAACAATGATGTAATGCCACCTAAATCCACATGGTTTGAGCCAAAATTGGCAGATGGCATTGTTTCGCATATGCTTTAAAGGTTTATTGAAAGGCATTTGAGATTCCGTAAATGCCCCCTTTTTTTTGAAGAGGGGTTGGGGACAATACTGCTTACTTAAGGAACCTCTGATCAACTCATGATTCGTTTTTCTGAGGCTAGAATCTGCCAGCTTTTCACTATAAAAATAACCAATAGCTACGGCTATTGCTAACTTTTCTATCAAAAATCTGACAAATTCTATCTCTCAGAAATTCCGATCAGACTTAATCAGAGTTTCCTTAAGGAACCTCTGATCAACTCATGATTCGTTTTTCTGAGGCTAGAATCTGCCAGCTTTTCGCTATAAAAATAACCAATAGCTACGGCTATTGCTAACTTTTCTATCAAAAATCTGACAAATTCTGCTTCACCAATAGAAGGCGTAATCTCGATGTGATACTTATGTTAGAGTTCGCTCCTTACCCACAATCTAATAGACTCAGCTAAGTCTAGGAAACTTTTAACCTAATATTCTGTTGAATAATCTCCTGCATACCCGCAGGCTCTGGCAATAACTCCGCTAAAATTGATTGAATAAAAGCCTCTTTATCCGCATTTAAACTCGTATTAAAACGCTTCTCATAGGCAATAGTAGAAACAGGTTTTGCCGATAAGCCCGCGCCACAAACACTGCCTGCTTGCGCCCCTGGGTAGATTTCAACATGTTCTGGCAAGGTTAGAATTTTATTAAAAAGTGAGTCATGTAAGAGACCTGCCATTTTCTCTTCCTGACCGCGTAAATCAGGCCGTCCTGCACTGCCGACAAACAGGGTATGTCCAGAGATTAAAAACCAGGGTTCTGAGCTGCGGCGGTTATCGCTAACTAATAAACAAATACTGTCAGTGGTATGACCTGGTGTGTGCATGACCGTGGCTGTGACATTGCCAACCGTGAGTACATCGCCATCCTGCAAGGGAGTAAAGGGAAACTCGGGAGTAGACGATTCGTGCAGACTATAGTGTCCGCCACATTTTTCAGCCAGTTGACGACCACCTGAGACGTGGTCAGCATGAATGTGAGTATCAATTACATAGTTAATATCAACGTCTTTTAACTTGGCCTGTTCTATAAACCAGTCGACATCTTCCTGATGCACATCGACTGCAATAGCCTTACCTTTACCTCCACAACCAAACAAATAGGCAAGTGATGAGGCATCGCTAGGGGCGGTTCTTTGGATTAAAAACATGGGCTTCTCCTTAAATTCTAAAAGTATAAATGAGCACTTTCAAAGCTACCTCGTTCTGCTTTCGCTCCTCACCTACATCTCTGTAGGCGACGCAGCTATTGGGCAAAGTAGAGGGTAAGCTGAACAGTTACCTTTGATTTAGTCTTGTTGGGTGGGATAGCCAGCAGCTTGCCATTCTGGATAGCCATCTTGCAGTCGACGGGCGTTATAGCCCTTTTCCTGTAATAATTTGATAGCATCGTAAGAGAATAAACAGTAGGGACCGCGGCAATAGGCGACAATGCTGGTGTGGCTATCTAACTCGTTGATGCGTTGTGCCACCTCATTGGGTGGGATGTTGATAGCATTCGGTAAATGTCCCGCAGCAAATTCTTTTTCAGGGCGAATATCCCAAACGATGACGTCACCTTGTTGTGTTCTTTCCAGTAGCTCTTCAGCACTGATGGCTTCTAGTGCATCCTTCTGGGTGAGATAGCTTTGTGTGAGGCGCTCTACCTCCGCTAAATGAATTTCAGCTGTTTTTCTAAGGCTAGAAACTAAATGAATGACATCATCTCCCGCTAGACGATAAAACCGACGTTTGCCTTCGCGTCGAACTGTCACCATAGCGGCTTGTTTGAGTACTTGCAGATGGCGTGAGGTGTTAGCAACGCTTAACCCCGCAAGCTGACTTAGTTCATCTACACTACGCTCTGTTTGTGCTAGATAGTCCAGTATTTCCAGTCGTTGTGGAGAGGCTAACCCTTGGGCAATGAGCGCTAACTGCTGATTGATATCTTGTTTAAACGAAGGCATTAGATTTTACCTGATCACATTCAATTGATTAATTGAATGATTGCACGAAATAGCATACCCTGCAACTTTTCAATCTATTGAGATGACTTTCATGCACGCGACTAGCTCATCAGCTTTAACCACATTGCAACATGGTATCAAGCACAACCGTTCGCAAATTATTTTGCAACTGATTCAAGTCTTTATGGTGGGGCTAACGATTGGTATGACACGAACCGTTATACCAGGGCTAGCAGACTCTGAGTTTGGTTTGGCGGGTCAGCAGTTTTTGTTACTTACTTCGTTTGTGGTGGTTTTTGGTGCTGTCAAAGCAGTGATGAATTTATTGGCTGGGCGTTTAAGTGATCAGTATGGGCGCAAGCGAGTATTGGTAGCAGGTTGGCTGTGTGCTATGCCCATTCCTTTTATGATTTTGTATGCCCCTAGTTGGAATTGGATCGTTGCCGCTACCTTGTTGCTAGGCGTTAATCAGGGTCTATGTTGGTCGATGACGATTAATAGCAAACTGGATCTGGCACGTTTAGATCAAAAGGGGTTAATCAATGGTATCAATGAGTTTTCGGGTTATGCAGCGGTTGCTATAGCGGGTGTGGTTACGGCTTATATGGTTGATTTAATGGGCGCGCGCCAAGGTCTATTTGTATTTGGTGGCGGTGTGATTTCCTTGGGGCTATTGTTGGCAAGTGTCACTATTCGTGAAACCATGCCTTGGGCTGAAGCACATCATCATAATGAAGTAGCTGCTAAAGCTGATGATAATGATAGTAATAAGAACGAAGGTAAAAACAAAATAGAAAGCAAGCAAGACAGCTTAGGAAGCATGTTCTTGCAAGCCAGTTGGCACGACAAAACATTGTTAGCGCTGAATCAAGCAGGTTTAATAGAGAAATTCACTGATTCACTGGTGTGGATATTTCTGCCTGTTTACTTCCTTTCACAAGACCTTAGTTTGCTGGAAGGCAGCGCTATTATCTCTGTGTATGCCATGGTGTGGGGTGGGTCACAACTTATAACAGGGCCGTTGTCCGATAAAATTGGCCGAAAAATATTGATTGTTGGCGGTATGTGGACTTGTGGAGTCGGTGTATTTCTGATCCCGCATACCCATAGCGTATTGTTATGGACGTTAGAAGCCGCCATGATTGGTGTGGGTATGGCTATGTTATACCCCACTTTAGGTGCAGCCGTTGCCGACTATAGCCCTGCCAAACAACGTGGAACCTTGCTGGGTGTTTATCGTTTCTGGCGTGATTTTGGTTATGCAGTGAGTGCATTAACCATGGGGCTTGTAGCTCAATGGACTCAGGCATTAACTGCCCCCTTTTTGTTGGCTTCCATCGCTATGATCTTGTCAGGTTTGTTGGTTTTATTACTTGTACCCAATAAGAAACAATGATTCTATGGAGGGGAGAGTTCACATACCCATCATATAGCAATGCTTTTAAAATACTTACCCATAGCAACGCAGCAAAAAAAACTACTAGAAAAGTTACCCGCTTCGGGTGCTTATCCAAAAGCGCTTAAAACCTATTTAGAAACCCCCTTGCCTGATAAAAATACGCCCATTGAGGAGGTGGAGTTTTTAGCCTTAGATTTCGAAACAACGGGCTTGGATGCTAAAAAAGAAGCTATTTTGAGCATAGGTTACATTGTGATTCAACAACAAAGGATTTTACTAAAAGAAAAAGGGCATTTTGTCGTTAAGGTCAATCGGCCTATTTCTGATGAAAGTATCGCTATTCACAAAATCACAGAAGATCGTGCCGCTTTAGGTGATCATATTCATCAACTCTTGCCGAGGCTATTAGAAAAAATGGCAGGTAAAGTATTACTGGTACACTACGCGGCTATCGAAAAGACTTTTTTAAATAATATCTGTAAACAGCTTTATGGCATGACGTTGCCATTATTAATGGTCGATACTTTAGCGATAGAACAGAAGTATTTACAGCGAACCCAGCAAGTCATTACTGCCCATCAGCTACGCTTGTTTAATCTGCGTAAGCACTATGGATTACCCCGTTATCATGCGCATAATGCGTTGGAAGATGCTCTGGCTACCGCAGAACTTTTTTTGGCTCAAGTGCAGAGTCGGCAAGGGCGACAGAATATGCAAGCTAATGTGACACATTCAACAGGTTTGCAACTAGGAGATGTATTGCTCTAGATGTTTATGAAAATGCCTCTACCTGATGTCATTCCTGTTCAGCATCCCTCTGTGGAATCACGCAATATCTCTTTGACGATGTTAGATATATCCAACTTGCACCCACTGGCTAGCGGTAACAAGCTATTTAAATTAGCGCCCAATGTAGATGATGCTATTAACAAGGGGTTTACGCAATTACTCAGCTTTGGTGGTGCTTTCTCTAATCATATTCATGCCTTAGCGCTTTATGGAGCATCCAAAGGCTTGGCAACCGTGGGTATCATCCGAGGAGAGCCTGAGTACGCAAGTAACCCCACTTTACAGCTTGCACAGGACTACGGCATGCAGCTGCACTTTGTGGATCGTAAAACCTACCGTTTACGTTACCAGCAAAGCTATCTGGATGAGTTGGCCAGGCAATATCCCACCGCTTATTTTATCCCTGAAGGGGGTAGCAATGCATTGGCGGTTGAAGGGTGTAAACGGCTGGCAGAACTGGCTAATCGCACACTTGGCGATATTGATACGCTAGCTGTAGCTTGTGGAACAGGAGGAACACTGGCGGGATTGGTGAGTGGTTTAAAGGCTAATCAACAGGCACTCGGCTTTGCAGTACTGCGTGATGATAGCCTTGCTTCGCGAGTTGATGAATTACTGGCAGGATTCGACATTCGTGGTAGTTATCAATTTATTCCAGCCGACTATGGGGGGTATGCAAAGTTTGATAAAGCATTACTAGACTTTATCCTGCTGTGGTTGCAGCAAACAGGCGTTTTACTTGATCCCATTTATACCTCAAAGATGTGTAGAAAAATGCTTGAGCTTATTGAAGATAATCAAATAGAAGAAGGGCAGTCTATTGGTATGATTCATACAGGTGGCTTGCAAGCTTGGCATGGTATGCGCGATAAAGTAGTGGCTTTGGGGGGTGAATCTGCGTGGTTACGGATTAGTGCGGGTATTCATGCTTGCCAGTAGTTTTGGATAGTATAAAGCTAGGCTTCCCCCTCGTATGACCAGAAATAGCATTAGGCTAGCCCAAAGTGCATGGTTTCCCCAATAAGGTACTGTCACTAAAGCAACAATAACGTAAATGACTAAGGCGATACCAACGGTATTCCTCATCGTACTAGTTTGTGTGGTGCCAATAAAAATGCCGTCATATTGGTAACTCCAAACCGCCAAAACAGGGGCTGCAATTAGCCAGGGTAAATAGCTTTCAGCCAGACTTATCACCTCCTCAATACCCGTCATTAAACGGATGATAGACATTCCAAATAGGGCATAAAGCCCAGTAATCATTACCGAAGCGATAGCTGCCCATAACATGCTGCTTTTTACGGCTGCACTAAAAGCTTGCTTGTCGCGCTTGCCATAAGCTCCCCCTACTAAGGCTTCAGCGGCATGGGCAAAGCCATCCAGTCCATAGGCTAGCATGTGTAACATATTAATGAGAATGGCATTTGCAGCTAGTGTTGCTGTACCGAATTGAGTGCTTTGTGCGGTAAAAAAGAAGAAAGCACTGGTAAGGAATAGGGTGCGTATAAAGAGGTTGATATTGACGCTAAACATAGCGCGAAGTTCTTTGCGATGAAGCATGTGTTTGATGAATGTAGTGGGTTGTTCTAAAACAGGCCTAATATATTCACGCAGTAACCATAAGCCAAACCCCGCTGCAAGGTAATCACTGATGGCGGAGGACAATGCGACCCCTTCAGAGTCCATCTTTAAAACTAGAACGAAATATAAGTCTAATAGGATATTAGCCCCGTTTAACACTAACTGGGTGGCTAGTGCCAAACGCATACGTTGTAAGCCAATTAATGTTCCTAATATGCAGTAGTTTACAAAGGTAGCGGGTGCGCTCCAGATGCGTATCGCGTAGTACGACTCGGCGGTTGAAGTCACCTCTGCATTGGTGTCCATCAATGAAAAAGCTAACCAGCCAATAGGTTTTTGAAGCAGAATAATGATAAAGCCTAATACGATAGCTATTGAGCAAGCACGTAAAAAAGCAAGGCTTACTTGATGCGTGTTATTTCTGCCATAGGCTTGAGATACAAAACCCGTTGTACCCATGCGTAAAAACCCGAAGGCCCAAAAGACACTGCTGAAAATAATAGCGCCTATGGCAACGGCTGCCATGTAGCGTGGGTGAGAAAGTTGCCCAACTACAGCGGTATCTACAGCACCCACTAAAGGCACAGAAAGATTGGAAAGCATAATAGGCCATGTTAGTTGTAGCACTCGCTTATGCCAACCTTTCATATCGGTCGGAAGAATATCGTTGTTCGTCATTGGTTTATTTTAGACACTATGGTGGAGTAATATGATGACAGCTGTAATAAGCCCCTGAATAAGTCATGATTCGTTTTTCTGAGGCTATAATTGGCCTGATTTTTGCTAAAGCTCAGCTAAGTCCCAGAAATATTGATCAGACTTAATCAGATTCCTTAATCAATGAGAATAAACGGAGTAACTACTCAGCGTAATTCGTAACTGCTCAGATTGTCCACTATTTTGTTCAAGAGCAAGGCGAAAGGGCGCAGTTTATAAGTATAAATGAGTACTTTCAAAGCTACCGCGTCCTGCTTTCGCTCCTCACCTACATCCCTGTAGGCGACGCAGCTATTGGACAAAGTAGTGGGTAAGCTGAGTAGTTACTAAACGGACACCTATAATGAAGTCTATCACTAAACATTGGGATGCTCTTTTCTCTGAAATAGAAGATGAGATGTTAGGTTGGTATGAGACAGATTTATCCAAGACATTTGATTTATTGAATCAAATAAAAAACTGGCAAGACTCGACATTATTTATCTCGGGTGCAGGAACATCCTTGCTTATTGATGCGCTTTTAGAAGAACCGAAGGTTAGGTTGGTTTTAAACGATATTAGTATCACTGCTTTGGACAAGGTGAAAGAAAGGTTAGCTGAGAAAAGTGAGCGGGTTGATTGGCTGTGCCAGAATATTGCTGAACCTTTTAAAAGTGCTATTCCTCTTTTGGATGTTTGGATTGATAGAGCGGTTTTACATTTTTTGACGAAAGAGGCTGCTATCCAAAGGTATTTTGAAAATATTAAAGAGCATCTTAAAAAAGGTGGATATGCTATCTTTGCGGAGTTTTCGAAAGCTGGAGCGGAGCAATGTGCTGGTTTAAATATTCATCAATACTCGACTGATGAATTATCCGTACGATTAGGGGAATCTTTTCGCTTGGTTTCAAGCTTTAATCATGTCTATATCAACCCTAGAGGTGATAAAAAGCCCTATATCTATGCGTTGTACCAGAAGGTCTAAATTTGAATGTGATTTTTCTTTAAAAAAGTACTAAACGAGAAGAAGTCAACCGCAAAGGTTTGGTGCCTATTGTTCTGGCTCGATACTCCAAAAATAACCGAGACTAGCCCATTCTTTGTGGCAACCCCACCACCAGAAGCGCCTTTTCTGGGGCTGTTGTCATCAATCAGCATAGAGAACATGTTTTTATCTTCTTCAGTGACGATATCAAGGTATCCTAAAAAATGACCTGATGTTTTCGCTATTTGGTTACGCACTCTTCCTTGTCGATAATAAATAGAAGTAACTTGGTCACCTTTCATAGGTTGTACTTTAGATATTTTAGCGAAATGATTAATAGGACATCCTGATACACTTAATAGCGATAAATCATTTGTTTTATCGATAGAAACAACAGTGGCCTGATGGCGTTTTCCTAATAGGGTAACGTTAACCTTCTGTTGATTACGAACAGCATGTTCATTACTTAATATATGACATTTAGAGACGGGAACACCGCTGGAAACTTTGTTATCACTAGTGTAAATAACGGCTCCGCTCCATTTATCAGGAGATGAATCAGCAGCATAAGATAAGAGGGGGAATGCTGTAAGGCTTAGTATAGCCCATAGCACAGTGGCAAATGGGACTTGTAGAAACTTTTTCACCATCAAAACTATCCTCGCAAAATAGTTGGGGTCAATGATTATTCTTTATTATATGTACTAATATACTAATATGGCGGATAAATGTACATGTTTAAATGAATCAATTTAACTTATAACAACAGGTTTATTTATAGCTATAAAAGAATAGCTTATGGATCATGTATTTGGGGTGTTATGGGCAGAATAATACTACTCGGTAGTGTTTATCAGACTATTGGCTATCAAAGAATACGTATTTGAGTTAAATTTAACCTTCATTAGTTCCATTATAATTGGAGTGAACCCCAGAATAATCAAATGTTTGCTTCTGAGAACGGCGTTATCCCGTTGGCAATTATAAGATGCGGTAGAGGTATAAGCATGTTGAAAGTTGGTCTAACAGGCGGTATCGGTTGTGGTAAAAGTACTGCTGTTCACTATTTTAAAGAATATGATGTTTCTGTGATTGATGCAGATGTTATAGCTAAAGAATTAGTGGAGCCAGGTGAACCTGCCTTACAGGAAATAGCAACCTATTTGGGAAATCAGTATATACAAGAAGATGGTCAGTTAAATAGAGCTTTACTCAAACAAGAAGCTTTTTCAGATAGTACGCTGCTCATCAAACTTGAGGCTATTCTTCATCCTCTTATTCGTGATGAGATTAAGTCTCTTATGGATGAAGTCACATCATTAAAGGGTTCTTCGGTAGTTAATGAGTATCTTATTGTTGATATTCCCCTCTTGGTTGAAAAAGGCTATGAGGATTTATTTGATAAAATCATCGTTGTTACATGCTCTAAACAGCAGCAGTTAGAAAGGATTAAGGAGAGGGATAGTCTAGTGGAAGCCGCTATTAAATCAATCATGAATAAGCAGGCGACAGAAAAAGAACGTCTGGCAATCGCAACAGAAACGCTGGATAATAAAGGATCAAAAGAAGCGTTGGCGAAACAAGTGGAAGCACTCCATCTCAGGCTATTAGAGAGTGCACATGGTTGTTAGCGCTATTTATAAAAAAGAGACCTTTTACACGAAAGATATAACGAATAAGAACGGCTTAAACTTCCCTATTTTTAGTATGATAGGAGAGATTGTACTTATTTCTATCTCGTCATTTCTTCATACAAAAGGCTCAATAGGAAACTATGGGTTAAATGATTATTTACGAACAGCCACTGAATGAGAAAATACGTCTTTTCATGCGACTTGAACATATGTTTGAACGATTCGATCATTATGTTTCTGATCCTTCCGATATTAATAGCCAAACCGCTATTGAATTACTGCTAGAGTTACATGAGATGTCTTCGCGGCTGGATGTTAAAAGTGCTATTTTAAAGATTATTGACCACCAAACCATGGTGATCAAGAACTTCAATGGTGAAAATGATGAAGTTGAAGATAAGAAAAACTCAATTATAAAAGTTCTTGAAGAAAAAACTAAAGAGTTATATAGCTTTCATGGCCAGTTTGGGCAGTTTATGAAAAGCCATTCTTTTCTTAATTTTGTCAAACAACGTCTCAGTGTGAGTGGTGGCCTTAATACCTTTGACGCCCCCATTTTTAATTTATGGATTAATCAACCTGCTGAAGTAAGAACAGAACAACTTAAACTTTGGGTCGAACCTTATCAAAAATCCAGAGAAGCAATAACACTTGTTATGGATCTTATTAGAAAGAGTGCTGAAGAGGTTCAATATGTTGCTGAAGATGGATTTTATCAGGCTTCACTACGATCAGGGCCACAAGCTAAAAACTATCAACTATTGAGAGTGCATATCCCTAGCAGTTTTTCTTATTACCCTGAAATTAGTGCCGGTACACAACGCTTTTCAATACGTTTTGTAAGCATTGATGACTTAGCTGAGAGAGGAAAGCAGGTCCAGGATGATGTTACCTTTTTGTTGAGTATTTGCGGGTTTTAGTTGTTTAGTAGTGCAGTTTTGTATAATTGTCGCTATAGAAATAACTGCCAGCAATAATATGATAATTCTCTTTCAGATACTCCCATCAGACAAAGTAGTAACTCTAACTTCAGAAAACCACTGAAACTTGATTAATGTTGCTTTCAACCTAAAATCCTCAGTTAGACAGCCTATAGAGTGATTCTCTTCGGCTGAATGGCGTAGTAAAAAAAGGAATTAATGGTTGATCCTTAATGAGTTTTTTTACATAGCCAGTCAGCCGAAGAGGGT